>CALAGR010000374.1 GCA_937891735.1 uncultured Pseudomonadota bacterium | reverse complement strand
AGCCGTCCTGCCGCGTCCGATCCCGGGCGGACCCGTCTACACCTGGGGAGGGGCGCGGCCGCGATGCCCGTCTCTCTGGCCACGATGCCGAGGAGAGGCTGGAAGTCGCTGTCTTCGTGGACGAAGGTCATGAGGTGGGACCCGACTGGGCGACGCAGCGCTCCACGAGCGCGAGGGTGGCCTTCGTGCCGTATTCGTTTGCCATCTCCCGAAGTCGCTCCGCGCTCCAGCGCTTCTGCGTCAGCGCCGCGGTGAGGCGCTCCTCCAACACGGTGAGAGAGGCACCGGCCATCTCGTGGTGTTGAAGCAGATCGACGATGAACCACTCCGGTGGCGGGTTCTGCGGGAAGAGCACCCGTCGAAGCAGGAAGCGCCGTCCGTCGAATGTGAAGTCGCCTGTGCGCTTGGTGTTGTAGGCGAGGGTCGCGGCGAACATCGCGGTCGAGCCCAGCCCGAGGGCGTTCCATCGAGGCGGCCCGGTGATCACGAAGTGGCTGTCGCCGATGAAAGCTCGGAGCAGCTCGGTGTCGGACGCGGGCGCCTGCCCGAAGCGGCTCTCGATGGGCACATAGAACAGCCCGTGGGCGGCCTCGCGCAGCTTGCCCTCACGCACCAGCCTGCGCGCCAGCCGCGTCGGGTTGGCGCTCCAGTGTCGAAGCTCCCGAGTGCGGTAGGCCCGGCCGGGTTCGAGGGTTGGTTGCGCTGCTTCGCTCATCGCCTGGCTCCGTATGTACTCTACCGGAGAATAGATACGGTCGGCGATCAGTCCGGAACATCCTGGTGCCTACCTCGTGCCGAGGATCCCCTTCGTTGTTGGCTCGTCGCACGCTTCTGAAGAAAGTGGGGCCCTCCGGAGCGACTTCTTTCGTCTGGGGCCCCGGGAGCGTCGTTCGTCACGGCGACGCTTCCGGAGGGCCCTCCGATGAAGCGCGCCGACATCACCTCGATCCTCATGTTCATCCTGTGCAGCGCCTTCTTCGCTGGGCACGCCCACGCCGGGGCGCTGCCGGAGATCGGCGACAACTCGGGCGCCTTCACGCACGCCATCCCCTTGGCGGTGCCGGCCGGGCCGTCGGGCGCGACCCCCGAGCTCCAGCTCCTGTACAGCTCCGCCGCGGGCAACGGCAACGCTGGCGTCGGCTGGTCGCTGCCGTACTCAGCGATCCGCCTCGACCAGTCCTGGGGCGTGCCGTCGTACTGGCTCGACGGCGCGGACCCGTGCGACCCCGAGTCCTTCGAGGGGCGGCTGTGGCTGGACGGCGCCGAGCTGATCCCGTCGCGTCGCGATCCCCTCGCCCCGGACCGCTGCACTTGGCGCACGCGCCCCGACACCTTCTCGCTCGTCGTGCCGATCCTCGCCGACCGCGGCTGCATCGACCACGACGGGCCCGACGTCCACCTGCCGTCCGGCTACGCCGTCGTGCGCAACGACGGCACGACGTGGTGGTACGGCGCGACGAGCTGCGAGTCGCCCTACGTCGACCGCGCCGGCGACGGCACGCCGACGCGCTGGCTCCTGCAGCACGTACAGGACCGGGACGGCAACCTCGTCACCTACTGGCCGGAGCGGGGCGTGGGGCCGGCCGGACCCATCGACAGCTGGTGGTCCAGCGCCTGGTCCAGCGGCACAGAAGGGTGCGACGGCTGCCTGCGCGCCGTCACCTGGGCCGCGCGCGCCAAGGACGCCACGGAGTTCGCGTTCGGCGCAACGATCCACGGCAGCCCCGCCGACTCCGTCACGGTCGCTGGCCCGCCCTACGCGGCGCAGCAGGCCGGCCTGACCGGCAAGTTCACCGCCTTCCTCGCCGATCCCGGTCACTTCTGGCCCTCGATCCCGTCGCACTACTACGCCGCCCGCATCGACTGGGAGCCCCGCCCAGATGTGCGCACCTCGTTCATGAGCGGCGGGCCCGAGCGCCTCGACCGACGGATCCGCCAGATCGCGGTGTTCGCGGACGTGGACGTGGAGCATGCGCCCAACGGCTCTGTGCTCTTCACCGCCCCCCAGACCACGATCCGCACGTTCCGCCTGGACTACGACCAGGGCAGCACCGGACGGTCCCGCCTCGTGCGCGTCTGGCCGATCGCCGGCGTCTACGCAGCCGACGGCGACTACAGCGGCGAGCTCGGGAGCGGCTTCCCGCAGACCGGCTTCGACCTCTGGGATCAGTCCTCGTTCGCCAGCAATCCGCTCGTGCCCAACCCCTGGGAGTTCGTCTGGTCCGAGAGCTCCGTGCTCGATCCCGACGCTCCGAACGGCCCCGAGGTGCCCGACTGGGATGTCGAGATGGACGTCGCGAACACGGACATCCCCTGGATGGGCGCCAACTGGCGCGAGGGCGGCTTCCCGACCATCTCGATGATGGACCTGAACGGCGACGCGCTGCCGGACCTGGTCCAGCACGCCGAGCACCTGCCGAGGTACCTGACCGCCGCCGGCAACCTCATGGATCTGTTCAACCCGTACGCGGACATCGTGTTCGGCGCGAACGAGGAGGGCGTCGCCAACGACGGCGTCGCCAGCGAGCACTTCTGGGTCCGCTGGAACCAGGGCGACGGCTTCAGCGAGCTCGAGCCCGGCCCCGTGGATCCCTTCGCGCTCCAGGAGGTCGCCGACTGGATCGCGCGCCCGGATCCGGACGATCCGGAGCTCACCTGGGAGGACCTGCTCCCGTCGGTGGACGAGCTCGTCGAGGACGGCGCGCTGTCCCCCGAAATCGCCGGCGACCTCGACGCCTTCTACGCGGCGGCGGGAGCTGATGCCCTGTGCGGCGCCTGGTGGACGGGCGGCCACAGCATGGGCGGCCTGCCGTTCCCACCGACCCTGGCTGCCTGGTGCGAGCACCGCTCCTGCGCGCCCTTCTGTGAGGCCGGGACCACGGTCACCGCCAGCCTGCACGCCCTCGTCCGGGACACCTACCCCGACGTGAACGCCAGCGCCGATGACATCGTCGTGCGGCAGACCACCAAGGACGCCCAGGGCAGCGACGACCTCGTGCTGTGGCGCAAGTACGCCGTGACCCGCGCGACCTCGGGCGACGCCGTGGCCACGCTGGCCGACATCCCCTTCAACCACGATCCGATCCTCGGGGGACTCGGCTCGGACCTGGAGCCGCGGACCATCACCCGCTGGGTGGACGGCTACGCCCGTGCCTCGTTCCAGACCCGGATCGCCAGCGATCACATCGAGCTGCTGCGCCGCGAGGAGCAGGGACCCGCGGATCCGGAGGAGGCCCCCTGGCTGCTGGTGCGCGAGGGACTGGTCCACGACACCATCGACATCAACGGCGACGGCTACCCGGACCGCGTGCTCGGCGGGGCGGGCATCCTCGAGCACCGGCTGAAGGACACCACGTCCACCTACTCCGCGCCTTCCGAGGCGATCTTCAACCCCGATCCGAACGCGCTCAAGGACCTGGTCGTCAGCACGCAGCACATGCCGTGGTTCGTGGCGCTGTACGACCCCGAGCGCGCCGAGTTCGGCGAGACGCGGATCTGGGAGCTGCCGCTGACCCACCCGTGGCTGCTCGGCGGGCCGGACGTCTTCCCCGCTCCCGATCTGGAGTGGAACGAGCCCGATCCGCGCCTGTTCGGCTTTCACGGTGACTTCAACATGCTCGGGGTCTGGGAGAGCACCGCGAAGGCTTCGGCGGCGCCGGTCTCGAGCCGCGCCAGCGCCTCGGCGGGGCCCACAGGTGTGTCCGCGGGCCTGAGCGCGAGCATCGGACCGGTGTCCATCGGCGGATCGATCTCCGGGAGCGGGACGAGCCTCAGCGTGGGGATCGGCCCCGTGTCCTTCACCTCCGGCGGCATGAGCGTGGGCCCCGTGTCCATCGACTACGGCACCGGGGTGCAGTCGGGCGCGGGCGCCGCGGTGGCTGCGATCTGGTTCGTGATCCAAAGGGCCCTGGAGGTGCTGGAGGTCCCCTACGACGTGGGGATCACGGCGACGTCCGACGGCCTCGCGGTCCAGGCAGGACCCGTCGGCGGCGACTGCGTGACCTGCCGCCCGAACGTGCGCTTCAAGCGGCAGGGCCTCGTCGATCTGAACGGTGACGGCCTGCTGGACTACGTGCGCAGCAACCGGGTCCAGGACGGAGACGAGGGACCGGACTGGGTGGTGGTCCTCAACGAGGGCGACGGGTTCTCGACCGAGCCGATGGCCTGGCCGGGCGTGCGCACCGGCTACATGGACGCCTCGCTGACCGACATCTACCGGAACGGGCTCTACGGCAACGCGCGACCGGCCTACCGCCGCGCCCACGACGTCGCCGGGCTCCGGGACATGAACGGCGACGGGCTGCCGGACTTCGTCTACACCGGCCTGCAGGGCGGCGCGTCGTGCGAGCCGCCGCCGCAGTCCGCCTCGGACACCCACACGGGACCCATGTGGCGCTGGCTGCGCCGCCCGGAGTGGATCCAGGACCGCCAGGACCGGATCACGCTCTGCGTGCAGCTCAACAACGGCCGGGGGTTCGAGCAGCCGCTGGACTGGTTCCCGGGCGGCGTGCCCGCCGAGGTCTTCAGCAACCCCCAGATCGTGCCGGCGCTCTCGGCGTCCCACCTCTACACGGAGCGGTCGCCGCTCTACAACGACGGGTTCGGCCTGGGGATCATCGGCCTGCACGACGTCAACGGCGACGGCCTCGTGGACTTCACCGTGATGAAGCCGTCGGACTCCGGTGGGGAGGAGTCCCGCGCACCCACCGTCTACCTGAACGACGGGCAGCGGTTCGTCACCACCGACATCGACCACGCGTCCCGCTATGGGCGGTTCGTGCTGCGCACCGGGTCGCTGTACGAGAGGCAGTCCCATCCGATGGGGCCCGTGTCGGCGATGCTCGATGCCGCCTACCCGGTCATCGACGTCAGCAGGATCCACCGGCGCCCCGGCGGACCTGTCGTGCAGTCGGCGTGGCTCGATCTGAACGGTGACGGGCGGCTCGACTGGGCCCAGTCCACGCCATACGACGTCGACCTCACGCAGCCCGAAGCCAAGATCCGCCTGTACCCGCTGCAGGACGCCGTGCCCGACGTGCTCGTGCAGCTCTGGCAGCCGGGCGGCGGCACGCAGCGCATGACGTACGCGCCGGCCCGCGACTTCATGGATCTGCCCCACGCGCCGGACGGAGCCGCGCTGCCGGACGGCTCCTCGCTGACCGACGACGTGGAGGACGTCTACCCCGCCTCGGCCCAGCTCTTGACGAGCAGGGTGATCTACGACGGGCTGGGGGTCAGGGGCAGCGATCCGGTCGGCGTGGTCTACCAGTACGGCGATCCGGACTTCGTGATGGCGGATCCGGCGCTGATGGCCGGTGACGGCGTGACGCATCCGAGCTTTCGACGGCGGCCGCTGGGGTTCGCGCGGGTCGTGGCCCAGCCGTGCGAGGCCGAGGACATCGACGCCAGCGGGGTTTGTACTGATCGCGCCTTCGAGCGCCCGGTCACGGTGGTGCAGGAGTACGGCACCGATTGGATGACCGCGTCGCTGCCGTGGGAGCAGCGCGTAATCGACTCGCAGGGGCGGGTGCGCTCGCGCCAGACCACCCACTGGGATGGGTGGAGCTTCGTGGGCAACTACGAGCTCGACGTGCGCCCGGAGTCGTCCTTCACGCGCTTCAACTGGCACCTCGCGCCCACCCTGGTGGAGTCCGAGGCGTACGACGAAGCAGGCGCCGTCGTCCGATCCGCCGTCCAGACCGGCTACTCGCCCCGCAACGGGATGGCGATCTGCACGGGCTCGGATCTGGACGGCGACGGCTGGGTGGACCGGACGGACTGGACCTTGTGGGAGGACGCGTACATCGACGACGGCAAGCGCGACGCGGCCCGCATGACCGGGGTGTCGATGCTGCCCCTGGGGGCCCAGAACGTGCTGGATCCGCCGGTCTGCGGAGAGCGCAGCGAGGTGCAGAGCAACACCCACGCCGTGCGCCGCACGACGTTCTCGCGCTACCCGAGCGGTCGGGTGGAGGAGGCGACGACCTACGACGTGGCGACCGGCGACCTGCTGTCCGAGCTCCATGACTACCTGCCGAACGGGATGCCGTACCTGCAGCAGGACGCGGCGGGCGCGCGCTGGTTCACCGTGTACGAGCCGACAACCGGCGCGGTGCCCATCGGTGAGATCGGGCCTCCCAACCTCGCCGCGGGCGTGGAGTTCGCGACGACGCGGCAGGTCTGCGGGCTCACGAGCGCCTGCGCCCCGGCGGCGTGGGGCCAGGTCTCCACGGAGACCGACGCATCTGGCCTGCGCAGCTTCACCGACTACGACGCGCTCGGGCGTCCCATCGCGAGCTGGGACGACCTGCACGCCGACGTCAGCAAGCTCGTCTATGCGCGCCCGTTGCGGTCGGTCGCCGTAAACGAAGAGCCGGTCGGCTTCGCCGGTGGCCTGCCCGCCTACGTGGCGGCGATGCGGCCCGTGGCCCCGGGGATCGATCTCTGGACCCACACCTGGACCGACGGGCTCGGGCGCACCTTGCTCGTCGCCGAGGACTGGGAAGACGAACAGGGCCAGTCTGGCCAGCGGATCGCCGGCGGCGAGCAGCGCGACTGGCGCGGGCGCGTGGTCAAGGCGCCGTGGCCGTGCTTTGTGCCGGGCGGCGGAATGACCTCGCAGGCGGCGTGGCTGCAGTACCAGCCGGCGATGGGCGACCTGGGGCTGTGCGCCGATGCGCCACCGCGGGACGAGTTCGACTACGACGATCTGTCACGGGTCGTGCTGCGCACCCGGCCGGACGGAGCGACGCTCAGCACGCGCTTGTCGCACCTGGGCGGGGCCTCGGTGGCGGAGGTCGAGCTGTTCGAGGGCGGCTCGGTCCTGAGCCGGACCCGGACCGTGAGCACGCCGCTGAGCAAGGCCACGACCCGGTACGACGCCGTCACCCACACCCACGATACGGGGAGCCTGCTGCCGGCGGGGGTGGTGGCGGGCCCGTTCGAGCTCCGCACGATGGAGTGGCAGGACGCCCTGGGGCGACGGACCCAGGTCTGGCGGACCGGCCAGGGCCCGGAGCGCACGACGTTCGCGTTCGACGGGTTCGACCGGCTGTTCGCCTACGCGGACCCGGACCAGGGCTCCTGGGAGCTCGACTACGACCCGGCCGGCCGCATGAGGGCGCGCCGCCTGGTGGACCCGGTGAGCAACGCGACGGAGCTGGCCACCGAGTGGGAGTTCGACGCCCAGGGCCGCGTCCTGACCGAGTGGTCCTATGACGACGCCGGCGCCTGGCAGAGCGGGCAGGCATCGAGCTGGTGGGAGTGGGCCTACGACGTCGATCCCGGCTCCATGGCGCCGGGCGGTCCGATGACCGCGGCGGGCGGGGAGCTCGGCAAGGCCAGCCGGGCGGTGCGCTACCGGGCAGGTGCGTGCGGCGGGCCCGGTGTGGACGCGGAGGAGGCGCTGAGCTGGCGGTACGACCGACGCGGGCGTCCGGTGGAAGAGGCGTTCGCGATGCACTCCTGCGCCTGGCAGGGGACGGGAGCGCCCGGGGCGCTGGTGGCCCAGCACGAGTGGACCGCGGGCGATGCGAAGGCCAGGACCTGGATGCCCTGGTTGGGCGAGGAGATCACCTGGCGGTACGACGGGGCCGGACGGCCCCAGTCGGTGGCGGACAGCAGCGGCAAGCTCGTCGAGGCGCGCTACGAGATCCAGGGCCGGCTCAGCTCGCTCGACTACGCCAACGGCGTGCAGCAGGAGTACCTGTACGCGAGCGGTCAGGCGAGCACGCAGGCTCTCACGAACAGCCTGACATGGAACGCCAGCGGCGCGGCGCTGTTCGCTCGGGAGTACGACTGGAACGCGGCGGGTGAGCTCCGGTCCTGGAAGGACGACGCGACGGTCGGCGGCACGCCGGAGCAGTGGGACTGCGAGTACGACGGGATCGGCGCGCTGCTCGGGTGCCAGAACCGGACGCAGCCCGAGTGGTTCGAGTACAGCTACGACGTCCTGGGAAACCTGATCGCGGAGGACGTCGAGGTCGACGGAGCGTCGCTGTGGGCGGCTCAGTACGCGCGGGGCACGGGCAGCATGGCCTCGGTGCCGGGGGTGACGGTCCCGCTCAACGCGCCGGTCGCGCGGGTCCTGGGCCCGACGAGCTCGTCGTCGCCGAGCGAGCCCGGCCAGTCCTTCTTCTACGACGGGCGCGGCCACCTGACCGCCCAGCGGTACCACGATCCCGCGGCCAGCGCCGGCGCGCAGGTCACGACCGCCGGGCTCGCGGACCCGGGGCTCGGCCTGCTCACGCCGATCTGGCAGCGGCGCTTCCTGTGGAACGCCGGCGGGCGGCTCGACAGCGTGCGGGTCCAGGCGCCGGGCATCGACCAGCAGGTCAGCCAGAGCTGGTACGGCCCGGGCGGGAGCCGGCTCGCGGAGCGCGTGACGCCGCTGGCGAGCGAGCCGGATCCGACGTGGACCCAGAGCCGAAGTTGGGCGGGGATCCGCACGGCGGAGCCGGAGCTGGAGAAGCCGCGCTTCACGCTGAGCATCACGCTGGGCAGCACGGTGGTCGCCCAGAAGACGGTCGAGCCGAACGCGCTCGGGCAGCCGACCGAGACGATGCGCTTCCTCGGTGGCGACCACCTGGGCAGCGCGTCGATCATCACGGACGCCAACGGCGATCTCGTGCGCGGCGTGCGGTACGAGCCCTACGGGCGGATCCGCGACGAGTGGGGCCCCGAAGCGGCCAGCGACGACTACGCGCTCGCCGGCGTGGACGACCTGTTCAATGGCAAGCCCAGGAACAGGAAGGCGTTCGGGCTGACGGACACGATGGGCGGCGAGTACGCGCTCGAGGGCTACGACTACGGCGCCCGGATCTACCTGCCCGAGCTCAGCCGGTGGGCGTCAGCGGACTCGATCACGCCGGACACGGTGTGGGAGGCCAACGCCTTCACGTACGTGCGCAACAACCCCCTGAAGTACCGCGACCCCGACGGGCACGCTGCGGGTCTGGATGCGGTTGCCATCCGCAGTGGGCCCGATTTGAGACCGGACTTGCTGGGACGGCTCGATCAGGCCGCCCGTGGTTTGGCAGCTGCGGTCGACTCGTGGAACGCAGACATCCAGGTCGAGATCGAGCGACTGGGCTTCGAACTCGGGCCTGGCGCCCACGGACCGTTCGCCGGCCCGGCCGGTGAGGTCCCGTCGCACCTCATCGCCTACGTTTTGGGTGATGCGGTCGAGGGTGGCACTTCGTTCGTGTCGGCCCTGCTGAGCCATCGCCCTGGCGACGGGAACGTGGAGAACGGCGTGATCGTGGCGGTCGGCGTGACGTCGCTGGTTCTCCCTTTGGCGGGTCGCGGCTCGTTCCTAGGTCGACTTCGGAGTCGATCTAGGCCGGGTGATACGATCACGCAGGGCCTAGCCCCCAAGAGGGCAACCAATGTCGATGACGCCGCCAGCGCCGCTAGGAGGTGGCTGGGCGACGATGCTCGGGTCATCGCCAACGACGCTGGCGACAAGATCTTCGTCAACGAGGCGGGGACGCGGCGACTCCGATTCGACATCGACCGTCCGAACCCGCACAAGAGCCCGCACGGCCATGTTGAAGAGCTTGTAGACGGAAACTGGCAGAAGTCAGGGCCGATCTACCCGACGGACGTAGTACCGGAATAGGAAGGAATTCGATGAGGCTTCTGAACGAAGACACGGACACCGCGCTTTCGAGACTCACCCTCCTCCTCACAAGAGCGGAGGCATCTGAACTCAGGGATAGCCTGGAGGTGATCCTCAAGTCCAATGGGAAAGCCAGACACGAACACGTCCCGAGCGAGGATTTCCAGAAGGAGCTCACGCTGAGCATCTACGACGAGGCGGACATCAGAGGGTTCAGTGCGCGGGCGCAGAAGTTGATTCGGGAAGACGGATAGCGGCTTGCCGACCCCTAGAACCTGCAGGTCAGGCGAGGCTGCAAGCTGCCGCCGATGGGGAAACGCCGATTCGTCGTTCCGCCAGGAAACGAGCGTCAGCGAGACCACATCATCCCGAAGAGCAAGGGCGGAGACGGTGACCCTTCGAACGGCCAGGTGCTCTGTCGGGGGTGCAACCTGGAGAAGAGCGACAAGTGATGCCAGACCAACTATCCCACGTGAAGATCCTGTTCGACCTGGAGAACGAGGACGGCACCACGGACATCGAAAGTGTCTGGGCCGTCCGGGACGGCACCGGCTACCGCCTCGACAACATCCCGTTCTACGCCCGGGAGGTGGCGGTTGACGATGTCGTAGATGCCACACTCGATCCCGACGGCGCTCTTCGGTTCGAAGGGCTCCAACGGGCGTCAGGCCACAGCACGATCCGGCTGTGGTTCGAGCACGAAGATGATGTTCAGGCCGTCCGGGACCACCTTCGCCGCCTTGGATGCCCTTCTGAACTCGATTTGTCCCGACTGGTAGCGGTGGATGTTCCAACGACTGTGTCCTACGCCACGATTCGGGCGTATCTGGACGCCCAGGAGGCCAACGGGGCCCTGGAGTACGAAGAGGGGTGTCTCGGGCAGAGCGAGTAGCCGGCCAAGACCGGCCAGGAAGGTCACCCCCAGCCTCGATGCCTATCGAGGACTGGAAGCGCTTTCCGTGGGAGCGATGTTCAACGAAGCCCCGGCAGGCATCGGCCGGCTTCAATGTCCGGGTGGTAGTCGGGACCGTCACCTGGAACGACGCCTCGACGGTGGTTGTGGAGTTCAGGCGATGACTGACGACGACATCATCCAAGAGCTGAGGGCCAATCGTCAGAGTGGGGCCCTGGCCCTCGCAGATCTGCTCAAGCAGCTGACTGCTCAGCGTCAACTACATCCCGACATTGGCGACAACTACACTTCGGCATCG
>CALAGR010000373.1 GCA_937891735.1 uncultured Pseudomonadota bacterium | reverse complement strand
CTCGCGCCGCTGGACCGCTCAGCCTGCGCCCCAGCCGCGCGATCACTTCGTCGCGCGCCGGAGGTCGCTTGTGCGGCGTCCGTCATGGACATCCCAGAACGAGAAGAGACCCGAAGTCAGTGACTCCGGGCCTCTTCATCGTTGGCGGGATGGACGGGACTCGAACCCGCGACCTCCGGCGTGACAGGCCGGCATTCTAACCAACTGAACTACCACCCCATGCGGAAGCGCCTAGGCGCTGCGGCGCGTAGAAATACTTGGACGCTGAAGGGGTGTCAATCCGTTGTCGTGTTTTTTTGGCGCCGCGGCCCCTGCGCCTCGTCCGGATGGACCCCCCCGCAGATCCCGCCCGTGTCGACGCTGCGGGAGCCCTCACGACCCCGTCGCGCGGTCGTGTCCAGCGTGACTCGGCGCCGTATGATGTCGCCGCCCTGAGCGGTGACGGCGCCTGCGCGACGGGCTGGGGAACCGTCGATCAGAAGGGCGGCAAGGAGATGTGCGATGAGCGCTGACCAGATGCAGCTCCCGTTGGGCCCGAGCCTGTCCGAGCCCATCTGGACTCCCGCCGACTACCGGGCCTTCGCCCGCCACGCTGACGTCGAGGTGCGGACCTGGGCGCTGGACCGGCTCGCGCTGCTCCACGCCGATCTGGCCGAGGCGCCCCTCGTGCATGCCCTCGGAGATCCCGATCCCGCCGCCGTGTCTGCCGCCCTCGGGTCGATGGCATCACTGCTCTCGCCGCCCCGCGAGGCCTTGTGGGCGTTTCTGGACAGACCGGAGACCGCGAGGCCCCACCGCCTCCGGGCCCTGGGCCTGCTCTCGGTCTCGGGCGACGCCGAGGCGGCCGCGCAGCTCGATCAGGAGCGCGGGCAGCTCGAGCGGGAAGACGGGAGCGAGGAGGAAGGGCCGGGGCTCCCCGAAGAGGAGGACGAAGAGGAGGGCGAGGAAGAAGAGGAGGAGGAGGAGGAGGAGGAGCGGGACCCCGGGGCCGTCACCGACGCGGAGGCCCGGACGCTGCATCGGCGGGCAGTCCAGGTGCTCGGCGGCCCCGACTCCGAAGAGACCGTGGACGTGCTGCTGGCGCTGGGGCGATGTCGGTGGCGCTGGGCCTCGGGGATCCTCGGCGAGCGGCTGGACGCGCTGCTCGTCTCGAGGGTGGACGACATGGCGTTCGAGTGCGCCGCTGAGCTCGGCGACCCGTCGCTGTTGGGCCCGGTCCTGCAGGCGTGGCGCCCCGGCGAACCCTTGATCGCGGCGACGGCGGTGTTCCTCGCCACGCTCGCGGATCGGCTCGACGACGTGCCGGTCGCCGTCCGGGAGGAGGCCGCGGAGGAGCGCCGCCGGGACCTCGCGCGCCGGGAGCAGCTGAGCCGTGGGCAGCTGCCGGTCGACTGGTCCCAACCCCTGCGGCTGCGTCTGCGGTGCACCGCCTGCAGCAGGACCTGGACCCATGAGATCGACCGGGTCACAGTGAACCCCGATCTCTTGAAGCGGTCCCGGGAAGGGTCTGCGCCGACGGGGGACGGGGACGGCTACGTGCTGTCGCGCATCGTGATCTGCAAGAGCTGCGGAGCCCGGGACGAATACGAGGTCACCACGTCGGCGATGGGCATGATCCTGTCCGAGCTGCTGGTCCGGGGCGCGGGAGCCGGCGACCCCGAGGCGGGCCGCGTCACGCTGGCCGTGTCCGGGCTCTGGGACGGGACTGCGCTACAGCGTCCGACCCAGGGGATCCGGCATCTCCGCGCTCTTGCCGAGCAGGATCCCGAGGTCGGGGAGGGCTGGCGCAGGCTGGGCAACCTCTGCGAGCGCTACGAGCTCATGGAGGAGGCGGAGGAGGCCTGGAGTCGTGCTGCGCTGGACCCGCGCGAGGTGGAGGCCGCCTACAGCCTCGCCGTCCGACGGATCGACGACGGCGACATCCAGGATGGGCTCCCCTATGTCCTCATGGCGCTGGAGCGGATGCCCGGGAAAGCGCTCGACGAAGCGCTGCGGGAGCCCGTCGCCTTCGACCTGTGCGCCATCCTGCGCGACCTGGTGCCGTACATCTGGCCCCCCCTCGCGCTGAGGGCCACCTGGGCGGGGGCCGCGACGGGTAGGCAGCAGGTCGTGCACGTCAGCGTGGCCGATCTGCGGCGCATCCCGGACTGGGAGCGGCTGGCCGAGCTGATCAGCGGTGATTTCTTCATGGGGCTCGGCTTCACCGAGGACATGCCAGAGCACGACGACTCCCAGCTGGTGTCCTTGCTCGGTGGCATGGGTTCGCGCGGCGTGCCGGTCCGGACGGGCCCGAAGGTGGGCCGCAACGAGCCCTGCCCGTGCGGATCGGGGCGCAAGCACAAGCGGTGCTGCCTGAAGGAGAAGTGACGCCAAGGGGCGTGGTAGGCGGGACAGGGCTCGAACCTGCGACCCGCAGCTTGTAAGGCTGCTGCTCTACCAACTGAGCTACCCGCCCGGGATCGTGACACTACTGCGCTGGCGCGTTATTGAACATCCAGGGTGATCGAGGTGCTCGCCCGAGGGTCGAGTTCGCCGTCCTGCTCCTGACCCAGCATCACGGGCCCCGCCGCGAGGCGAAGGCCGAACGTGTGCACGCCCGCCGGCACCTCGAAGAACGTGGCGTTGCCGGTGGTGAACGAGTACCCGACGTAGGCGCCGTCGAGGTAGTGGGTGACGTAGCTCCCACCGAACTGCGGCGGATTCGTCGTCTCCACCAGGTGCCCCGGCGAGCTGTAGGTGATGTTGACCGCCCCGCCCAGCGCGCTGACCACCTGGTCGCCCACCAGCCCCTCCACGGCGACGCAGGGGAGCACAGAGAACGCGGACTCATCCGAGATGCCGAGTTCCTCGTGCCCCGCCGCAGCCAGCTCCACCCGCGCGACGTGCGTGCACCCGTCCACGTCCGGGACCGTGAAGGACCCCGTGGCGTCGAGCCCGCGGTACAGGCCGTCGACGTACACGTGCGCGTGCCCCCGGCCATCGACAGGGGTGCCGTTGATGTTCGTGGGATCCAGCGTGAAGTTGGAGACCTCGTACTCGACCGGCACGTCTCCGCCGCCGCTCGTGCCCACGGGGCTGGTGATCACCACGGCGGGCTCGGCGACCGTGATGTCGATCACGTCCGCCACCACCGGGTCGAGGTCGCTGCCGTCGTTGTTGACCAGCACCACGCTCAGCTCGTGGCTGCCGGTGCTCGGGCTGGACACGAACGCCTGGCCGTCCGCGTCGGTCGCCACGAGGCTGCCGTCGAGCTTGATCAGGGCGTGCCCCACGCCGAGCTGGTTCGGCTGCCCGATGGACGCCGAGTTCAGCAGGAACCCGGCGACGTCGTACTCCACCAGGAAGCCGGAGGGCGACAGCACCTCGCCCTCCGTCGGCTGGGTCATCACGACGGTGGCCTCCCCGGCGATCAGCTGCACCGACACCTCGGTGGACACGGCCGGCACGAGCGGCTCACCGAGCGTATCGACGAGCTCGGCGCGCAGGGTGTGGCTGCCGGGGCCCAGGCCCTCTGCGACGAGGATCGGGCCGCCCCCGGTGCCGCGGAGGAGGTCATCGACGAACAGGCTCCACAGCACCGGCGTCAGCGGATCGGGCAGATCCGCGGTCGGTGTCTGGCCCTGCAGTTCGGGCGCGAGGCGGGCCGCGCTGACCTCGACGACCACCGTCAGCGTCGCCGCGGCCTCGAGCCGGTCACCGTCCGCGGGGCTGGTGATGGCAATGGTGGGAGCCGTCGCGTCCGGCTCGACGGACGGACAGCCGGCCAGCCCGACCGCCGCTGTAGCCAGGGCCAGGCCCCACCACCGCCGCCGTCGCGCGATCAGCAGCCCCAGCAGCAGGGCGCTGAACAACGTCGGCGCCCTGGATCCACCGTTGCTGCAGGCCACGACGACGCCGGAGTCCTCGAGGATGCAGGGGGCGTCTGCGCCATCGACGAGGCCGTTGCAGTCGTTGTCCAGGCTGTCCGCGCAGGCGCTGATCTCGGTGGCGCCGGGGTGCACGCTGGCCTTGGCGTCGTCGCAGTCGCCCTCGCTGGGGGCGAAGCCGTCGCCATCGGCGAGCTCCCCGCCGAGCAGCACGAGCACCGCTCCCGTGGACCACGCCCCGGGGGCGCCGACAAGGGCGTCGTCGTACGCGTCCATGTCGAGGTTCAGGATCTCGACCGCCGCGCCCACCAGCTGCCCGGTGTCGCCCAGGAAGGCGGCGTAGGCGTCGGTCACTTCGAGCGTCGCGGCCGTGCCCTCGAACACCGCGAGGCGTCCCGCGCCCTGCACTCCGGGCTCCGCGCCATCCCGGGGCACGCCGACCAGCAGGGCAGGCTCCCCGGTGCCGAGCAGATCCGCCCGCTGGACGCCGAGCCCACCCGAAACCCCCGGGGGCGCGGCGATCACCGCGACGACCCCAGCCTCGGACACGAACGGCGCTGGGCCCACGCGCAGCCCCACCGCGGTGCCCCGCTCGGGCCCGTCGGCCCCCACCCACAGGACCGGCCCGTCGTCGGACTCCAGCACCCGCAGGGGCTGCCCGAAGTGCGCGTCCACCGGATCCACGGATCCGAAGTGCGATGGATCGGGGATGAACGCCGCCAGCGCCTCCGAGCTCGCAGGACTCACGCTGAACCCCAGGCGGCCGGGCAGGAGCAGCAGGATCCCGCTGCGGGTCGCCGCTCCGGTGTGGCCCGGCTGGCCCACCCACAGGTCCCCCAGCCCGTCTCCGTCCAGGTCTCCTGCGGCGGCCAGGAGCCCGTCGAGCGAGAACCCCAGGGACGGATCCCCCAACCCCTCCAGCGTGTAGCCGGCGCCCGCGTGAGCCGCGAACGCGGTGGAGGCGGGCCAGTTCCCCGCGGCCAGGCCGGCGATGATCCGAACCTGCCCCGCTCCGCTCGCGGACGCGGCGTCGCGGGTGATGACGGCGAGGTCGGCTCGCCCGTCCCCGTCCATGTCTCCGATGCCCGCCACCCCTCGCCCGAGCAGCGCCGCCGGGTTGGGGCCGTCGATCTCCGCCAGGGCCGTGCCCGTCAGGTCTGCCGGCGGTTCGTCGCCCACGGTGGCGCCACCGGGCATGATCCACAGCCTCCCCGGAGGCGCGTCCCCGCCGGGCCAGGTCGGCGCGCCCAACGCCCAGTCGGTCCATCCGTCGCCATCGACGTCGCCGAGCACCGTCAGGCTCGACCCGAACGCCGTGCCCGCGCTCCCCTCGTAGACCGCCCATGCGTCCGCCGCGGCGAGGACGCGCTCGGCGAGGATGTCGGCCCCCGAGAACAGGTAGACTCGGCCTGAGCCCTCGCGGGCTCCCGGTGCCCCGACGAGGAGGTCCGGGACGCCGTCCCCCGTGATGTCCCCGGGCATCGCCAACGCGGCGCCGAACTCTTCGCCCGGATCCGCGCCGAGGAGGAGTCGAGGCGCCGAATTTGCGGCCCGCTCACCTGCCGTCAGGGCGCGTGCCGGGCCCGGAAGCAGGAGCAGATGAGCGGCAGTGAAGGCAGCGACGGTGGCGAGGCCGCGCGGGTGGTTCGACATCTGACGAGTCTAGCCGTCCTGGGCGCCGCCTTCTTCGTGGGGGGCGCGGCCCTGGGCGCCGACCCGGTGCTGCTGGTGGAGGACTCCGCGGATGCAGCGTCGGTCGAGGCCGCCCGCAGCAAGGTGCAGCTGCTCACCGGCGTCGTGCTCCAGGCGGAGCGCACCCGGGGGCTGGATGACCTCGTGGCCGCGACGGGCTACGCCGCCCTCACCTCCGGCGGTGCCTCGGTCTTCACCTGCAAGGGTCCGGCCCTGGACGCGGGCGGGTTCGATGCGCGCCTGCGCGACGTGGTGCGCCTCGTGGATGAGCTCGATCTGGACCGCGCGAGCGAGGCCGTGGCCAGCCTCCAGGCAGATCTGCCCTGCTCGGTGGCCCCCATCCCGGCCCGGCAGCTGCATGACGTCTTCTTCTTCACGGGGCTGATGGCCGCCTACCGGGGCGAGCGCGAGCAGGCCATCGACCAGTTCGCCCGGGCCGCCGCGCTCAAGCCCGACGTCACCTGGAACCAGTCCTACGACCCGAGCGCGCAGCAGCTCTTCCTGCTCGGCAAGGAGCAGGCCATCACCGCGGCGCTGGTCCGGTTCACGGCCCTCCCTCCGACGGACGCGCGGCGCGTCTGGCTCGACGGGCGGCCCGCGAGCGAAGCGGCGATGGAGGCCGAGGTCCGTCCCGGCACCCACCTGGTGCACATCGAGACCACGAGCGGCTCGCTCCGCGCGCTGGGGGTGAACCTGGAGCCCGCCGTCGATGCGCTGTGGGCGGACCCCCGAGCCGCCGCCCAGGCCGTGATGGACGGCGTCATGGAGGGTCCCACGGCGCGCGCGGCGGAGGCGCTGCTGGCCCTCGGCCTCGCCAGGTGGGAGGCCGACACCTTCTACGTCGCGAGTCGGCGCGGGGTGCTGCGCTACAGCGCCGACGCCGGCTTCGAGCGGCCCCGAAGGCCCCTGTCTCCGGTCGGCGACATCGTCACCATCGGCTTCGGCGGCGCCCTGCTGGTGCGCGACGCGCCCTACCGCAAGCCGTTCGTGTACGCCGCCCCGGGGGTGGACGTGTCCATCGGCGTGGTGCGGGGGCTCGAGGTCTCGCTGTTCGGGCGGGCGGGGATCGCGTCCTTCAGCCCGTCCACGGTCAGCGTCCTGCCCGCCTGGGGGCTCGGCCTGCAGTGGGCCTTCGCGGGGGTCTCGGTGCGTCCCTACGTCGGCGCCCAGGCCGCGTTCACGGCCCAGCACGGCACGGCCCCCAACGGGGTGCGCACGGTGGGCGTCACGGCGGGAGGCCTGGCCCGGCTGGGGGTGCGTCTGAGCCCACCCTCCACCGCGTTGCGTTTCGGTCTGGGGGTCTCCTTCGGCTGGGTCGGGGGGATCCACGCCTCGGCGGGGGTGACCGTGGGCTTCGGACTGCGCCCGGGGCGCGCCGGCGGCTCCTGATCCGCTAGCGCCCGGTGCTCATCGAGGAGCTCCACCGTCAACTGAACCAGGTCTTCTTCTTCGCGGCGCCGCTGGACTGGGGTGGGCTCGGTTCCTCGTCGCGGCCGACTCCGTGTCGCTCCAGCTCCCGGGCCAGGGGCTCGCGCTCCACCGCCTTGGCCAGCGCCTCCTCGGCGGTCACGAGGCCGTCGCGCACGAGCTCCAGCAGGGCGCTGTTGAGCTCCTGCATGCCGAGCTTGCGACCGGTCTGCATGGCGAGCGGGATCTGGTGCGTCTTCCCCTCGCGGATGTAGTTCGCCACGGCGTTGGTGATGAGCAGGATCTCGAGGGCAGCGATCCGCCCGCCACCCTGCTTCTTGAGCAGCGTCTGCGAGATCACGCCCTTGAGGGTCGTCGAGAGCATCGCGCGGATCTGTTCCTGCTGATCGGCTGGGAACTGGTCCACGATCCGGTCCACGGTCTGCGCCGCGGTGGTGGTGTGCAGCGTGCCGAAGACGAGGTGACCGGTCTCTGCCATCTCCAGGGCGATCGACACGGTCTCCAGATCCCGCAGCTCGCCCACCAGGATGATGTCCGGGTCTTCGCGCAGCGCGGCGCGCAGGGCGGCCTTGAAGGAGCGCGTGTGCGTCCCGATCTCGCGCTGGTTGATCAGGCAGCGCTTGTTGGGGTGCACGAACTCGACGGGATCTTCGATGGTGATGATGTGGTCGTCGCGGTTGGCGTTGATGTGGTCGATCATCGCCGCCAGGGTCGTGGACTTGCCCGAGCCGGTCGGCCCGGTCACCAGCACGAGCCCCTTGTGGAGCCCGCACAGCTGCAGGACCGCCGGGGGCAGCCCGAGCTGCTCGGCGGACAGGATCTTCGTGGGGATCTGCCTGAACACCGCCCCGGGGCCGCCCAGATCCCGGAAGAGGTTGGCGCGGAACCGGGCGAGGCCGTCGATCTCATAGGAGAAGTCGGTGTCCCGGGTCTCCTCGAACTCCTCCCAGTTCCCGGGCGGAGCGATCTCCTTGAGCAGCCCGCGCATCGTCTCGAGCTCGATCGCGCTGCGGGAGAGCCTCTTCATCGAGCCGTCCACCCGCACCCGGGCCGGCTCGCCCGACGTCAGGTGCAGGTCGGAGGCCCCGGCCTTGACCATGCCCTGGAGCAGCGCGTCGATGGCGGCCATGTCAGGCCTCCTTCGGGTCGGATGAGGCGGCGGCGTGCAGCGCCTCCAGATCCACGCCGGCGATCATGTCCTCGACGGCGTGGTAGGGGATGAGGTGCACCTGGCCGTGCACGTCCACGAGCCAGAGCTTCGCGTCGCCTTCGTCGCGGTCCACCCGGACGAGCCGTCCGGCCACCGCGCGCCCCGACGCCAGCCCGACCCGCAGCGTGGCCCGCTCGGCGATCAGCCGGTCCAGGCTCAGCAGGGACGCGCCGGACACCTCCAGGCCCCACCGCACCGTCTCGGTCAGGAGCTCGTTGGTGGCTCGCAGGCGCGCCATCATCTGGCGACCCAGGCGCTCGAGCACCCGGACACCGGTCTCCGGGTGCGCCGCGAGCCAGTCGCGCATGGGGCCCCGGGGCAGGGCGAGGACCTCGCAGGCGCCCACCGCCGTGGCGTTGGCGGACCGGGGGAAGTCGTCGATGACCCCCGCCTCGCCGAAGAACGTGCCCGCCGGCAGCACCGCGAGGGTGCGATCGGTGGCCACGAGCACGGCTCGGCTGATCCTGATCGAGCCCGAGGTGATCACGAACGCCGCGGTGGCGGGATCCCCCTCTTCGAACAGGATCTCCCCCGGCTCCAGCGTGCCCGCGCGGGCCAGCCCGGCCAGCGCATCCAGCGCGTCGTCGGGACAGTCTGCGAACATGTGCAGGTTCGCGAGCGCGTCGCGGATCGTCACATCAACCCCCGGGCTTCCCCCACCCCGACCGGCAGTGTATCGCCGCGATCCGAGGGCCGGCGCGCCGGGGGGAATTCGACGTGCTGCCCCGCTGCGTGTTGAAATGCCTTGAAGACCGCAGATTCAGGGGCAACGTTGACGTGCGGCACCAGCCGCGCAGCCCCACTGAAGGAAGAGTGATGATTCGCGACCGCCTACGCCGATGGGCCTCCGGGGGCAGCCGTGGCCTGCCCGACCACGACACCGATCCGACCCAGGTGCGTCTGTACACGTCGCCGTGGGTGCTGCCTGGCGCGCACGCGCCGATCCGTGACGGCGCCGTCGCCGTGGACATGGAGTCGGGCCGGATCCTGGGGGTGGGGCCGCGCTCCGAGCTGGTCGGCGCCTGGCGGGGCGCGCATCGGGCCGATCTGGACGGGATCCTCATGCCCGGCATGGTCAACGCCAACGCGCACCTGGAGCTCACCGCCCTGACCCGCAGCGTGCCCTCCGGCCTGGGTCTGCGCCGGTGGATCCGCAAGCTCGCCGAGCTGCGGGCCGAGACGGACCGCCTCGACGACCGGTCGCGGGAAGCGCAGATCCGGGCCGCGGTGCGGCGCTCCCTGGCCGTCGGCACGGCCGCCGTGGGCGAGGTCACCCACAGCCTGCGCCCGGTGCCCGCCATGGGCCGCGAGGGCATGTACGGCGTGGTGTTTCACGAGCTGGTGAGCAAGCGCCGCATCGCCAAGGCCATCGCCGCGGCGGCGGTCCAGAAGGCCGGCATCGTGCCCTGGCCGGACGGGATCCGGTACCGACTGGCCGCCCAGGGCCTTCGGTCCACGGCCGTGCACATGCTCAAAGAGCTGGCGGGGGTCGCGCTGGAGGTCGGCGCCGAGACCGTCTTCGAGATGGCGGAGTCCGAGGAGGACTGGGACCTGCTGCGCACCGGCGAGACGGCAGCTCGCTCGCTGTTCGACCTGCTGGATCGGCTGGTGCTCGTGCATCCCCTCGGAGGCGGGCGATCCGCCGCGGAGCGCGCCGCGCGCACGGGCGGTCCCGTCGTGCTGTGCCCCCGCTCCGACAGGCACGTCACCGGGGAGCAGACCCCGCTCGTGTCGTATCTGGAGTCGGGCTGCCGGATCGCCCTGGGCACCAGCTCCACGGCCTCCTCCCCGGACCTGTCGGTGCTTCGGGAGGCCGCCGAGCTGCACGCGACGTTCCCGGAGGTGCCGTCGATGGTGCTGCTGCGGGCCGCCACGGAAGGCGGCGCCGACGCGCTGGGGTTGGAGACGATGGGCGCGCTCGAGCCTGGCCGTTCGCCGGGCCTGCTCCGCATCGACACCATGGGCCGGACCCCCAACGACCCCTGCGGATGGCTGCTGCGCGCCGGGGAGCCGGACCTGAGCTGGCTCGTGCGGGCCGCCCCGCCGCCGCTGTCCAGCGCCGCCTGACCGCGTGAGCACCTGGATCAAGCGCCTGACACAGGCCGAGGTCCGTCAACGCATCGTCCGCCTGGACGCGGCGCCGGGCTTCTTTCCCGGGCCCGACGTGCTGTTCGATCTCGCCCACGGCGGGCAGCGGTGGGGCGCGCGGATCCAGCGCCAGCCCCGGGTGTGCGCGACCGCCGCCGATCCGCGAGCCACCGACCTGCCCACCGACGATCTGCTGGTCTGTGCCGAGGTGTTCGCGGGCCTGAGCTGGCGCGCGGGGGCCGTGCTGCGGTTCGAGCGAGGCCCCGACGGCCTATCCGTGGACGGGGACCTGCAGGCCTGAGGCCTGCGCTTCGGCCACCGCGGGCCCGAAGTGGGCGTGGATCTCCGCCGGCCGCAGCCGGTCGTCCTCGAGGGTGTTGCAGCCGTCGCTTCCCCGGGGCGCCAGGGGCACGACCAGCAGGCGCGGCAGGGTCATCCGGCGCGCGGTGGCCTTGAGGAACGGACCGAGCTCGCCGGTGCGCGATCGCGTGCCCTCGGGGTAGATGAGGACCAGCCGACCCTGGGCCATCAGCCGCTGGGCGTCCTCCAG
The DNA here is from genome assembly GCA_937891735.1 of uncultured Pseudomonadota bacterium. GTDB lineage: Bacteria > Myxococcota_A > UBA796 > UBA9615 > UBA9615 > JAGSHC01. The sequence goes on along the minus strand of CALAGR010000373.1, from coordinate 1,565 downwards.
GGCGCGCAGCGCCGCCCGAGCGATGTCCCGCGCCCCAGCTCCGGGGTGCACGTGGTCCGCGAGGAAGCGCGACACCAGGACTGACAGCTCGACGCGGGGCCGCCGAAGGAGCGCGGTGAAGGCAGGGTCCACAGGCATCGGCGGAGCCTGCTGACTCTCGGGCTACATTTCCAGCATGTCCCCGGTCCTTCCCGCTCCGCCCGCTCCGCCGGACCTCGTGCGCCGTCTGGGCGGGCGCAGGCTGTGGCTCAGCGGACAGCGTGGGTTCATCGGTGGGCGGCTGGGGGCCATCGCGGCGGCCTGCGGGGCCGACGTGTTCGGGCTGCCGGGCGACGTGCGGGAGGGGGTGCAAGAGCACATCCTGGCCGTCGATCCAGACCTGCTGGTGCACCTCGCGGCGCCGGTGAACGTGGCGCGGGATCCGTCCCTGGCGCAGCAGATGCAGGACGTCATCGTCGGCGGGGCCCGGGCCGTGCGTGCCGCTGCGGACGCGCTCTCCCGTCGTCGCGGCGTGCGTCCCCAGCTGGTCCTGGTGGGCACCTGCGAGGAGTACGGGACCATCGCGGCGCCCTTCGCCGAGGACGCCGAGCCGTCGGTGCCGGTGTCGCCATACGCCGCGGCGAAGCTGCAGGCCACCCGGGAGGCCATCGAGGCCGCGGGTGACGCCGCCTTTGGGATCGTGGTGGCCCGCCCCTTCCTGACCTACGGACCGGGCCAGCGGCCCCGGCAGCTCGTGCCCGCGGCCATCGACGCCGCGCTGGCGGGCCGCTCCTTCCCGATGACGGCGGGGCTGCAGACCCGGGAGCTCAACTACGTGGACGATGTCGCCGTCGGTCTGCTGCGCGCCGCGGTCACGCCGGCCGCCCACGGGCACATCGTCAACATCGGGAGCGGAGACGAGCACCGGGTGGTGGACATCGTGGCCCGGATCTTCCAGCTTGCGGGGGCGGATCCCGGCCTGATCGAGGCGGGCGCCCTGCCCGTGCGGTCCGGCGAGGTCGCGCGGTTCCACGCGGACGTAACGCGTGCGCGGGAGCTGCTCGATCACGTCGCCGTGATCACGCTTGACGAGGGACTGCGGCGCACGATCACCTGGGCGCGCCAGGCCAGGGAGGCAGGAGCATGAAGGGCGGGCTGATCGAGAGGGTGGCGGTGCTCACGGGCCGACGGAGCGAGGACCCGCGGGGCTGGCTGCACGTCGCCCTCGGCGCGTCCCAGCTCCCGGCGGACGCGGCCTTTGGCGAGCTGTACGTCATCCAGGCCGACGACGTGGGGGTGCGCCGGGGCGACCACTACCACCGGCAGATGCACGAGTGGTTCAGCGTGGTGCAGGGCAAGGCCACCCTGCAGCTTCGGGATCCGGTGAGCGACGAGCGGCTCGCGATCCCGCTGAACGCGAAGGTCCCACGCACCGTCGGTGTGCCCGCGGGGATCGCCCACTGCTTCGTGAACGACGGACCGGGCCCGATGATCGTCGTCGCGTGGGCCTCCGCGGAGCACGATCCAGCGGACGTGGTCCCTTGCGTCGCGGGTTGAGCGCGACGATTGGTATCCTCCACCCCATG
>CALAGR010000372.1 GCA_937891735.1 uncultured Pseudomonadota bacterium | reverse complement strand
TGATCGACCAGACCATGTATTCCCACTTCCCTGCCGCCTACCCACGATTTCGCCGACAGACCTGTTACCCAAAGATGGACGGGACGGCGGGTGGGGCTGGCACTATGGGCCATGCGAGCCCCTTCAGCGTCCTCCACGTGGATATTCGCCGCTCCCTGGCCTTGGACATCGAAGCAATCGTCGCTTCCTGGACCCTGTACGCGGCGTTCATCTGTAGCGACCTCGAAGAGTGGTTCGATGAACACGGTCCAGAATTGGACGTCTCATGGCGCGACCTCGGCGCGGCCATGCTTCACGACAGCGACATCGCCGCGCAAGAGCCATTTGGTCGGTTGCTCGCCGAAGCCATCAGAACCGCGGTCCCTCACGGCACTACGAGCAGATAGCACCGCTTCGACGGCGGCCAGGGGCCGCCCCTCCTTCGTGCCTTCCGGGCCGGGCGACGCGGTCCTTGCCACCGGGTGCCCCTCAGCTCGAAGGCATCCCAGCACGCGGGGGACGCCGTACATGCCACGGACAGAGATCGCGTTCACGATCACCGGACGCCTTGGTCTGCTGCTGCAGGTTGTGATCCAGCAGCACCCCCGAGTACACCCTCCCCCGGTCCCGGACGAAGACCAGTCGGCGTGGCTCAGGCGGTTGGGGCAGCCTGGCAGTCCTCGGAGGCCTGCGGTGCCTACGGGCCCCCGACATCATCGAGGCCGAGCATGGCTCCACCGGGTGCCTCGCCGCGATCAGAGCGCGGCGGTCTTGTCAGTGATCACGCGCACGTCCGGAAAGTCCCAGCCCTGCCGCTCGAACAGCTCTTCGAGCTCGATGATCGCCCGGCCCATCGACCCGACGAGCCGCAGCGCCTCGCTCGCGCCGACCAGCGGCAGCGACACCGACTCGAGCCCCGCCTCATGCGCAGCACGAATCGCGGCCGTCGTGCAGGCGTAGACGAGGCGGTCGTCGTAGGGGCTCTCGTCCTCCCACAGCGCGACGAAGATCATCGTCTTGCCCTCGTGCACCTGGACGACCGCCTGCCCGAGCTGCTCGATGACCGGGATCGGGATGCCCCTTGCCACGGCCTGCCGGCTGAGCGCGCCGTACGCCCGCCCCCCGGTCTTGACCGTGATCACCGGGTGGTCCTCGGCGAACAGGTCGCCCACCTCGAAGCAGGATCGGACCCGGGCAACGTGCTGCGACTCGCTCATGGGCTTGCTCCCCCTCCACGAACCTGATCGTGCCAGAGCCACCTCTCACGCGGGACAACCGCCGAAGCTGTCATGTGCTGCGCGCCCGCGCGTCCCCCCGAGCACCCGAGCCGGGTTGACTTCCACGGCCGCGAACCCACTCTCTCAACCTCGCTGGCGCTCCCACGCCAGCCCGGAGCCGACGTGAACCGCGACGCGAACAACCAGGACTCCAGCTGATCCCCTGACGGGACAGCGCTGGCCTGCGTCCTTCGGGGCGGGACGGACTCGTCCGTCTGCTGTTCGCTCTGTGACAACGAGGACTCCCCTGGTGGCCCTTCACCCGCCGACACCCGTCGGCAGAGAGGAAGGTCACCATGTCCGACCAGACTGTTCTTCGACTGTTCGTGTTCCACGCTGGAGATCCCGCGCGGAGCTGCTGGCACCTTGCCGAAGTCGACGCTGCGAACCCGGGGCGCATCCTGCGCTTCGTCAAGCAGCCCCGCACGCGCCTCATCCGGGCGCAGGACCAGTGGCGCCGCCGCGGCGGCCCGCTGTCCACCCAGCAGGACACCCTGCTCGGCATGCGGCTCGCGGAGCTCGATGCGCGCGCCCGCTTCGCGGCGCTGATGGCTTCCATCGACTGACCGATTGAGCAGCTGACGGGCCCGACCCGCCTTGGAGGCGCAGGCTCGGCCACCAGGGGGCTTCTCATCCACTCACTCCAAAGAGTCCTCGAAGGACTCCCTCACCTCTGCGAGCCACGGCGCGATCGCCTCCGGCGACAGCATCGACATGCGGATCCTCGTCACGTCGAACCCGGCCACTTCGAGGATCCTCATGAGCTCGGGGGACTGCTCCGGGTTCATCGAGTGCACGAGGACGGGGATCTCGTTGTCGAAGTGGGTCGCGATCGCCAACGCCACGTCCCTGCCATCTCGGTCCCGATCTGCGGCCACCTTCGTCTGCTGCTGCAGGTCGTGGTCGAGCAGCACCCCCGCGTACACCCGCCCGCGGTCCCTGATGATCGTCCCGATCGCGACGCCCGCGCTGCCGACGTGTACGACGCGCACGTCCTCAGGCATCAGCTCCCTCAGCTTCGCAGCGCGCACCGGGTCATCTTCGACGATCAGGACCCTCAAGACTGGTTTCGGGACCTTCACGCGGGGGCACCCGCCGCGCGGGCGAGGCGGCAGGCGTGGCGCACCAGACCGCCCCATCCACCGCTCGCCAGGTAGGCCGACAGCGCGTGCCCGCCCCGACCCTGACGCAAGCACTGCGCCACGCCCTCATCCTCCAGCCGCTTGATCACCTCGGCGTTCGTGCCGTACACACGGTCGTCCACGCAGTAGTACAGGCGCAAGGGCTCGCCCCACCTCTCGCCCTCCTCAAACTCTTCCGGCAGCCCGTCCGCGCCGAGCCCACCGACTCCCACGCACCGGGCATCGTCGTGGGGTCCACAGAGGGCCAGGGCGGCTCCACCCGAGTACCCGATGAAGTACACCGGCGGTGTCGGCCAGCGAGGCAAGAGCTCGTCCACGACGTGCCGGGTCCAACGCTCCGCAGCCTCCGGTTCGTCCTCGAACTGTCCGAACTGTCCGAACGGCACGTCGTAGGGCGCAGTCACGTAGACGAAGACGAACGAGTGGTCGGATGCGAGATCCGTCAAAGCGCGATCGAAGACGGGCACGATCGTCGCCGCCCGAGTCTCGTACTCACCCTGGGTCATGCCGGAGCCCCCGAACATCACCACCAACACCTGCGGGGCCTCACCGACCTCGAAGACGTCGGCGTGGAAGTCACGGCCCAACGCTGCGCTGTGTGCCACCAACTTCGATCTGCGCATGACGCCGGTCACTCCTTGTCGCTCCCGAAGAACTTCGCCGCCGCCACCGTCGCCGCGATCCCGAGCACCGACCCGACCAGCGGCGCCGTGATCCCCGATCCGAGCATGCGCGTCCACCTCGTGATGCTCGCTGCTTCGGGCTCGGCCGAGGCCTCCTCCTCCGGCACGAGCTCCCACAGCTCCGGCAGTTCCTCCGACTCCTCGATCGCTGCCGTCAGCTGCTCCCGCAGGAGCGCGTCGAGTTCCTCGCCGTCGCCGGCCACCACGCGCTCGACCAGCTCTGATGGCGTGAGCTCCAGCGCCACGATCCGCCGCATCGCGTCTTCGATCACCGCCACGAGCTGGATGGGCCGGACACCCAGCACGTCCGCAGCGAACCAGATGTTCTCGAACGTCAGGCTGTGGCGTCCCGACAGCATCCGGCTCAGCGTCGAAGGCGAGATCCCCATCCCGTCGGCCAGCCAGGCGCTCGTCCCGAGAGAGCTGACGTCGGCCCGCCCCCGCCGGGCGCGCTCCAGCAGCTCCTTGAGCACCTCGCCCGCCACCCGGTTGAGCAGCTGCGACTCCTCGAAGCGAGGCCCCTCCTCCTTCAGCCGCTTGCCCTTGCGCGCCACGTACACCTCCGCCCGAACTTCTTGGCCGCCTATCGATTTTCCACTATTGCATTTTTGCAATCGTGATTATCTTGACCGCCGAGCATGAACGTAGCCCCGCACCAGGGGCACCGCAAGGGGGACGAGACCATGGCCCGAGGGGACCACATCAAGGTGCGACGCGGCCTCTACACCCACCACGGCGTGGACCTCGGCGATGGCCGGGTGGCCCACTACTCCGGCCTCGCCAACGGCCTGCAGGCAGGGCCCGTCGAGATCGTGACCCGCCGACGGTTCGCACGCGGCCGCACGATCCACGTCGTCCCCCATCGCGTCCGGCTCGACCCCGACCGGATCGTCGAGCGCGCCTTGGGGCGCCTGGGCGAGGACCGCTACCACCTGCTCATCCGGAACTGCGAACACTTCGTCTTGTGGGCGGTCACCGGCCGCGCCGAGTCGCGCCAGGTGCGCGCCGCGGTGGCCGCAGCCGGTACCCTGGCGCTGGTGGTCGGGGGGCTCGTTCTGAAGCGCCGCCTCGCGCCCGCGGGGGTGTCAGCGTGAGCCAGACCGACCCATCGACCGGTCGCCAATCGAGCGGGAGGCGCCCGTCCACGTCAGTCATCGTCGGATCGCAGGACCTCGACCTGGACGGGCACGGCGGGGCGGAGCTGACGCTTCCTGCTGGCGTTCTCGAGGCTCGCCTCGCCTACCCGGAGCTCGTCGGTCTCGACCTGCGTCGATGCCCGGATCTGCGACGTCTTGACCTGTCCGGCTGCAAACCCGATCTGAGGCTCAGCGTCGCCCAGTGCCCTGCCCTCGTCTGGCTCGGCCTGCCCGCCGACCAGCCTGGTGCGACCCTGCACGTGGACTTCGGACCCCGTCGGCCGGAGCTGACCGCCGAGGGCGCGGTCGCCAGCATCGACATCTGCTGGATGGACGAAGACAGCCCACCTCTGGAGGTGGGTACCTGGGGCGCGGACCACGAGATCCGACCGCTGCAGCGTCGCGCACCCAGCGAGGCGCTTCACGGCTTGTTCATCGGGCGACCGGACGCAGACGTTCCGCCGGGGATCGAGGGCGTGATCCTCTGCACCGGCCGAGGCCCCGACCACCTCGATCTGCACGCCGCGGCGCGTGAGCTCACCGTGCATGGCGCCACCGGCGTGAGGTCCATCCGTCACACAGGCTCCACTCCGCCGCTGGTCCTGCTGCTCCAGGACCTGCCCGATCTCCTCGCCCTTGATGGTGAGGGCGACGCCCGGCAGGTGCGCCTGGAGAAGGTCCCCTTGCTTCAACGGATCTCCTGGACGGGTCGGCGCTTGAGCCTCGAACAGGCCGGCGCTCCGAAGCTGATGATCGCGGGGCGCTGGTTGGAGGTCGGGCTGAGCTCGGACAGGGCGGAGGAGCTGAC
>CALAGR010000371.1 GCA_937891735.1 uncultured Pseudomonadota bacterium | reverse complement strand
TCCGGGAGTCAAACGCGCCAAGTTGATGGGGGTCTACCTCAGGAGGTCTGGATTCCCTGGGACCCCGTGGGGACCACGCGGAGCGACGTGGAGGGACGTGGAGGGACGTGGAGGGACGTGGAACGACACGGAGCGACACATCGCCTCGCGCGGCGCTTCGGCCCCGGATGCTCTCCGAACCCAGCCATCCATGACCTTGCCCCGCTCCAGGATGAGCGCATTGGTAACGAGATCTTGACCTTGCCCGCAGGCTAGTAAAGAATTCGTTCCAATACGTGGCTGTCGGGAACGCCACCGTGACCATCGAGGGCGCCGTGGCGATTCGAACGACAGGCGAGTACCAGACCACGAGTGCGGGCGGCGAACATGTCCGAGCCTTCGTTCCGCACGCCCTGCCCCCAGCAGACCCGCCCATCGTCATCGAAGGAACGCTGGCCGAGCGTGTCCGCGCCGCCGAGCAGGCGCTGGTCCGCCTCGAGTTGGCCGGCGAGATGGTCCCCTCCCTCGACTGGTTCATCTACGCCTTCGTGCGCAAGGAAGCAGTGCTCTCCTCGCAGATCGAGGGCACCCAGGCCACGCTCATGGACCTCCTGAACCACGAGGCCGACCCGAAGGCCGGCGCAGCCCCGCCGAACGCGGACGTCGAGGAGGTCTGCAACTACCTGGACGCGCTGAACTACGCCCGGGACCAGGTCCAGGCCCCCTCGGGTTTGCCGCTCTCGATGCGCCTCCTGAACGAGACGCACCGTCGCCTGCTTCAGGGCGTGCGAGGCGGGACCAAGATGCCGGGGGAGGTCCGGCGCAGCCAGAACTGGATCGGCGGCAGTCGGCCCGGCAACGCCAGCTACGTTCCTCCCCCACCGAACGTCCTCCCGACCCTGCTCTCGGACTTCGAGCGGTACATGCACGCGGACGGCGATCTCCCGGCCGTCGTGCGGTCGGGACTGCTCCACGTCCAGTTCGAAACCATCCACCCGTACCTCGACGGCAACGGGCGCATCGGACGCCTCCTGGTCACCCTGCTCCTCGAGCACTGGCAGCTTCTGACCCGCCCCCTGCTCTACCTCAGCCTCTTCTTCAAGCGGCACCGCCGCGAGTACTACCGGCGGCTCGACGCCGTTCGCGTCGATGGGGACTGGGAGGGCTGGCTCGACTTCTTCCTCGACGGGGTCGCGACGATCGCCGACGAAGCAGTGGCCACGTCGCGAGACCTCTTCGCGCTCGTCACCGCCGACCGGACCCGCGTGCTGGGCCAGCGGGGCGCGACCCTGCTGGCCGTCCAGCTCTTCGAACGCCTGCCGGGCCGACCGATCGTCTCGGTATCCTGGGTCGTCGATGCTCTGGGGACCACCAAGCCGACCGCCGGCCGCGCGATCGACGCGCTCGTCGGCGCCGGCGTGCTGGTCGAGACGACCGGGATGAAGCGGGACCGGAGCTACGCCTACCAGGGCTACCTGGACCGGCTCCGAGCGGGGACCGAGCTCGACGTCGGGTAGCGATCCCACAGCCACGGCCTCGGGGGCTCACGGGACCACACAGCGGGACCACACAGGGACCACACGCCCCACGTTCTTCCCTGCTTCTCCACGTCGTTCCTCGTCGCTCCATGTAGTCCGAGCTCCCGCAATCACAAGGTATTGCCGCAAGTCCGCCTACCCCCGCGGACCCCTCAAATTTCCATGCCGCTCCGCCAATAAGACAAAATGCCACGCAATTCCCGTCACTTACAGGCAGCGATCCTGGGCTCGATTCCTGTGGGCCTCGCAGGGGCCACACCGAACGACATGGAACGGCACCGAGCAGCGTCGCGGGCCGATCGCGGTCTTCGACAATCGGTCCCAACCTGTGCCGCAGAGCCGCGAGGCCGTCGCCCGCGTCGGGCAGATCGGTCCTGCCGCTGCGTAGAGACCGGGTGAGCGCCACCCGGTGCCCGGACTCGACCGGGCGGACGGTGTGCAGGCAGTCCGCGAAGAACCCGAGGAAGCTCATGTACCGCGCTGATCCGCTCCTCGGACCGGGGCAGGGGGCAGGCCCCGACTCCGTCCACAATGAGCGACAGCCCCAGGGCCAGCTCCTTGTGCGTGGCGGCGAAGGTGGCGCCCACGTCCTGCATGCGTAGCAGGCTGCGCCGGAGCCGTTCGATGTGGGGATCGCGCTCCCGCATGCGGCGACTACACCCCCGGATCGCGGGATCCAAGGTCGACCCGCTCCGGCTACGGTCTGCGCCATGGCCAAGAGCATCTTCGACGACAAGGCGATCGAGCCTGGCGCAGCCGCGATTGCGACTGCCCTGGGGGCGCGGCATCCCCTCTGGGAGCGACTCCTGGACACGCTCGTGCACGAGCACTCCGACCGGCACACCGCCTGGGCCTACTACAAGAAGTCGACGGGGTGGCTGCTCCGGGTGCAGCGCAAGAAGCTCACGATCTGCACGTTGCTTCCCACACCGGAGGACTTCACCGTCGTGTTCCTCCTGCCGGAGCGAGCGGTGGTCGCGGCCCGGGCAGCCGACCTGCCCGCAGCGACCCTCGCCGCCATGGACGGGGCGTCAGTCAGCCGCTTCGGGCACGCCTTCAACCTGTTCGTGAAGAAAGAGGCGGACCTCGACGGCCTCGCGGCGCTGGCGCGGATCAAGGTCGAGAGCGCCTGACTGAAGACCAGGAGCGCCCCGTCGCGGCCTACCCGGCAGCGTGTAGCCCACGGACGCACCGGGGCCGAGGTCGAACCCGGCGGAGACCCTGTGGAGCGTCGTCGAACGACGCAGAGGCGCGGCCGGGGAGACCCGACCGATCAATCCGACTCCGGCTCCAGCAGTTCCTCAAGCGCGTACCAGGTCTTCTGCGGTATCCGCTTCTCATCGAAGTAGCGCAGGACGACCTCGACCGCGTCTTCGTATCGCTCGATGTTGAGCGCTCGGAGCAGGAATCGCACATCCGCCTCGTCGCGGAAGCCTGCCCCGATTCGCATGGCCGCGCACTTCATCGCGAGCAGGTACTCCGGCCTGGCCGTGAATACCGCAAGGTGTGGGAGTTCGAGATAGGGGTCGAACTCCCCCTTGGGGCTGAGGAACGCCTTGACTCCGTCGTTCAACCAATCGCTCGGCACGTCCGCCTGCAACGCGACACGGGCCGCAGCCTCGCGCAGCTCCGAAGTCGGCCGGAACAGCGCATCGACGTCCCGGGTCGACGGGCGCGCCTCGAAGACCAGGCACATGACGGCGCCCCCAACAACGTAGAGCTCGCCGCGGACGCCCTCTCGACCCAACTCCTCGTTCAGCAACTCGAACAACCGCCGGATGTCGTCCCTGGTCAGCTGGAGCCGGTCAGACACGGTCGCCGACTCCCGCATCGACGAACAGGTTCCGCCGCCGGAACGCGACCGGCGCGTGCAGCAGCAGGTGCTCCCGCAGACGCCGCAGTTCGGTCCCGAACCAGGGAGTCGCCAGCGGCGCGACGGTGGCCGTCCAGGCGGGCGGTGTCTCGCCGAGCCGGGCTGCCGTCGACTCGACCAGAGCCGCGAGGTAGTTCGCCGTGAACGGAGAGAGAACCGAAGAATCGACGTCGCGGACTGTCACTTCGAAGTCGACGCCGGTTCGCTTCTGCAACAGGTCGATGATCTCGGCCCACGCGGCGTCGGCGCCGCCTTCGTCCGCTCGGTGCGCCAGAGACCTCAGTCGCGCTGCAGGCTCCGGGAGGGCGCGGGCCAGAACCCACTCCGACATGCCGACGCCGGAGCGTGCCGCGGCGGCTCGGATCGCCTCCTTCTGGGCTTCCGTGACACGAATCTGGAGCTGATGACCGCGACCGCTCATGAGGAGAGAGTGAGGCTTGTCTCGCAAGATGTCAATACGATGTATTGACATGTGTTCGCGTCGGGGGACCCTCACGCCTGGCTGGTGGGAGCACACAGGGACCACACGCCCCGCGTCCCCCATTGCCATTCCCTGCACCTCCACGCTGCTCCACGGGCCTCGAGGATCGTTCACTGCCCGTGATCACGGTAGAAGCCAGCGCGGTGCGCGACCTGCGGAGCACACGGTCCATCCCGAAGGGTCTCCGCCAGCAGTCAACACATCCCGGCAACAACAGCCACTCAGGTGAGCGGCCCGTACGGCGCCTCGGCCCCCGGCGCACCCCGCGGGCCGCCCCCCGACCTCGCCGGGTTACGGAGCCCTCGGGTCCGCCCGGAGCTGGACCAGCGCGACGTGGGCCCCCGGCACCGGCGACCGGGAACCGAAGCCCGCCGCCTCGAACGCCCGGAGCGATGCGGCGTTCTGTGGCCGGATCTGGGCCAGGACCACCCGGATCCGGGGATCCGTCGAGGCGTGCCGGAGCGCCGCCCGGATCGCGGCCTTGCCCAGGCCCCGGCCCCGCGCCTCGGGCGCCACGGACACGGAGATCATGGCCTCTCCCCCCTCCCCCAGGTCCAGGCGCACCATCGCCACCGGCTCCCCTGACCGCTCCCCGATCCACAGCAACCGCAGGGGATCCCGCGTCACCGACGCGAACCAACGTCGGTGGTCCTCCCAGGGAACGACCGCCGAGCTCGTGGACATGGCGCGCGCCACCGGGTCGTTCGTCCAGTCGAACAGGCGCTCCTCGTCGGACGCTCCCGCGACGCGCAGCGTGACCGTGGGCTCCCCCTCGTCGGGCAGGAGCAGATCCCAGGCCATCGGCGTGCCCAGGGGGATGTCCCGGGCCACCCGCCGGCCCAGCACCTCCTCCAGATACCGGGTGTGCAGCCCATTCGCCGGGCGCACGCTGCGCACGTTCGCCTCCGTCAGCAGCTCCCCGGCCGCCACGTCTGCGCAGACGAACAGCGAGCGCCGGAAGTGCCGGCTCGACCTCTCCCGCTCCGTCGGTCCGAACCTCACCGAGCCCCTCGCCGCCCGCGCGGTCCGAACTGCCGCCACCATCGCCGCGAACTCGTCCGGCTCCAGCGAGAACGACGCGTCGGGGCCACCCTGGGCCCGGTCGAGGATCAGGTGCTTCTCGACGATGCACGCGCCCAGGGCGACGGCCGCCACAGGCACCGCGATCCCGTGGGTGTGGTCCGACAACCCCACGACCACGCCGAACCGCTCCGCCAGGGCCGTCATGCCCAGAAGATCGATCTCGTCGGGCGACGCCGGGTAGCCGCTGTTCGTGCGCAGCAGCGCCAACGGGGGATCTCCGGAGCCCCGGAGCGTCGCCACCGCCTCGTCGATCTCGCACAGCTCCGCCATGCCCGTCGAGCAGATGACGGGCTTGCCCGTCGCCGCGACCCGTCGCAGCAGCGGCAGGTCCACCAGCTCGAAGGACGCGATCTTCCAGGCAGGCACCCCCAACCCCGACAGGAACTCCACGGCCGTCGGATCGAAGGGCGAGCTGAAGCAGTGCAGCCCCAGGGAGGCCGCGAGCTCCATCAGCTCCTGGTGCCACTCCCAGGGCGTGAAGGCCTCCCGGTACAGCGAGTGCAGGGTCCGCCCGTCCCAGATGCTCCCCGAGTTGACCTGGAACGGGGGCGCGTCGCAGTCCAGCGTGATCGTGTCCGCCGTGTAGGTCTGCAGCTTGATCGCGTCCGCGCCGGCCGCCGCCGCCGCCCGCACCAGCGCCCGGGCCCGGTCCAGCCGCTGGTGGTGGTTGGCAGACAGCTCGGCGATGACGTACGCGGGGTGATCCGGGCCGATCCGGCGCCCATCGATCGAGAACTCACCCACCGCCCACCTCCAACATCGCCTCGAGCACCCGCTCCGCGCCGCCCCCGTCGACCAGCGCTCGCCCCGCCGCGGACAGCGACCCCCGAGCTTCGGGATCCGCGCGGAGGGCCTCGATGCTCGCCGCCAGGGAGCCGGCCCGGAGTGCATCGTGACGTCCCAGGTTCACCGCAGCCCCATGGGCGGCGACGCCGCGAGCGACCGGCTCCTGGTTGTCCGCCAACACCACGAGCAGCGTCGGCACCCCCACGCGGCACAGCTCCCAGGTCGTGCTCCCCGCCGCCGCGATCGCCAGGTCTGCCCACTCCAGCAGCGGGATCATCGCCTGCACCGGACCGCGGACCTCCAGCCGGGGGTCCTGGATCCGCGCCGCCAACGCCGCGCGCCGGGGGTTCGCGGGCCCCATCAGCAGCACCGCGCGAAGCTCCGGGTCGTCGATCTCCGCCAACACGTCCGCGATCCGGGAGGTCGCGTCCACCGGATCCGCGCCGCCCATCGTGACCAGGATCCGGGACGCCCGGGGCGGGATCGACGACGTCTCGAAGTCCCCCCCGCGGAACGCCGGTCGCAGCAGCACGTAGCGCGAACCGAGCAGCAGCCGGGTGCGGGCAGCCCGATCAGGGTAGTGCGACGGGCTGGCGTCGATGCTCTGGTCGAGCACGAGGTGGGCGTGGTGCGGACCCGCGCGAGATCGGTCGTCCAGGGACAGCAGCCACACACCCCCGGCCACGAGCCTCTCCTGGAAGGCGCTCCCAAGGTCGTACCCGTCGGCGACCACCCAGGAGGCGTCGAGCTCTGCTGCCTGCCGCAGGGTGCGATCCGCGTCCGCCGCCGAGCCCGTCGGCACCGGGTCCGCCTCCACGACCTGCACCCCGAGCCCGGCAGCGCGCTGGACGAGCGCCGGGTCCCGCCGGTTCGAGAGCAGCCAGGCGGTGCCCCCGGCCTCCACCACCGCGCTGCCCAGGGACAGGCAGCGCATGACGTGACCCATGCCGATGGTCGCGTTCCCGTCCGCCCGCAGCAGGACCTTCACGAAAGCGGGCTACCCACGAGGTCCCGCAGCCCATCGACGGAGAGCCAGGACTCGTTGATGTCGCTCCGGTAGGAGAACCCCTCGGGCAGGGTCTTCCCCCCTTGAAGCGGCGGCCCCTTCCACCACTCCATCTCCGGCTGGATGACGTAGTGGTCCCCCATGTCCAGGGTGTGCCGGGCCGCTGTGTCGCTGATCATCTCTTCGTGCAGCTTCTCGCCGGGGCGGATGCCGGTCACCTCGATCTCGGCGTTCGGCACCAGGGCCCGGGCCACGTCGACGATCTTCATGCTCGGCAGCTTCGGCACGAAGATCTCGCCGCCGTGCATGCGCTCGAGGTTGTCGCACACGAACTGGAGTCCCTTCCCCAGGCTGATCCAGAAGCGGGTCATGGCGAGATCGGTGATCGGCACCCTGGTCGCCCCCTCCCTGGCCAGCTGCTGGAAGAAGGGGACCACGCTGCCGCGGCTGCCCAGCACGTTGCCGTACCGGATCACGGACATCCTCGTCCGGCCCGCGCCGACGTAGGCGTTGCCAGCGACGAACAGCTTGTCCGACACGAGCTTGGTCGCGCCGTACAGGTTCGCGGGGCTGCTCGCCTTGTCGGTGCTGAGCGCGATGACCCGCTCCACCCCGCGCTCCACCGCCGCGTCGATGATGTTCTCGGCCCCGTGGATGTTGGTCCGCACCGCCTCCAGGGGGTTGTACTCGGCGATGGGGATCTGCTTCAGGGCGGCGGCGTGGATGACGATGTCCACGTCCACGAACGCGCGGCGGAGCCGATCAGCGTCCCGCACGTTACCGATGAAGAAGCGGATCCGCTCCTCGCCGGGGTAGCACCGCGCCATCTCCGACTGCTTGAGCTCGTCCCGGCTGAACACGATCACGCGCCGCGCCCGGGTGTTGCGAAGCACGTGCGCGACGAACGCCTTGCCGAAGGAGCCGGTGCCTCCCGTGATCAGCACCGACTTGCCATCCATCACCGTCATCTTCGACTCCTCGTCGTCCCCGGCAGTGCATCGGCGAGCGCCTGGACGACCCGGTCCACGTCCGTGTCCTGCATGCCTGGGAAGAGCGGCAGGGTAAGGGTGCGCTCATAGAACGCCATCGCGCCGGGCACGTCCGCTGGATCAGCGCCTCTCCGCCGGTGGAGGGGCTGCATCGGCAGCGGGATGTAGTGCACCTGCGTGCCGATCCCGCGCTCGCGGAGCGCCGCGACGAGCGCCGCCCGATCGATCCCGCGGCCCGGGACGTCCAACAGCACCTGGAAGAGGTGCCAGGCGCTGGAGTCCAGGTCCAAGAGGGGCGTGACCGGCTCGACCCCGCCGACCTCGGCCAGGAGGGCGTGGTACCTGCTGGCGAGGCTCCGGCGGCGGGCGAGGAACCCGTCGAGTCGGCGAAGCTGGGAGCTGCCCAGGGCGCACTGCATGTCCGTGATCCGCAGGTTGTGCCCAAGCTCCTGCTGCTCGTACCACCAGGGCCCCGGCGAGGGATGCTCCAGCCGCTCCGGATCCCGCTCCATACCGTGGTTGCGGAACCGCCGCAGGCTCGCGGCCAGCTCCGGGTCGCGCGTGGTCACCGCGCCCCCTTCGCCCATCGCGATGTGCTTGACCGGGTGGAACGAGAAGGTCGCCAGGTCCGCGGTCCGGCAGCTCCCGACGGGGCCGTCAGGAGCGACGGCACCCAACGCATGGGCTGCGTCCTCGATGATCTTGACCGCCGGCCCCGTGATGGCGCGAATGGCCGCCAGGTCCGCGACGGCTCCCCCCATGTGCACCGGCAGCACGGCTCTGGTGCGCGGGCCCATCAGCCGCTCGACCTCGCTCGGCAGGATCAGCCCGGTGTCGGGATCCACGTCGGCGAACACCGGGTCTGCGCCCACCAGCAGCGCGCAGCTCGCCGTCGCCAGGAAGGTGATGGCCGGAACGATGACCTCGTCCCCCGGACCCAGCCCGATCGCCGCGCAGGCCGCGTGCAGCGCCGCCGTGCCGTTGCTGACCGCCACCGCCTGGGGCACGTCGAGCCGGTCCGCCAGCTCCGCCTCGAACCGCGCGACCGCTGGCCCCGTGGTCATCCAGTCGCCGCGGAGGACCTCGACCACGGCGGCGATGTCGTCCTCGTCGATGTTCTGTCGCCCGTAGGGCAGGAACGGTTGATCCATCGAGCTCTCCCGCCTCAGTCCCGGTCACCGGCCAGGGCGGCGACGACATCGCGCACCGTGCGCGGCAGGTAGGCGTTGAGGTTGAGGTTCGCCATCGACGGCACCACCGCGTGCACGTTGCTGTCGGCACGGATGAGGCTGGGATCCGCGTCGATCAGCGCCTCACCCTCCATGCCGAACCCGTTGAAGTGCATCTGCACCGACTTGAAGTCGAACTGCTCGACCCTGTGCCCGCCGTCGAGCACCCCGAGCCGACGGAGGTCGTCCTCCCAGCGGGCCCGCCACCAGGCGGCGTCGCGGGGCCTCGGATCGGCTTCGGGGAACGAGAACTCCACCTGCATGAGCGGATCGGACGACTCCCGGAAGCGCGCCGGGAAGTACACCCGGTTGAGCTGGAGCGACGGGTCCCCCACCAGGACCTCGTGGTAGTCGCAGGTGGCCGGGCGATCGAGGCGGAAGCTGCCGATCACCACGCGGTCCGTCTTCGGATCCTGGCAGGGCACCTCCAGCAGGCCACACAAGGCTGGCCAGCTCCCCGCCCAGAACACCTGGTCCGCCCGCAGCCGTCGCCCACCGGTGCGCACCTCCTCGATGTCGTGGGTCCCAGGGGTCACCACCACCTCGAGGTCCCGGGCGCCGCTGATCAGCTCCACGGACGCGGGGTCGATGCCGTCGATCAGGCCCTGGGCGAAGCCCCCGAAGCCACCCTCCCGCGGGTACAGGATGTCCTGGGGGACGCCCGCCCGGAGCCGGTCGTGGAAGCTCCGGGACTCGTCGCCCTCCGGGGTCTCGCGCCGCGCCCTGGGGAAGAACCAGGGGTAGATGTTGGCGAGCAGCTGGTGCTCGGGCACGCCGAACGCGAGGTGCCGCGCCTCGGTGGGGTAGGACGGCAGCACCTCGTCGAAGATCAGGTCTGCGAACGCATCCCCGTAGATGGCTCCCAGACGCGCGCGGGTCGGAGGACCGCCCCTGAGGTCGTCGACGATGTCGCCCGGGGGCAGCATGTCGCGCAGCTCGGGCGGCAGCTGATCGCGCTCCGGCGCGTAGGGCACGAGGTGGCCGCGCAGGACCATGCCGCGACGCAGGCGGATCGTGTGCACCGCGCCCCCGACCGCGCGGGTCAACAGACGGGTCGCCACGGGGGATCGCTCCTTGTCCAGCACGTGCATGCCGAACTCGAAGCGGTCTCCGAAGGCCGTGTCGAACGACGAGTCCGCGCCCCCCAGGAACGGCGCGAGCTCCACCAGGGCCGCGCGATACCCGAGGTGGCTCAGCAACGACGCGGTGAGGAGCCCGCGCATGTTGCCGCCGATGATGAGGGCGTCGAGGTGCTCGATGGTCATGTCTGCTTCCGAAGGCCGGCCCAGGCGACCCCGTCGGGGAGCTCCGCCTGGAGTCGGCCCGCCGCGAGGGTTTGCGCCAGGGACTCGAACGCTGCGTCCGTCGCCTCCAGGGCGGCGTCGATCACCGCGTCGCTGTGGGCGAGGGACGCGTAGAAGGCCGACGAGGCGAGGTAGCCCCGGTCCAGCATGCGGTGGGTATACAGGGTGTGCAGCGCCTTGTTGTGCTCGCCGTGGTCGAACGCGAAGGACGGCAGCGGGGACAGGCCCTTGCTGCTCATCTTCAAGCCGTGCCGCTCGGCGGCCGCCAGCCAGCCGGCGCGCATGCGCTCCCCGGCCTCGGCCAGGCGCTCGTGGGCGGTGAGGCGGCGCAGCTTCTGGATGGTCGCCAGCGCGGCGGTGGGACCCACCCGCTCGGTCCACGACGTGCTGCTGATGAAGCTGCCGGCCGCGGCCTTCATCACCTCCCGACGCCCGATGACGGCGGACATCGCGTAGCCGTTGGACATGCCCTTGGCGAACGTGGCGAGATCCGGATCGACGCCGACGCGGCGGTGCAGGCCTCCCGGGTGCATGCGGAACCCGACGGTCACCTCGTCGAACACGAGGACCGCGCCGGCCCGATCCGCCAGCTCGCGGACCCGCTCGAGGAACCCGGCGGGGGGCATCCGGTAGCGCGCAGGCTCCATGACGATGGCGGCGAGCTGCCCCTGGTTCTGCTCGATCAGCGCCTCCAGCGCTTCCGGGTCCTCGCCGGGGAACGTCAGCGTGGTGCCTTCGAGCGACCTGGGCACCCCGAGCGGGTCGATCTCGGGCAGCAGGTGACCGTCCAGGGCGTTGCGGTCCCCCAGGTTCGCCGCGATGTACCAGTCGTGCCAGCCGTGATAGCCGCACACGGCGACCCGCTCCCGGCCGGTGGCGGCCCGCGCGATCCGCACCGCGACGGCCAGCGCCTCCCCGCCGGTGCGGGAGAACTTCACCTGGTCCGCCCAGGGATGCAGCTCGCACAGGAGCTCGGCCAGCTCCACGTCCACGGGGCAGTTGAGGGTGGAGGCCACGCCGGAGCGGATGGCGTCGATCACCGCGTCGTCCACGTCCGGGTCCGCGTAGCCCAGGGGGAACGCGCCGATCCCGTGCAGGCTCACGTCGGTCCACACCCGCCCGTCCAGGTCCTCGATCTCGACCCCCTTGGCCCGTCGGAACCACGCGGGCCACCGTCCGGGGGCGAAGAGCTGGGGCCGCTTGCTGAGGAGCTGGGTGCCGCCGGGCATCAGCCCCAGGGCGCGTTGGTGCATGGAGTCGGTCTTGTTCATGGGAGCTCGGGCACTCGGGGTTGCAGGGGGACTGGCGGCGGGGTCTGGAGGTGGAGTTCGATCCGCTGGATCCACGAGGTTCGATCCGCGGCATCGAGGGCGTCCTGGCCGGCGATGAGGAGCAGCTCCGGACGACGGACCAGCAGCCTGAGGATCGCGGCGGTGTCGAAGTCCGGGTCCTCGGCGTACAGGGCGTCGTAGATCGCCGAGATGACCTCGTAGTCCCGCGGCGTGTCCAGGGTCCAGCGGATCGCGGAGAGGTCCGTGGCCCAGGCGATGTGCGCGGTGGTGGCGTGGCGACGCACCCAGGGCAACACGTGTTCGCGGTCGAAGCGGTCCGTCGCCTCCCGGTGCGCGCGTCGCAGCAGCTCCGGCTGCACGACCTCGACGTCGAGGCCGTCGGGCATGGTGCGGCGCACCGCGTTGGTCACGTAGCCGGCCAGGGGCTGCTCGGCGACGAAGCGCTCGATGTGGTGGTCGATGATCGCCGGATCGATCAGGGGGCAGTCCCCCGTGAGCCGCACGACCACCTCGGCGCTGTCCGGCACCGCGCTCACGAAGCGGCCGAGCACGTCGTCCAGGGAGCCCCTCACGCAAGGGACGCCTGCCTCCGCGCAGAGCGCGGCGAGGGCGTCGTCGCTCGGATCGGTGGACGTCGCGACGAGGCGGAGATCCGCGCGCTGCACCCGCTGCACGCGCTGCATCATGCGAACGATGGACGGAGCGCCCGCCAGGGGCATGAGCACCTTGCCGGGCAGGCGGGTGCTCGACGTCCGGGCCTGGACCACCACCACGACCCGAGGGGAGGCGCCGCTCGCCGCCGGCGGGGTCACGCGGCCTCCCAGCGACGCGGATCGATCACATCGAGGGGCGGATCCGCGAGCCCGGCGGTGACCTCGGCCAGGAACGCGGACGGCAGCGGCGTGTGCAAGGCGTCGAGCGCCCCGGAGAGCTGGTCCGCTCGCTCGGCGCCCAGGACCACGAAGTCCGCGCCGCTCATCGCCGCGAAAGCGACGGCTCCGGCCACAGGATCAAGCCCATGGCGGGTCAGCAGCGCCCGAACCCGGAGGAGCCAGTCCGTGGCGGGGTCCGTGGGGGAGCGGCTCGCGGGATCGAGCACCAGCAGACCCTGGAGCAACGCGCTGCGGGCGAACCGCAGCACCCCACCCGCAGCCAGGCGGCTCATGAGTCCACCCTCCGCGCAGCGCCGGTCCAGCAGGTTGTAGGGCAGCTGCACGGCCTGCAGCTCCGGGACCTCCAGCAGCGCGGCCGCCCCGGCGGGACCGTAGACAGACACCCCGATCCGCCCGACCCGCCCCGCGTCCCGATGCTCCTGCAGCGCATCGAGCAGGACGCGGCCGTACCGGTCGAGGTCGTCCGGACCGTGCAGGAGCCACGCGTGCAGCCGCTCGGTCCGCAGCCGTCGCCGGGATCCGTCCAGCGCCTCGGTGATGTGCTGGCGCAGGGCCCGCGACTCCAGCCCCGGAGGCAGCGCGGGCAGCTTGCTGCAGATCCGCAGGTCGTCGGGCCGCGTCCCGGGAGGAAGCAGGGCTCCGATCCGGGCCTCGGCGTCTCCGTACCCGGGGGCCGTGTCGAGCCACCGGACGCCGCGCTCCACGGCGAGCCGCAGGATCCGCTCCGCCTCCGCCCCGTCGGGGGCCCCCGTGCGGTTCGCTACCCCGTACGCCAGGCCCAGCTGCGCGGTGCCGAGGGCGAGCCCCGCTCGGGTCCCCTCCCCGGTCAACGCGCGACCGGCGCGTCGGCCGGGAACTCGAAGTCGGGGACCAGGAACCCGTCGATCACCCAGCGCCCGTCTCGTCGCGTCCACACGTCGCGGTTGCGGAAGCGCTCCAGGGTGGCGTGGTACTCGGCCAGGCTGATGCCGACGTAGTCGCAGAAGACCGCGATGTCGTCCCAGGGGGTCTCGTCCCCGCTGACCCGCAGCTGCTCGATGGCCTGATCCCGGGTCATGCGACCGGCCCGGATCTCCATCGACAGCGTGTCCCAGCTCCGGGTGATGCCGAACTTGTGCCACTTCGCGTGGTGGTGCACGCCGAGCATGTCGTCGTCGATGTTCACGAAGTCGTAGTGGCCGACGCGGGCGCCCTCCTTCCGGGCCGAGAAGCCGTGCTCCTCGGCGATCCGCTTCGAGTTGAGCGGGTCCCAAGGCGTGTGCCAGCCCAGGAAGATGACCGAGGTGTCCGAGTCCTCGAGCTCCTGCTCGGAGGGTCCGTAGAAGGAGGCGAGGTCCCCGGCGCTCATCTGGTCGTCGACCCAGTCGCCCGCGGTGGTCCCGTCGGTCACGCCGAAGCTGCGCAGCCAGCGCGAGTCGACCCGCACGCCGGTCAGGCTCTCGTCCTCGCTGCCGTACTCGAAGGCGGAGTTCTCGCCGTAGACCACCAGCGGGATCCCCTGATCCACCGCGACCCGGATCGGCCAGGTGTAGATGGCCATGTGCGACACCAACCCGCTGATGCCGCGCTCCAGGAACGCCCGCCGGATGAAGTGGCGCTCGACCCGGGGGTTGGGGCGAAGCTCGATGTGATCGACGCCGACGTCGATCAGCGCCCGCAGGTTGGCTTCCCCCAGGGCCGTACGACCCGGGTAGACGTAGGTCGCGCACAGGGGTCGCAGGCCCGCCTCCAGGCACGTGATCACCTGCCAGAAGCTGTCCTTGCCCCCGCTGACGGGGATCACGCAGTCGTACCGGGCGTTCCGGGCCTTGGTGCGCTCCACCACGTGGTCGAACGCGGCGCGGCGGGCGACCCAGTCGATGTGTCTCTTCACCTCTGCGTTGCGGCAGCCGCCGCAGACCCCGTCGGGATCGAGCTTCACGCCCGGGCGGGAGTCGGGGAGGATGCAGCGAGCGCAATAGCGGGGCACGGGACCTCGATCAGGTGGGAGCGAAGAGGGAGTCCAGCGCCTCGTCCAGGCGGGATGCCGGAGGATAGGCCGACCCCGCGGGGAGGTCATCCGCACGACTCGCCTGGAGACGCAGCGCCCCGGGAACGGCGGACGGATCGGGCTCGTGCACCGCCCAGCCCGAGGCGATCTCGGGGGCGTAGGTCTGGATCGACCGCGGGTCGATCGTCACGGACGGCACACCGCAGGCCGCGGCCTCCTGGATCACCGTGGAGTTGTGGGTCAGGTGCACGTCCGCCTCCCGCAGCAGCAGGGGCAGCGGCAGGTCCGTGGGAGCGTCCACGAGGGCGCGATCTCCCAGGTGATCCCGGCACCAGGTCCGAATCTCCTCGCGCTCCCGATCCATGAGCGGATGCAGCCGAACCCAGAAGGTCTGGTCGGGGGGCGCCGCGAGGAGCACCTGCTTGAGCTGGTCCGAGAGCCCCGAGCTCCACGCCAGCGACACCAGCACCGTCAGGCCGTGCCCTCGCAGCGCGCGGACCCGATCCAGGAGCGGCGCGGTCTCGGGTCGGTCGGTGCTCCAGAACGCGACCCAGGGGTGGCCGCCCACGAACGCGCGATGGTGGGCCTCAGCGTCGGGTCCCCAAGCCTGCACCGGCTGCGCGTCGGAGGCCCGCCAACACCAGAAGCGGTCCGGAACGGTCGCGTAGCCACCCGTCGGGAACCGACTCCAGCCCTCGTACGCCGGGTTCTGGGCGGTCACCCCGTGCTGCAGGTCCACCGAAGGGATGCCCCGCCGGGACGCAGCCAGGCACAGGGCCATCGCCACGTCGCTGTACCAGGACACGCAGAGCACGGCCCGAGGCTGCACGCGGTCGATGGCGCACCCCAACATCCGCGCGATCTCGTGGGTGGCCCTGAGCCGCAAGGCGATGCGGGCGACCGACGGAGGCTCGGCCTTGGGACAGCGATGACGCAGATCCGCGACCAGCTGGTCCCAGCCCGGCAGCTCTGGGGTCCGGGGACGCAGCCGCTGGGCGAGGACGGCGCGGGCCTGGGCGAACGCCACCGCGGGGCGGATCAGCCGAGACGGCCGCCGTCGCGGCAGGCGGTAGGGGGTGCCCTGCCCGTGGTATTCGAGCTGGACGGAGCTGCGTCCCCGCGCCTCCAGCGCCTCGGCCAGGGGGTCGAAGAGGCGGTCGTGAAACGCGGCGCCGACCCGGTCCCGGTTTGCGGGGCGACTCAGGAAGAGGAGATCGGCCCGCGGGAGGCGGAGCAGCTCCTTCCCCGGGTCCCGGCTGATGGCGCGCGCAGACCGAGCGATCTCCATGGCCTCCAGGGCCCGGACCTTGGGCACGGCCCGAGCTGCGGAGGCCGACTCGGGCCGGCTCGCGGCGAGCATCCGGAAGCCGAGCATGATGCGCACGAGGGGCCAGGCCGGCGCATCGCCCTGGAACCAGGTGTGCACGGGGAAGCGCTCCTCCCACTCGCGGAGCGCCTCGATGGTCTCACTGGGGAACACGACGCCTCCCTGCCCGCGGCGGTCGGTGTGGCACGCCGCCTACCCCCGGGCTGGAGGCAGCAGCGCGAGGAACCGATCCAGGAACCGGTCCAGTCCGTCCAGGCCGCGGGGCTTCGTCGTGAACCAGGTCACGCCGAGCGCCTCCGCCTCCTCGCGGACTCGCGGGTCCTCCTCTCCGGACCACATCACCACCGGGATCCCCTCCAACGACGCGTCCGTCCTGAGGAGCCTCAGCAGGTCCAGGCCGTTCCCATCGGCCAGGTTGACGTCGAGGAGCACCACCGCCGGAGCCGGGAGCACCGTCAGGCGCTCCGCCGCCTCTGCGCCGCCGGACACGAGCTCCAGGACGCAGTCGCAGTCCCGGAGCCGCAGCATCTCGCCGACCAGGAAGAGGGTGTCGGCATCGTCGTCCACCACCAGGACGCGGGCGCCTCCATCGGTCATCTGCGAGCCTCCTGGAGAACCGTCGCCACCGGTCTCACGCTAGCTTGAGCGAGGCCCGTCGGGGGACTCCGGAGCGTCACCACGACCCCGCCAGGGCCTTGTGGTCTACTGAAGTCGGAAGAGGGAATGATGGGAGCACCCCGGGACTACAGCGTCTTCGATTCGGTCGGCTTCGGTGCACAGGTGATGGACCACGACTGGCGCTACCTGTACCTGAACGACGGCGTCGTGTCGCAGAGCGGCTTCACGCGAGAGCAGCTGCTCGGCCAGCGCTTTCCGGAGATGTACCCGGGCGTCGAGGAAACGGAGCTGTTCGCGGCGCTCAGGGAGTGCCTCGAGACGCGGCAGGAGACCCGCACCACCAACGACTTCACGTTCCCCGATGGCTCCCGCAGGTACTTCGAGCTGCAGGTTCACCCGGTCCCCGAAGGCATCCTCATCTTCTCGAACGACGTCACCGAGAAGACCATGCAGCGGCTGATCCTCGATCGACACAAGGACGAGCTGGAGGCGCTGGTCGCGCAGCGGACCGCGGAGCTCGCCGCCCGCAACCGCGAGCTGGTGCAGCTCAACTACCTGGTGTCCCACGACCTCCAGGCGCCGCTTCGGACCATTCGGCAGTTCGCGGGCCTCCTGCTCCGGACCCACGGCGACCTCCTCGGCGACGCCGGACGGGGGCAGCTCACCCGGATCGAGGCGGCGGGACAGCGACTCCAGGGACTGGTCGCCGGGATCCTGGAACATGGCCGCCTGGGCAGTTCCTCCGAGAAGACCGAGGTGGACACCGCGGCCCTGATGGCGGAGATCCGCCTGGACCTCGCAGAGGCGCTCGAACAGAGCGGCGGGGCCATCGAGGTCGGGCTGCTCCCCGTGATCCCGGCGCTGCCCGACGAGCTCCGCGTCCTCTTCCAGAATCTGGTCCAGAACGGACTCAAGTTCGCCCGCGCCGGCGTCGCCCCGAGGGTCTTCGTCGAGGCTGAGCAGGTCGACGGGATCTGGCGCTTCGCCATCCGTGACAATGGCGTCGGTATCCCCGCGGAGCAGCACAGGACCGTCTTCGACCTCTTCTCCAGGCTCCACACGCAGGCCGAGTACGAAGGGTCCGGGCTCGGTCTGGCCCACTGCGAGAAGGTCGTGGGGTTGCACGGAGGGCAGATCTGGATCGAGTCCGAACCAGGACTGGGATCGACCTTCTACTTCACCCTGTCTCCTGAGCAGGCCGCCTGACCCTGCGGGGTGTGGCTCCTCCCCCGCCTGCGCGTGCGAAATGGCTCGCCGCCGGGGATCGCCCCGAGTCGGCCGCGCCGTCGGGCTGAGCTGATCGCATGAGGGTCTGCTTCTTGCAAGGCATGGATGTCGGAGATGTTCCATGCGCCATCAAAGAGCTGATCGTGGTGCCGCCATGGTCGAGTTCGCGCTGCTTCTGCCGGTGTACCTGCTGCTGGTCTTCGCGATCCTGGAGTACGGCTGGTTGATGCTGTCGCAGGCTTCGCTCGGCACCGCAGCCCGCGACGGCTGCCGGCAAGGAGCGGTCGTGTTGCCCTGGGTTGGCTCAGGGTCGGACGGGTCGATCGACACGGCCCAGTCCGTCATCGATGCGCGCCTCGCCGAGCTCGGGCTGTCGTGCGCTCAGACGACCTGCGAAGTCACCGTGGCCATCGAGGGCGACCGGCCAGATCAGGCGCTCACGTGCGACATCACCCGCGACTACGGACCGATCATCGGCCTGCTCCCAACCCCGGGGCAGCTCACCACGACAGCATCCACGTGGTTGGAGTACCAGCGATGAAGACGATCTCTACCAACCGCGGTCGGCGCGGCAGCGTCGCCATCGAGTTCGCCCTGGTGTTGCCGCTGATCCTGGCCCTGGCCACGGCGGTCATCGACTACGGCTGGTACTTCAGCCGGGCATCGCGGGTCGTGGTGGCGACCCGAGACGCCGCGCGCCTCGGCGTCACCTACGCCGGGGACGTGGCGCCGACGCCCGACGCCGTGGCCGAGCAGCGGGCTCGCGCCGCTCTTCAGGACGCCGGCATCGCCTGTGGCGGCGACTGCGTCGTCACGGCGACCCTGGGGACGGTGGCCGGCATGCCGTCGCTGACCGTGTCGGTGTCCGCTCCGTTCGTGCCGTTCACGGGCCTGGTCCCGGTGCCGAGCGACATGAACGTCGAGCTGACGATGGCCCTCGAGCTCCGCGACCCCTGACTGCCCACCTCAGGGCCCACCTGAGAACCCACTGAGAACCAGCCTGAGAACCCACTGAGAACCAAGCTTGACCGCCCGACCTCGATGAGGCCGGGCGGTCAGGCTTGGATCCGGTGCGGGGCTACCGGGGCGCGACGCCGATCAGCATCGGGACGGCGGTGGCCTCGTCGGTCGTCTTCTCGGCGGCCTGCTCCTGGATCGCGAGGGCCTCGACGCCGGACAGGGCGTAGTCGAGGTCAGTCGCAGTGGGCCGGTCGAGGTCTGCCTGGGCGATGAACGCGGCCTGGTAGCAGTAGCCGAAGTCCGGCTGGAGGTGCGCCGGGGACACGCAGGCGGCGAGCAGCAGGCTGCCGGTCCCGAGCAGGATGGTGGTGAGGGTTCTCATGGTGTCTCCAAGGGCTGGATGGTTGACGGACAAGAGTGGGCCGCGATGCGCAGGTTGCGCTCCGCGCCCTCGTCACCCACGACGGCGCGGAACGTCTCCCGGGCCTCTTCGGTCCGGCAGAGGGCGGCGAGGGTGAAGCCCAGGTTGTTCCGCGCTCGGGCGTTTGACGGGTCGAGCCGGAGCGCTCTGCGGAGGGCCGGCTCGGCTTCGGCGTACCTGCCGGCGGCCAGCAGGGCGAAGCCCAGGTTGTTGTGCATGCGCGCTTCATCCGGAGCCAGGCGCGCGGCGCGCTCGAGGTCAGCCACGGCGAGATCGAGATGACCTTGATCGAGGTGGAGCCCGCCCAGCGCTGCGTGGGCCCCCGCGTTGCGCGGGTCGCGACGCACGACCTCCTCGAGCAGGGTCTCGGCCTCGCCAGCGAGCCCCCTGGCGATCAGCGCGCGAGCCTGGACCACGCTGAGATCGGGCCCGGCCAGGCCGTCGGCGCGGGCCTTGCGCACGATGTCCAAGGCAGCCTCCGGCCGGTCCGAATCCACCATGGCCCTCGCGAGGTCCACTCGGACCGCCAGGTCGTCGGCTGGGGACGTCCACGCCATCGGGGACTGGAGCGGCACCGCCGGGTCATGGGCACACGCCGTGAGGAGGGCGACTGCGGCGAGGGCGGCCCTCATGGCCCACCGTCCCTCAGCAGCGGGATGGCATAGGTGACCACGTTGACGATCGTCGGACCCAGCACCACCGCGAAGAGCGCCGGCATGATGAGCAGCACCGTCACGATCGTCAGCTTGGGAGCCACGCGCGCCGCGCGCGCCTCGGCCGCGAGCATGCGCTTGTGACGGGTGAGGTCGGCGTGGGCCCGCAGCGCCCGCCCCACCCCCGTGCCGTAGCGCTCGGCCTGGATGAGCACGTTGACCAGCGACGTCATCTCGGTGAGGCCGGTGCGGTGGTCGAGGCGTCTGAGCGCCTCGAGCCGCGGGACGCCGGCCGCGATCTCCTGGTTGGCCTGCTGCAGGGCCCGGGCCAGCAGCGGCGCCGCCGGCTCCAGGTCTGCCGCCACACAGTTGAGGGCGGCGTCCAGCCCGAGCCCCGCCTCGACGCTGCTGACCAGCAGGTCCAGGGCGTTGGGGAAGGGCTTGAGCAGCTCCGCGCGGCGACGCAGTCTGCGGTTCTCGACGTACAGGGAGGGTCCGTAGTAGCCGACGGCCGCCGTCGCCAGCGCCAGCGCGACGCTGACCAGCAAGGTGGACGGCCGCAGCGCCAGCCAGGTGAGGGCAGGCAGTCCGAGCGCCAGCGCGGCGCGCAGGACGCTGTAGACCTCGAACGCCCGCTTGCCCTCGTAGCCCGCCTGGGTGAGGCGTCGACGCAGGACACCGAGGCCCTCCTCGGACCGCGGCTGGGCGAGGGAGCCGACCGCGGCCACCAGCCCCCCGGACCTGACCCCGGGCACGAAGAGCTCCTCGCCGGGCGCCGTCGGCTCCGTTGCGCCTCGTTGCGCGAGCACCGCACGCAGGGCGAGCGCGACGGCCAGCGTGGCGACAAACGCGGCGAGCGGGATCACGTACGCGGGCAGCGGGAGCATCTCACACCTCCACTTGCGCGAGGTTGCGCAGCAGGATCAGCCCCATCGCGAGGGCGAGGCTCGCGACCGAGAACAGCCAGATGCCGACCCCCTGGTTGAACAGCGGCAGCAGATAGTCGGGGCGCAGCAGGAAGATCGCGAAGGCGACCACGAAGGGCAGCACCGCCAGCACAGTCGCAGACAGGCGGGCCTCGGCCGTGAGCGCGTGCACCTTGGCGTCGAACACGAACCGGGCGCGCACGGTGGCCGCGATGTTGTCCAGGAGCTCGACGAGGTTGCCACCCGTCTTGCGCTGGAGGAGCAGGCAGCTGACCACCAGCCTGATGTCGAAGTTGGACGCGTTGCGAGCCGCCAGGTGCATCAGCGCATCGCGCAGGTCCCGGCCGAGGTTGTGCTCCTCGTAGACGCGACCCAGTTCCTCTGCGATGGGCGCGGGCATCTCGGTGGCGCACGCGCGCAGGGCGTCGGACAACGCGTGACCGGCCCGCAGCGTGCGCGCCGCGAGGTCGAGCGCTTCGGGCAGCTGCTGGGACAGCTCGCGGCTGCGCTGGCGGGCGCGGGATCGCAACACCAGCACGGGGAAGGCCCCGAGCATCATGAAGACCAGCCCGGGCGGCCCCAGGGCCACGAACCCCAGAGCGCTGGCGACCACGGCGATGAGCACCATGCGCACCAGCAGCCAACGCACAGCCTCGGATGATCCAGCCTGGAGCAGCAGCTGCTCGAGCCTGACTCCGATGGGCCCCAGCACGTCCGCCAGGGGGTCGTGGCGGTCGGTCTTGAAGATGCTCTCACCTGCCACTCCGAGGGTGCCGAGTCGCTGGGCGAGCAGCTCGTGCTTCGCCTCGGCGCGCGCCAGGAACGCGCCATACAGGGTGCCCGCCGCCCCCAAGGCAGCGACGAAGACGACAGCGACGACAAGAAACAGGGACAGTCCGCTCATGGTGCACCTCACACGTCCACGTTCAGTCTCAGGAGCCGAGCCGGGAGCTGCTGGCCGAAGGCCTCCAGCCGGCTGGTGAACTGCGGGCGGGTGCCCGTCGCGTGGAACCTGCCGCGCACCCGGCCGTCCGAGTCGATCGTGCTCTGCTCGAACACGAAGATGTCCTGCATCGTGATGACGTCGCCCTCCATGCCGGAGATCTCGGAGACCGCGACGATGCGCCGCGTGCCGTCGAGCAGGCGATCAACCTGGATCACGAGGTCCAACGCCCGGGCGATCAGCTGCCGGATCGTCGCGCTGGAGACGTTGGTGAAACCCAGCCCCACCATCGTCTCGATCCTCGCGATGGCGTCCCGCCCGCTGTTGGCGTGGATGGTGCTCAGCGATCCCTCGTGACCGGTGTTCATCGCCTGGAGCATGTCGATCGCCTCGACCCCGCGGATCTCCCCCACGATGATCCGGTCGGGGCGCATGCGCAGCGCGTTGCGCACCAGGTCGCGCGCGACCACCTCGCCCTCCCCCTCGAGGTTGGCGGGGCGCGTCTCGAGCCGCGCGACGTGCTCCCGCTGCAGCCGGAGCTCGGCGGCGTCCTCGATCGTGACGATCCGCTCGTCTTCGGGCACGAACCTGGACAGCACGTTGAGCAGCGTGGTCTTGCCGGAGCCGGTGCCGCCGCTGATGATGATGTTCAGCTTGGCCTTCACGCAGCTGTCGAGCATCTCCAGGACCTCGGCCGGCACCGAGCCCAGCTCGATGAGCTGCTCGGCCTCGATGGGGTTGGCGCCGAACCGCCGGATCGAGACCAGCGGGCCGTCCAGGGCGAGGGGTGGGATGGCCGCGTTGAAGCGACTGCCATCGGCCATCCGGGCGTCGACCAGGGGGTGGCTCTCATCGACCCGGCGGCCGACGGCGCTCACGATGCGATCGATGATCTGCATGAGGTGGGCGTCGTCGCGGAACCGCACATCGACCTTGCGCAGCCGTCCGTTCTGCTCGATGTAGACGGTGTGACAGCCGTTGATCAGGATGTCGGTCACGTCCGGCACCCGCAGCAGCCGCTCGAGCGGTCCCAGCCCGAGCACTTCGTCGAGCACGTCATCGATGGCGGTCGCGCGTTCGGACACGGACAGGGGCACGTCGCGATCCTGCATCGCCTCGGCCAGGGACTTGCGCAGACGCCGCTCCAGTTCCTCGCGCGGCGTCTTCCGCATGAGCTCGAGGTCCAGCGACTCGACCAGTTCCTCGTGCAGGGTCTGGACGATGCGTTCGAGCCCCGGAGGCCGCAGGCTCAGCGAGGCGGAGCTGTCCTTGCGGTCAGCGCGCATGCGGTCGATCAGACGGGCGGTCATGTCACCTCCACGTTCAGCAGGGTGTGCAGCCACGAGGCCAGCCTCCTCCGCTTGGGCTGGTCCTGCTCGGGCGCACCGACCAGCGCTGGCCACAGCCGGCAGATGTCCTCGTCGATCAGGTGCCGCCCCGGGAGCTCGCGAAGCAGCTGACCCGTCAGGTGGCAGCGCGCGCAGGCCGACCTGTCGGCCCTGACGACCGCCGCCACCTCGCGACCCAGCTGATCCTGGATCTGCGCGACGCTGAGCTGCTGGCGACGGGACCCCTGGTTGAGCACCAGGCGGACACGATCACGGTCCACCCCCAGCCGGTCGAGCAGCCGCAGCTCGCGGTTCGCGTCCCGCACCGCAGGGACGTCCGGCGTGAACACCAGCGCGACGATGTCCGCGCTCATCGCCGTCGTCAGCGTCGCTTCGTCCAGGCGCGCGTCGCAGTCGACCAGGACGATGTCGTAGGCGAGCCGGGACGCCTCCAGCACACGGCCAACCGCATCGGAGTCGAGCAGCGCGGTCTCGGCCAGATCCGTCGGCTGGGGCAGGACGGCGACGCCGGACCGGTGCTTGGTGGCGACCGCCTCCACCAGGCCAGCGTCGATGTGCTCGAACTCGATGAGCTCAGAGAGCTCGCGCTCGCACTGCAGATCGAGGTAGGCGGCGACGTCGCCGTGAGAGCCGGCGAGGTCCACCACGCAGACCCGGCTCCCGGACGCCAGCTCGGCGGCGAGGTTCACCACCAGCAGGGTGACCCCGCAGCCCCCCTTGCTGCCCATGAACGCGACCAGCCTGCCCACCGGAGCGGGCTCCGCGGCGACCCGGAACCGCTGCAGATCGATGACCGCGCCCTCGGGAGGGTTGAGTTGGGCGTCGGTCAGCGAAGCTGTGGTGCTGGGTTGTTCCACCTCAACGCTCCATGCCCACGGGACCTGCGGGCGGCTCCTTGCGTTCACGTTTGGGGGGCTGGTGGTCCAGGCCGAGCATGAACAGCTCGAAGTCGCCGGGGTCGTTGTCGGTCGCGTGCCCGGGCAGCGGCGGGACCTCGTCGGCGGTGAGGGGCCGGACCAGGCGCGGCGTCACGAAGATGACCAGCTCCGTCTCGACGCGGCGGTGCTCGACCCGCCGGAACAGCGCTCCAAGCAGGGGGATGTCACCGAGCAGGGGGATCTTCGAGATGCTCGACGTGATGCGCTCATCGAGCATTCCGGCCATCGCGAAGGTGGTGCCGCTTTCGAGTCGCAGGTGCGACGAGAACTTGCGCGACACCAGGGCCGGGATCGCTGCGTCGGTGATCCGCACGGTGTTGGCCGTGTCCAGGTCGCTGACCTCGACGAACACCCGGGTGTCGATCACGTCGCCCGCGAGCACGGTCGGCACGAAGGTCAGCCGGACTCCGTACTCCCGGAACTCGATGGAGATCCGGTCGCCGAACTGGGCAACGGGGATCGGGACCTCGCCACCAGCGAGGAACTCGGCCTGCTGGCCGGACATGGCCACCAGCGTGGGGCGCGCCAGCACCTTGGAGAGGTTGTGCTGCTCGAGCACCTCCAGCGACCCCATCAGGTCGAAGCCTGTGGCCAACGTGCCCAGGAGCGTGAAGGTCTCCGCCAGGCCCGGCGGTCCGACCGAGGCGGTTCCGATCTGGGCCCCGCCGATGATCGAGCCGCTGTCCCACCACAGGTTGACGCCCAGCTCTCGCACGCGCGAGCGGCTGACCTCGGCGAAGACGACCTCGAGCTGCACCTGGTGGTCGCCCCGGACGCTCAGCAGGTTGACGAAGTCCGCGTCGTAGACCCGCGCCATCATGGCGATGCGCTCCAGGGTCGCGAGGTCTGCGACCACCCCGTCCAGGACCAGCCGCTCCCCGACGGAGTAGACCCGCGGGGGGACGTCACCGGCGGCGACGAGCGCTTCGATGCTCCGCTCCACCTCGCCGATCTCGCGGCCAACGTTCAGGGCGTACCGCACCGGGACATCGGGCGCATCGCGGAACCACACCCAGATGTCGGTGCTGCCCAGCTGCGTCCCGCGGACCTGGAACTGTCCCTCCTCCAGGAGCTTGACCTGGGCGACAGCGTCGTCGGACACGAGCACGCGGGTGATGGCGCGCGTGCCCAGATAGATGTGGGAGTGGCCGAGGTCGACGTCGATCACGGGGTCGACCGGCAACTCGATCACGGGGGTGGCCAGCACCTCGATCACGGGGTCGGGCGGAGCCACGACCTCGGCCGCGGGCGCGGACGGGGTGATGACTGCAAGCCCCGCGGCCAGGAGGCCGACCGGGACGAGGGTTCGTGGTCCGTGGGCAGAGCTCATGACATCTCCCGGGGGCTACCGGCTTCGCCGGGTCTCGGACAACTTCTTGCCGGTCTTGTCGAATTCCTCGATCACGGTCTTGCCGCCCGTGATCACCTCGGCCCTGTCGACCCGGGGGGCCCGGGCCACGGCGCGGCGCGGCCTCGGAATCCCGACCATCTCGTTGGTGACGAGGGGGCCTCGATCGACGAACACCTCCAGATCGATGTCGCTGCGCAGCGCCAGGTGCAGCTCGCCGCGGGCGCTCGCCAGGGCGAGCCGCTCGGCCTCATCGACATTCACCTCGAGGGTGACGTAGTTGTGCCGCCGCATCGCTGCGGCCTGGGGACGCCGGGTCGTGTTCACCTCCGCCTCGGCCCCCGGCAGCTGATCACCGACCGCGAGGACCATGACGTCCTGCAGGATCGTCTCGGTGACCCACTTGGCGTTCAGGCTGTTGTCGTCGGGCCGGATCGTGACGACCGCATCGACCCGGTAGCCGGGCCGCAGGAAGCCGCCGACGCCCGACTGGCTGTCGGTCTGGATCGTCATCGCCCGCATGCCCGGGGTGACCAGCACGTTCAGGCCGATCCCCGCCTCCGGGGCGGCCAGCCGGTCCTCTCGGAGGAACTCGCCGGGAAGCACCCGCTCGCGAGGAGTTCGTCCGACCACAGCCTCGACCACGTCGAAGGTGCCCTGCTCGGGCAGCAGCTCCGGGGCGACCTGCACCAGGTCGAGCTGCTCGGGCAGCACCTCGACCCCGATCGGGAGCTCCACGAGCGCGACCACCACGGTCTCGGTCGGCTTCGGTTTGTTGGCGGCGTCGAGCTTCTGTTTGAACCGATCGACCACGCCGAAGACGACGAGGGCCACCAGCCCGGCGAACGCGAGCGCCGCGACCAGAAAGAGGACAGACCGGGATCGGCCCTTCCGTTTTGCCTGTTCGAGAGCGCTCTGGGTCTGCATGGTCTTCCCTCCTACTTACTGGTTCGAGAGCAGGGCGGGCTGGCTGAGGGCCAGCACGATGAAGGCAAGGGCGAGCGCGGGGGCAAACGGCGCGCCCTGGGCGGGCTGCGCGCGGAGCCGGGCCGCGATGACGACGAAGAGGGTCAGCAGGCCGTGCAGCGCGCTGCCTGCGAGCAGCAGGACCAGCAACCCCTTCCAGCCCAGGAAGGCGCCGCACGCAGCGAGCAGCTTGACGTCGCCGCCGCCCACCCAGCCCTGGGTCCAGGGAACGAACAGCGCGCCGAGTCCTACCGCCGCGCCGAGCAGCGCATGCCCGAGGCCGAGCAGGCCGGCGGCATACGTGGCCGCGACCAGACCGACGATCAGACCGACCGCCACCAGCCCATTGGGGATGCGCTTCGTTTGCCAGTCCCACAGGGCTGCAACTGCCAGGAGGGCGGTCAGCAGGGGCAACGTGCCGTTCATGTGGTCCTCCCTATTCTACGAGCGCGATCCAACGCTCGATCTGTACGA
This sequence comes from uncultured Pseudomonadota bacterium, assembly GCA_937891735.1. Taxonomy (GTDB): domain Bacteria; phylum Myxococcota_A; class UBA796; order UBA9615; family UBA9615; genus JAGSHC01. The sequence goes on along the minus strand of CALAGR010000371.1, from coordinate 13,700 downwards.
GGGGGTCCATCAGCGAGATGTCGGCGTGCAGGGAGAGGTCGCCCTGGATGTCGATCGTCCCCCCGATGGCGATGCCGTAGAAGTCGCGGGTGCCCACCAGGTCCACGTCGGCCTCGGGGGCGATCACGGACCCGTAGAAGTCGCTCGTGCCGCCCATCGACACGTTGTCGCCAGTGACGTACAGGGTGAGGTCGTGGGGGTCAGCGGTCGTGTTGACGATGCCCGCACCGCCCACGGCGACGTCGCCGACCACCCAGATCTCGACCGGTCCGGTCACGACCAGCGAGGCGCCGCCGGTGATCCTGAGGCTCTCGAGGAAGTAGACGCCCCCGCCGAGCACGAGCTGGTCGGAGCCGTTCAACCGGATCCCGCCCCCGCTCCACGGGTTGCGCCCGGACGACGTGAGTCCGACGGTGTCGTTGTTGTTGTTGGCCTCGGCACCGCTCGGGTCGAGCGAGGGCAGCAGGAACCTCGACCCGGCGTAGACCTCGTGCCCGGTGATGTCGTGCGAGGCGCCGTGGCTGACGATCTCGCCGCCGCGGCCGACGATCACGTCGCCGTTGATCTCGGCGCTGCCGCCCACGTCGAGGCGACTGTTGCTGCAGAGGCTGCCGTCGTCCCCGGCCGTGCCAGGGTCGTAGGGCCCGTCCGTCGAAGAGTAGCTGTCGGTGACCACCCCCCCCATGGCATCGAGATCGACGTCCGCGAGCACCCCACAGCCGATCGGAGGCGGCATCCGCACCGCGGTCGCGCGTCCGCTCGCGGCGATCGAGTCGCGCTGGAACGCCGGCACGGCAAACCAGCTGCCGATCTCTCCGATCTGGGCCAGCACGCGCACAGCGTTGACCTGCGCGGGGTCGGTGCTCGGACTGAAGGTGGAGGTGTCGAGGTCCCAGGTCCCCGTCCAGATGTTCGTGTCGGGCACGGTCACGGGCCCACCGTCGGCGGTGTTGGACGCAGCGACGGCGATCACGGCGCTGCGGGCGTCGAGCAGCCCGGCGCCCGTCCAGTCGATCTGCATCGCGCCGGCGTGGGCCGAGGCGTCGGAGACGGCCTGGAGCTGGGCCTGGATCATGCGGCCGTAGCCGAGGTCGATGACCAGCGCGGCGACCCCACAGAACACGACCAGCAAAAGCGCGGTCGGGACCACGTAGCCGCGGCGCTCTGAATGATCATCCCAGGTTCTTTGGTGGCCGTATGGCATGGCGCGTCCGGGGGAGCCGCTCGGACCCGCCACCAGGGCGGGCCCGAGCCAGGCTCTGCCTAGGGGTTGGCGGCGTCGTTGATGTCGTCGGCCACGGTGGTGAACAGCCCGTCGAGCGAGCCACCGAGCAGGACCAACGCGCCGATGATGGCGACGCCGACGAGTCCGGCGAGGAGGCCGTACTCGATGGCGGTGGTGCCGGATTCGTCGTCCAGGAGTTTGTTGAAAGTGATCATCTCGTCTCTCCGTTCTCCCCGGTGTGGGGGTTGCCTGCCCCGGAGGGCTGCATCCGGCGTGCCATCGGCGTGAACGGGGCCACGAAGGAGCACACCAAGCCGACGTGGCCCGACCTGCCCCTCGCGGCGCTGAACGCCAGCGGACCGCCCCGCGCTGGGCTCGTGCAGATCTGCTCAGGCTGCTGGGGCATTCAGCACGGCGGGTCTTCGTGCCTGCCGCGTCATCGGCGGCTGAGCGACCGGCGCGGCCGACTCCCTTGACATTCGACGCCCCATGCGTTACGTATCTAGCGAATTTTTCTACAGAAATCGTCCCAACCTGGCGCCACTGGCGTCCGCAGGAGCCACGGGTATCACTCTGACCGACACCTGCTTCGACCAGCCTGAAGTCCTTCACCGCCGCCGATCGAGCTCCTTGCTCTGGATTGCGCCGCTGCTGCTCCTCGTCGTCGGGGCCTGCGTTGCGCTGTCGTCTGCTGCTGAGCCCGCGCCCCCCGACGCGCCCGTCCCGGGCCGCTCGCGGGCGGCTCCCGGCAGCGCGAGCACACGCGTTGGTGCCCCCTCCCACAGCGCTTCGCTCGGCACCGCCGGCCCGCCGCTCAGCTACTACCTCGGGCCGATCGTCGAGCGGAACATCTTCGACTCCACTCCGCCCAAGTCGAGCGAATCACCGGCCGCCGAGGCGGATCTGATCGTCGCCTCGGAGCTGAAGGCCCAGCTCATCTCGACGTCTGTTGCGACTGACCCGGCATGGTCCACTGCGCTGGTTCGAGCCGCGCCGAAGGAGAGCAGCCAGATCCTGCGCATCGGGGAACACCTGCAGGATGGCGTCGTGCACGAGATCCTTCGGCCCCGCTTCGGGCCGGCCGGCAAGCTCCTGCCCGCGCGCATCGTGATCGAGCGGAGCGGGCGACTGGAGTACATCGACGAGGACAACAAGCCCGCGCCGAAGCCGAAGAAGAAGAAGAAGAGGAAGCGCCGGAAGCGCCGGAAGCGCAGCCGCAAGCGCTGAACTCAGACGGCGGCTGAGTCGGGCACGTCCGCCAGGCCGAACCCCGGGGCATCGCTGGGGAAGAGCACGCCGGCTTCGAGGTGCACGCAGCCGACCGTCGGGTCGTTCAGCAGGTCGAAGTGCCCGTCGAGATCGGCGAACTCGACGTTGGGCCGGGAGAGGGCGAACGCCAGCCCGCTGGCGATGGACAGCTCGGCTTCGTCCATGCAGCCCACCATCACCTCCAGCCCCGCGGCGCGCGCCACGCCGTTGATCAGCAGCGCGGCGTCCAGTCCGCCCACCTTCACCAGCTTGAGGTTGATCATGTCCATGGCGTCGCCGCGGGCGAAGAGGAAGGCATCCGCGAGGGACAGCACGCTCTCGTCCGCCATCACCGGCAAGGCCACCGACCGGGTCACCTTCCGGAGCTCCCCCAGCGCCGACGCCGGCGTCGGCTGCTCGATCATCGACAGGTCCGCCGCCGCCGCGCGCAGATGGAACGCGTGGGCCATCTCCGCGTCGTAGCCCTGGTTCGCATCGAACCGCAGCTCGATGTGTGGCCCCACCGCAGCCCGGACCGCCAGCACGACCTCGATGTCGCGCTCCACGTCCAGGCCCCCCTTGAGCTTGAGGACCTGAAAGCCGTCTCCCATGAACTCGAGCGCCCGTGCCACCGCGGGCTCCACGCCGGTGATGCCCAGCGTCACGCTGGTCACCATCCGGTCCCGGTAGCCGCCGAGCATCCGCCACACGGGCACGCCGGCGATCTTGCCCAGCAGATCGTGCAGGGCCATGTCGATGCAGGCCCGCACGCTCGGCTGCTTCGGAAGCGCCTGGTCCAGGGCCTCCAGCACGACCGCCCGGCGGAGCGGGTCCGAGCCGACGATCAAGGGCTCGACGACGTCGCGCAGGGCGTCGCGAGCGGCCGACAGGGTCTCGCCGGTCACGCCCACGTCCGGAGCCGAGATGCCCAGTCCGACGTGGGGCCCGTCCGTCACGAGCCGGACGAGCAGGTTGTCCACGTGGGCGATGCGCTCGTAGGCGATGGTGTAGGGCTGGCTCAGCGGCATGGCGAGGTGCACGACCTCCATCCGCAGGATCCGCATCAAGCCCCCATGAACGGGGCGAGCGCGTCGATCACGGGCCCCACCCCATGGATCAGGGGATCGCAGACCGGCAGGCCCGTGCGCTCCGCCAGGACAGCGCAGGCGGCGTCGATGGCGGCGCGGTCGGCGAGGCCTTCGTGGTTCACCGTCAGGGCCACGACCGGGCGGCCCGTCAAGAACTGGATCGCGTGGATCTGCTGCTCGATCCCGTGGATCGGATAGCCGGGGAAGCCGTCGTACTCCAGTCGGGTGGGCGCGTGCTGCATCACCACCGCCTCGGGGCGCGTGGCGGCCAGGATCTCCAGGCCTCCGGGGTAGGCCGGGTTCATGAGCGAGCCCTGCCCCTCGACGACGATCACGTCGGGCCGGCGCTCGTCCCAGGCGCTCACGACGGCGTGCTCGAGCTCCCCGGCCACGAAGTCGTTCACCAGGCTGTCGAGCACCATGCTGTAGCGGGCGCCCTGGAGCCAGCCGGTCTGCCCCGTGCCGATCATCTCCGCGGTGCGGCCCCGGGCCTGCAGCCCGTGCACGATGAGCCAGGCGGTGGTCCGCTTGCCGACCGCAGAGTCGGTGCCCAGCACGGCCACCTTGAGCGAGCCCACCTCCTCGATGCGGCCGCTGAAGTGGTGCAGGTCCTTGCGGTGCGGAGGCTTGCGCACGTCCCGGATCCGGGCCCCGTGCCGCGCCGCGAGCTCCGCGAGGACCGGATCCTCGGACAGGAAGTCATGCAGCCCGCAGTCCACGTGCAGGCCGTGAACGAGGGCCTCCGCCACCGTGGCCCGGCCGTGATCGGGCAACCGCCCGCCATCCGGGGCCATCCCGACGACGAAGTGGGTCGGCTGCACGCCCCGGCCCCGCGCATCCGCGAGCGCCGTGGCCAGATCCGGCAGGACCGGGATCCCCCGAGGTGTCCCATCGAGGACCTCGGCGGCGTCTTGGCCGGCGTGCCGTCGGTCGATCACCGACAGGACCTGGTAGCGGTGGGTGAAGCGCACGAGACCGTGGGCGGTCTTGCCCTCGGGGGTGTTGAACGCGCCGTCGCACCAGACGATGGCAGGGCCGTCGAGGACATCTGTGGTCATGAAGACCTCCCGGTGAGCACCGCCACATACCGGTCTCCGGGGAGCGGCGTGGCGGCGTGTAGATCGAGGAGCGCGATGAGCCCGGCCGTGCTGGCCGGCAGGACGTGGAGCGCCTGCTGCTCCCGCAGGAGCTTCGCCATCTCCTTCATGCGGCGGTCGGACGCGTCCCCCGCGTGCCCGTTCGTGCTGCGGATGGCGTGCAGGGCGGCGTCTCCGTCCAGGCTGCGCCAGTTGATGAGGGGCTCGTTGACCACCGTCTCCCGAAGCGCCTCGGGGGTCAGGGTCGGGCAGCGGTCGAGCCCCAGGCGCACCGCGGTGATGATCGGGTTCTTCCGCCACGCCGAGCCCGCGACCATGCGAGGGATCTTGCTGGTCTTGCCCCGGCGATGCAGGCTCGCGAACCCCCGATGAACGCCCGCGAGGGTCGTGCCGTTGGACACGGGGCAGGCCACCAGGGCCGGCGCGTCCCGCAGCTGGTCGTAGATCTCGGACGCGATCTCGGAGTACGCCTTGAGCTGGACGAGCTCGTTGGCGCTCCCGGGGTTGGCGTCGTACCACTCCCCCGCTTCGGCGAGGCCCGAGCTGTGCTCCACCGCGTCCTCGTACGTGCCCGGGCACCGGACCACCCGGGCCCCGAGCGCTTCGATCTCTCCGAGGCGCCGGGTGTGGTAGCCCTCGGGGATGACGACCACGCACTCGAGCCCCGCGATCGAGGCGGCGAGGCCGACCGCGACTCCGTAGTTGCCGCAGGTGGCCACCGTCACGGTCCCGTAGCCGCGGCGCAGGGCATCGCCCACCTGGGCGAAGGCGATCCGGTCCTTCTGCGTCCCGGTGGGGTTGTCCCCTTCGAACTTGAGCCAGAGCTGGCGCAGGCCGAACTTGCGCTCGAGGTTGCGCGCCCGCGTGAAGATCGAGTCACCCACCAGCGACTCGAACACGTCCTCGAACGCGTCCAGCCGGCTCAGCAGGGGCACGCTCAGGTCCGAACAGATGGCCCGGGCTTCATCGAACATCGGCTCCCGGGTCAGGGGGCCGGCTTCGGCGAGCAGGGGGCGGGCGTTTCCGTTCATGGACGTCTCCGGTGAGGGGCTCCTCGCGAGGGTCGGGCGGGCCGTCGGCGCGCGGGCACAGTGTGGGGTCTGGGACGTTCCGCCGCTACGGCCGCCCGAGCGAGCTCCGGAGCAGACCCTGGTCTCTTGCGCTTCGAACCCGGCGCGCCAGATACTCCTTGGATGAACCCACCCGCTCCCCTGATGTCCCGCCGCGTCAAGATCCACGACGGCGTGATCGGCGCCCTGCTGGTCGCCACCGCAGCGCTGTCGGCGTTCGTCGATCCGCGGTTTGTCTGGCTGGCTGCCCTGACCGGCGCGATCATGCTGTCCAGCTCGTTCACGGGCTTCTGCCCCGTGCACTACGCAGTGCGCAAGGCCCTGCCGGACCCGGAGTAGCCGCGCTCCCGCCCGCTGCTGTGTGATCATCGCTCCCATGACCGACGTGCAGAACGCGATGACGAGGCTCCAGGAGGCGCTGGGCTACTCCTTTGAGGACCCCACCCTGCTGCTGCGGGCCCTCACCCACGCCACGTGGCTCAACGAGCAGCGGGACCGCGGATCCGCCCTGGACGAGCGCGATCAGCAGCGCTTGGAGTTCCTGGGTGACGCGTTCCTGGGCTTCACCGTGGCGCGCTTCCTGTTCCAGCGTCATCCCGACGCCGACCAGGGGGTCCTGACCGAGATGCGCAAGAGCCTGGTCAAGGGCGAGTTCATCGGCGCCGTGGGCGAGGAACTGCAGGTCCGCGGGCTCGTGCGGCTGGGCGCCGGCGAGGGGCTTCAGCTGGCCAAGAACAAGAAGGTGCTGGAGGACACGGTAGAGGCGCTGATCGGCGCCATCCTCGAGGACGGCGGACCGGACGCGGCCCGCGCCGTGGTCGAGCGCCTGTTCCTGCAGGGGGACCTGGAGGCGGTCTTCGCCACCGAGGACAACCCGATCGAGGCGTTCAACACGCGCTGGCAGCGGCAGTTCAAGGAGAGCCCGCCGAAGCCCACCTACTCGAGCACGGGCAAGGACAACGCAGCGACCTGGACCGCCCAGGTGCGGCACCCTGCCGGCCACGTCGTCACTGGCGAGGGCTCCGACCAGAAGCAGGCGCGGCGGACCGCCTGCGCCGAGGTGCTCCGGACCTGGACCGACTGACCGTCAACCGCCCAGGTCGATCACGGCTGGTACGTCACCCGCAGGTTTGAGTAGATCGGCCCCACCTGGCCCTCGTACACGTTGTCCCGGCCCAGGAAGATGTGCTGCAGGGGCTGGGTTCGTCCGTCGAAGGCCAGGGTCGTGAGCAGCGCGCCGTCCAGCTCCAGCTGCACGTTCACGGCGTCCCAGGTGACCGTCCAGGTGTGCAGATCCGCGGGGTTCCAGCTGGCGCTCTCGAGCAGCCGGACCTCCTCGCGGGTGTCGCCCCCCTCCGGCGCGGCGAGGAACTTGAAGCCCGTGCCGTAGTTGTTGCCCGTGCGGATGTTCCACCACGCCTCGGTGCTCGAGAACACGCCCTGGGAGCCGTCGTCGCTGGTGTACAGGTTGATGATCTGGGACTTGGCGCCGGTGTACTGGGTGGCCGGATCGAAGTTGCTCATGTCGATCTCGAGGGTTCCGGCGCTCCAGATCGGGGCCGCCAACTCGAGCAGGAGCTGGTCCCAGGGGCCGGTCGTCTGCCACCCCGCCGACGTGAAGCTGCCGCCGGACACGATCTTGTCGGCGAACCCGGACTCCAGGGAGGCGCCGGTCAGGGGATCGACGAAGGTCTGGATCGAGCAGGTCACGGTGACGGACGAGGAGGTCGCCTCCCCGAACCAGTTCACGCCCTCGTGCACCATCTGCCAGTCCGTGACGTACACATCGCCGGTGCTGGGGGCGAGCAGGTCGAACAGGAACACGTGGCTCCCCCCGGGCGGCACCGTCACGCCCTCCGGCAGATACACGCGCCCGCCGAGGACCGAGAGCGGATCCTCGTCGTCCACCGCGCCGAGCTTGTAGTCCTCGCGGGTCCAGATCGCGGTCCCGGTGTTGAGCATCTCGACCGAAGCCTGGATCGTCGCGCCGCAGTCCAGCTCCGCCGGAAGCACCACCGTGCCGACAGCCGCGCTGTCCGCGGGGGGCTCGGGCGTGACGTCGTCGTCGTCGTCGTCATCGTCGTCGTCGTCGTCGTCGTCGTCGTCCGCGGCGGTCAGATCGTCGTCGTCGGCGAGCGGCTCGGGAGCAGGCGCCAGCACGTAGCAGCCGGTGGATCCGAGCGGGACGCACAGCAGCAGGAGCAGGAAACGAGGGGTCTGTAGGCGGGCGGGCATGAAGGGCCTCCTCCCGCTGAACCTACGAGGGGGCGAGCCGTCGTCAGGGACCAAACAACGCAGCGATCAGCACCTTCACCTGCGCGCAACACTCTCGCAACGGCGCCCGAACCAGCTACCAGCCGGCGTTGCTGTGGTTCTCGTCGTGGCAGGTACCGCACGCGACCGCGGCGCCGTCCAGCTCGACCTCGCCCGGATCCTGCCCGTCGCCGTGGCAGTACGCCGTGCACCCGTCTCCGCGCCACTCCGCGTCGGCGCTGATCCCGTCGTCGAACACCACCTCGGCCCGGCCCGGCGTGTCGTCGAACAGGTGGCCCTCATCCGTCACCGAGGTGTGTTCCACGTGGCACTGGTTGCAGCCGTAGGCAGGGCCGTCGGTCAGCGTGGTGTGCGTGGTGTGCGCCCAGAAGGAGGTGTCCTCGAGCACGTCGGTGCCGTCGATGTCGCGGGGCGGGGCGCCGGTGTCGCTGTCCTCACCGCCGTGGCAGTAGGTGCAGTCCGTCCGCCAGCCGGGCGCGTGGCACTCGTCACAGCTCACCCCGGAGGTGCCCCCGTCGAGGTTGTCGCCGTGGCACTCCCGGCAGTCCTCAGTGTTCATCTTCGCGTCGATGGGATGCACGAGGACACGCCGTAGCCCGACGCGTGGTAGTCGCAGCCCACGATCAGCAAGACGGCGAGCAGGACCACCAGCAGGACGGGACTGCGCATCGGGGATTCTCCGGGGGCGATGCGCGGAATGGTGACCCCAGGCTCAGGGAGGCGGGCTCATGCTCCCGCCGATCGCCAGGGCCGCCAGCACCACCGACACGAGGTACGAGCCCAGACCGATGGCCACGCAGGTGCCGCCGTGGAGCAGGGCCTGCTGCTGGCTGTTGCGTCGGTGCAGGACCGTCAGGGTCATCCTGACGAGATCGTCGTCCAGATCCTGGGACACCCAGCGCAGCCGGGTCATCACCCGCAGCGTGACCAGCACCGCCAGCAGCACGAACCCGATGCCCAGCACCATCGCCGCCGTGGGCCAGGGTCCGCCCCGCACCATGTTGTGCCCCGAAAACCCCGTGACGGTGATCACCAGACCCGACAGGCCCATGAGGATCTGGGCCTGGGACTTCAGCACCGACAGCTGCCCGCTCAGGAACGCCACCAGGGCCTGGGGCTGCCCCGCGAACAGGTCGGTCAGCCGCCTCGCCTCGTCGTCGATGTTGTCCGCCATGGGTCCACTCCGTCAGGCCGGAACGCGGCCGCGCCCGATGGTAGGTGATCCCTTCGCCTGACCCCCGATCAGCGCAACGCGGGAGGTGAACACGACATTTCATGACGCGATGTCTCGGCTCCATCGAAGCCCGGGCGTCGGCAAGGCCGAGACGTCCAACGAGCTGTCGGCCGGTGAGCACCACGTCGCCCTCAAGAACTTCATGGAGGACGAGACCATCTGCCAGGGGCAGCTGTACGTGCAGGGCGACCGCGACCTGGTGATCGGCGTGTCCCAGGGACAGTGCCTGCAGGTGTTCTCCGATCCCGGCGCCTTTTCGCGGCGCTGATGGCACGCTGACCCCTCGGCGCGTGCGGTCACCCCGCTTTCGGGCTGGACGCGCGAACCTGGGATGCACACGCTCCCCCCCTGGCCCGATGCCGATCATCGTCATGTCGACGCGGATCTGGCGGCGATATAAGGGTTTCCATGATGCGTCCAACCGTACCCAGCTTTGACGTCGCGCCCTTCCTCGTGATCTGGGAGGCCACCCGCGCCTGTGCGCTGGCCTGCTCCCACTGCCGCGCCGAGGCGATCGACCGTCGCGATCCCAACGAACTCGACACCGCCGCGGGCAAGGACCTGCTGACCCAGGTGGCAGAGATGGGCACGCCCATCTGTGTGCTGACGGGCGGCGATCCGCTGCAGCGCGAGGATCTGGAGGAGCTGATCGCCCACGGCGTCAGTGAGGGGCTGCGGATGGCGACCATCCCGGCCGCCACCCCCCGCCTGACCCGCGAACGGCTGCAGTCGCTCAAGGACGCGGGCGTGTCGCAGATCGCGTTCTCGCTGGACGCGCCGGACGCAGCCACCCACGACGACTTCCGCGGCGTCCCGGGCTCCTTCGCCCGCACGATGGAGGGGGCGCGCTGGGTCCGCGAGCTGGGCGTGCCGCTGCAGATCAACTCGGTCCTGGGGCCGTGGAACAAGAACGACGTCGAGCCGATGGCGAAGCTCGTGTCCGAGCTCGGCGTGTCCTTCTGGGAGGTGTTCGTGCTCGTGCCCGTGGGCCGCGGCAAGACCGCCGGCACCCTGGGCGGCGGCGAGCTGGAGCGGCTGTTCGAGCAGCTGTACACCGTCGCCCAGAACGTGGACTTCGTGGTCAAGATCGCCGAGGCGCCGCACTACCGACGCTTCGTCACCGTCCGGCAGCTCCGGGGACAGGGCAGCACCGAGGACGTGTCTGCGAACCTGCAGCGCCTGCTGGAGCGCCCCACGGGTCCGCGCCAGAGCATCGGTCACGCGCCGAGCGCCGTGAACGCCGGCCGCGGCTTCTGCTTCGTCGATCACGTCGGCGAGGTCATGCCCTCGGGCTTCCTGCCCGTGACCGCGGGCAACATCAAGACCGAGCCCCTGGCGGCGCTGTACCGCGACTCGGAGCTGTTCCGCTCCCTGCGGGACCCGAGCAGGCTCGAGGGGCGCTGCGGCGCGTGCGAGTTCGCGGCCACCTGCGGCGGCTCCCGCTCCCGGGCCTTCGCCCTCACGGGGAACATCTTCGCCGAGGACCCGTGGTGCTCCTGGCGCCCCGGCCAGGTCGATCCGGAGATGCTGACCGCGCTGCGCCCGACCGCAGGCGGCGCCGGTCACCCCGGGGGCGGCCACCCCGGCGCCCGACCCGGACACCCCGGAGCCCGCTGACGCCGCGGGGTCCTGTACCTTCGGCGCATGCGTCTCTCCCTGTTTCCCTGCCTCCTCCTCGTGCTGGTGGCGTCCGCCTGCGCCGAGAACACGATCGTCTCGAGCAACAACCCGCCCGACGCGGTCATCGACCTGCCCGTGGAGGGCACGTCCACGCTCGTGGGCAGCTCGATCACGTTCGAGGGCCGGGTGCAGGACACCGTCACGCGCCCCGAGGCGCTGCGGGTGACGTGGACGGACGGGACGGACGCGGTGCTCTTCGAGGGGCTGGCGGACGACACGGGTCTGACCACGTTCTCGACCGACGCCCTTCCCGTGGGGGAGCAGACCGTCACCCTGCGGGTGCTCGACGAGGACGGGGCCGCGGGCACCGACACCATCCGCTTCCTCGTCGCCGCGGACGAGCCCCCGGACATCGAGATCACCGCCCCCGAGGCGAGCGACGTCCTGTACGAGGCGCTGCCCGTGGCGCTGGCCAGCATGGTGAGCGACGGGGAGGACGCAGCCACGGCGCTGCGGGTCACCTGGGAGATCGACGGAGGGGCGACCCTGGTGACGGACGCCGAGCCCTCCACGGACGGCGAGACCCTCGACCCGGTCAGCCTGCCCGCCGGAACCAGCGTGCTGGTCGCCACCGTGCGGGACACCGCGGGCAACACCGCCACGGACACCGTCACCGTCACAGTGAACGCGGGCGGGCCAAACAGCCCCCCGAGCACGAGCCAGCCGTCGGTCACGCCGGATCCGGACCTGTTCACCGACTCGACGGCCACCTGCGCCGGCGCGGTGGGCGCCGATCCCGACGGCGACACCGTCACCATCAGCGTGAGCTGGCAGGTCAACGGCGTGGACACCGGCGTCAGCGGGGCGAGCCTGGGTGGCGTGTTCTTCGCCAAGGGCCGCACCGTGGTCTGCGTGGCCACCCCCAACGACGGCCTGGTCGATGGCCCGGCTGTCGCCTCGGCCGGGGTGCTGGTGCTCAACAGCCCTCCGTCTGCGCCCACGGTCACCCTCGGCCCGGCCGCGCCCACGGTGAGCGACCCGCTGGTCTGCCAGGTGGGAGCGGCGAGCGATCCCGACGCCGATGCGCTGACCTACGACCTGAGCTGGATGGTGAACGGAGCGGCGGCGCCGGCCTGGGACGCCACGGGGCTGTCGGCGGGCGACTCCGCGACGGTGCCGGCCACCGCCACCGCCCTCAGCGAGACCTGGACCTGCACGGTCGTCGCCCACGACGGCACCGACGACGGCCCCCCGGCGAGCGACGCGGTCACCGTGGGCTGTGCGCCGGGCAGCGGCACCGAGGCCGCCTGCGCCGGGGTGGACTGCCTGGACATCCTCAACGGCGGCTACTCCATCGGCGATGACTGGTACTGGATCGATCCCACCGGGTCCGGCGCGTTCCAGGCGTGGTGCGACCAGACCACGGACAACGGGGGCTGGACTCGAGTGCTGGACGCCGACTACAGCGTGGATCCTTGCCCCGGCGCGTGGTCGGCCTCGGCCCAGGGCGGCGGATCCTGTGTGCGCGCCGCCAGCGGCAGCAACGGGCTCATCCGCTCGGCGAGCTTCGACACCTTCGGGATCGTCTGGGGCGAGGTGCTGGGCACCGGCAGCGGATGGCAGTACGGCAGCTGCGACGCGTTCGGCGACAACCCGCCCGTCGATCTGGAGTCCACCTACGGCGAGGTGGTGTCCTTCACCATCGGCGCGCCGGGCTCCCGGGAGCACCTGTTCAGCTACGTGTGCGGATACGGGGCGAGCGCCAGCGACGACAGCAACTGCCCCGCCGATCCGGGAGGGGCGGCGCCTCCGTCCTTCGTGGGCGGCGACTACCTGTGCAGCACCGGCAACACGAGCGGGACCAGCCCCACCGGAGCCTGGCAGCCGAACCCGTTGTGGACGGGCCAGTGGTTCCAGGCGGCCGCCAACGCCACGAGCGCCGAGCCCATCGAAGGCAGGCTGATCGGCACCCACGACTCGGGCAACGAAGAGGCGGCGGTGTCCGCGCTGACCCTGTACGTCAGGTAGGGGCATGCACGTTCGCTCTCGCGTGGCCCTGCCCGCCCTGCTGACCGTCGCCTGCCTCGCGCTGCTCGCGCCGACCGCGCAGGCCCGGGTGTCACCGGGCACGACCACCACCACGCTGCCCGACGGCACCCGCGAGGTGACCACCGACGGGCACACCACCCTGTTCATGGACGCCGTCCCGGTGGGGGTGGAGCTGCGCCTGGGACCCAACCGCCGCGACGAGCCGATCATCTTGCTGGACACCCCGAAGGCGGGCCGCGTGCAGTGGACCCAGGACCAGCTGGGGATCGTCGTGCGGGGCGAGCTCCACGTGGGGCTGATGTGGATGCGGCGCTACGTGCTCGATCCCGAGGAGCGCGTGCTCCTGTTCTTGACCGGCGACGCGGTGTGGTCGGCCCTGGGCCTGGAGTCGAAGGGAAGCTCGTCCGCGTGGATCGCCGTGTCCCTCGACGATGGCGCGCTCATCGAGGTCACGTCGGACCTCGTGGTCCGGACGCACCTCGCCTCGGAGCGGGGGCGGGAGCTCCTGCTCGGCGACCTCGCGAGCATGCCCTCCCTGGAGCAGGCGCTGCACGCCGCGGCCGTCGATCCCTCCGCGGATCCGGGCGTGCGCGTGCGGGCGCTGACGGCTCTGCACCTGGCGGGTCGAGCGGTCCAGGCCCAGACCGTGCGGGCGCTGCTCGAGGCGAGCGGACAGACCGACCCACACGCCCGGGCGGCCGCCGGGCGCCTGCTCGTGACCGTGGCCGGACGCAAGGCGAAGGCGCCCCTCCTGGGGGTCGCGAAGCGCGGACAGCCCGGGGACGGCGAGGCCAG
>CALAGR010000370.1 GCA_937891735.1 uncultured Pseudomonadota bacterium | reverse complement strand
TGACGACGACGACTCTGCGGGTGACGACGACGACTCTGCGGGTGACGACGACGACTCCGCGGGCGACGACGACGACGACGACGACGATGACGACGATGACGACGACGACGACTCAGCGGGGAACTGACCTTCCCGTCCGCCTCCGCGGATCCAGCCCGTCACTCAGCGCGTCTCCGACCAGGTTGAAGCCGAACACGGTCAGCGCGATCGCGAGCCCTGGAGAGACCGCCAGCCAGGGCGCGACCAGCAGATAGCTGCGTCCCTGATGCAGCATCGCGCCCCATGAGGGCGTCCCGGGCGGCACGCCGAGACCCAGGAACGAAAGCCCCGCCTCGGCGAGGATCGCTCCGGCGAGGCCGAAGGTCGCCTGCACGACCAGGGGCCCGAGCAGGTTCGGCAAGACCTGTCTCAGCGCGATGTGCACCTCGCCGAAGCCCAGCGCGCGGGCCGCGGTGACGAACTCGGCCCCGCGCAGCACCAGCGACTGGCCCCGCACCAGGCGCGCATACCCGACCCAGCCCGAGATGCACAGCGCCCCGATGACGAGCCCCACCGAGGGGCGCGCCGCGGTCGCCACCACGGCCAGGGCGATGAGGAATCCGGGGAACGCCTGGAACAGCTCCAGCACGAACATGAGGGCGCCGTCGATCCAGCCCCCCTTCAGCCCCGCGATCAGGCCCACCGCGGTTCCGATGCACACCGACGTCGCGACGACCGACACGCCCACCAGGACCGAGAGCCGGGCGCCGAACAGCAGCCGCGAGAAGATGTCGCACCCATCGGGATCGGTCCCCAGCCAGTGAACCCGACCCGGCCCCAGCAGCTCCGCCTCGAGCGAGCACTGGTCCGGCCCGAAGGGCGCCAATGGGGGGCCGCAGATCGCGATCAGCACGAGGCCCGCGATGACCACCAGGCCGGCCGCGGTGAGCCGATCAGCGAGGATCGCGCGCAGGCCCCGGCCGTTCACGTGAGCTCCACCCGAGGATCGGCCCGCGCGTACAGCAGGTCCGTCGTGGTGTTTACCAGGACCCAGGTCGTGGCGATCACCAGGACGCACCCCTGGATCACCGGCAGATCCCGGGAGCGGATCGCCAACACGATCTCCCTGCCGAGCCCGGGCCACCCGAACACCTCCTCGGTGATGATCGCCCCGGTCAGGAGCGCGCCGAATTGCAGCCCGAGGACCGTCAGCACCGGCACCAGGGCCGCCCGCAAGGCGTGCAGCACCACGACCCGTGCCTCGCTCAGCCCCTTCGCCCGCGCCGTGCGCACGAAGTCGGCCTGCAGCACGTCGAGCACCGCGGCGCGGGTGATCCGGGTCAGGATCGATGCCATTCCCAGCCCCAGGGTGAGGCCGGGCAGGATGACGGAGGCGGCCCGGTCCGCACCGGACACCGGCAGCCAGCCCAGCCGGATCGAGAACAGGATGATCAAGAGGGGACCCAGCCAGAAGTTGGGGATCGAGATCCCCACCAGGGCGCCGACTCTCGATCCGGCGTCCACCCAGCCCCCCGGCCTCCACGCTGCCAGGGTGCCCAGCGGGATCGCGAGCAGGGCCGAGAACAGCAGCGCCACCACCGCGAGCCAGGCGGTGTGGGGGAGGCGGGAGCCCACGATCTCCATCACCGGACGCCGCGTGTGCAGCGAGCGCAACTCCCCGCCCAGGAGCTCCCGATAGAACCGCACGAACCTCTGACCCAGGGGATCATCGAGGTGGTAGGCGGCCCGGAGCTCCACCCTGCGGTCCAGCGCGGCGTTCTCTCCGATCATGAAGTCGACGGGGTCACCGGGCACGAGCTCGACGAGTCCGAACACGAGCGCGGTCACCACCAGCAGCAGCACCGGGAGCAGCAGCAGCTTGCGCGCCAGGAACGCCCTCATCGGAGGGAGGCCTTCGTCGCGAGCGACAGCCCGGAGTAGTCGCCGTCCACCGGCACGCTCCAGCCCTGCACGTTGCTGCCCGAGACCCCCACGTTGTGCTGGTACCACAGCGGCAGCAGCGGCATGTCGCGAGCCCGGAGTCGTTGGACCTGGGCGTAGATGGCAGCGCGCTGGTCGGGATCGGGCTCGGCCCGGCCGCGGTCGAGCAGGTCGTCCATCTCGGAGCTGACGTACCGCATCCGATTCGCGCCGTCGGGGGACAGGGACTTCGAGTGCAGCACGAAGCTGTACCAGTCAGGATCGTCGATCCCGACCCCGGTCAGCGTGTACAGGTCGAAGCGGCCCTGCTTGATGTCCGAGAAGAACACCCCCCACTCGTTGGACTGCACCTCCATCTCGACGCCGACCTCGGCCAGCTGCCGGCGGAGCACCCAGGCGATCGCCACCGCCGTCTCGTCCTGGGAGGTCTTGTAGGTGAGCTTCAGTCGCGGGAGACCACCGCCGGGATCCGGGTAGCCAGCCGCGTCCAGCAGGGCCCGGGCCTCCTGGGGGGCGTGACGATGGGCGGGCAGATCGCTCGCGTGGGCCCAGGACTGGGGGTGCATGAAGCTGCGGGCCGGCGTGGCCTGACCGCGCAGCTTGAAGCGCACGATGCTCTCCACGTCGATGGCGAGCGCCAGCGCCCTGCGGACGCGCACGTCCCCCAGCGCCTCGTGGTCCAGGTTGAAGGCCAGGTACTTGACCAGGGTCGACTCGCGCCGCTGCACCGTCAGGCCCTCCCGGGTCTCCAGCCAGGCCACCACATGAGGCGGAAGGTCGTTCCACGTCATGTCCACGCTGCCGTGGATCAACTCCAGCACCCGCACCGTCGCGTCCGGCACGGAGCGGAACACGAGGCGTTCGATCCCCGCGGTCGGCCCCCGCCAGAGCGGGCTGCGCCGCAGACGGATCTCGGTGCCCGGCGAAGCTCCATCGAATAGATACGGTCCGCTGCCCGTCCATGATCCGAGCGCGTCTGCGCTCCCGGTCTCGATGGCCGACCTGGGGATGATCCCGATCCCCGCCAGGACCTGGAGGAACGGCGCGTGAGGACTCCGCAGACGGAACACCACTGTCCGGGCGTCCTCAGCCGTCACCGTCTCGATCACGTCGAGGAACAGGCGCTTGACGCTCTGGGAGTCCGGCGCCCGGATGGAGTCGAACGTCGCCACCACGTCGTTCGCGGTGATCGGAGCGCCGTCGTGAAAGACGGCGTCGGACCGCACACGCACCACGACGGTGAGGGGATCCGGCCGGTGCACGGACTCCGCGAGCAGCGGCTCGACGCCTCCGGTCGGCGTGCGCCTCAACAGCGGCGCGTAGATCAGGCGGGCGATGCGGTCCGAATAGGCGTCCGGTGCGTAGCGGGGATCGAGGTTGGTGGGCCAGGCTCCCAGCGCGAACACCAGCGCGTCCACGGGCGGTTCGTCCCGCCCGGCGCATGCCGCAATCAAGAGCAATGCAGCAAACAACGCCGGGGCACGGGCGTAGAGACGTCGAACGAGTGGGTTGCGCGAACGCATCGCTGGACCCGGATCCTACCGCCTGCACCGATGACCTCCATTGACGCATGGACAGCAGACGTCGTAGCTTCCCCGCTGCGGAAGCGCTCATGGGAGACGTGTGTCCGGAGTCCAGGACCGCCGAGCAGAGCAACCGCGCGCATGCGCGAGCTGACCGGACGCCCTCCCGCGGAGAGATTTGATGCCTGACTCGAAATCAACATCCGGCCTGCTGGCGCTGCTTTGCGCGCTGTTGTTTCTCTTCCCGGCGGCCGTCCTGGCCCAGGGGGAGGACGGCGGCGACGACGACGACGAAGCGACCGACGAGGCCGAGCCCGAGGACGACGTGGTTGTCGAGCCGACGGGGTCCCCCGCGACGGAGGCCGAGGCCGAGATCAGCATCTATCGGGAGCTGAAGACCGTCGAGTCGGACGTGAACGCCCTGAAGGAGAAGGTCTTCCGCAGCAAGGCGCGGCTCCTCCTCCTGGAGGAGAAGGTCATCCGTGGTGTGGTGTCGGGGGCCAAGGCCGTCATCCGGCACATGAACAACCTCGGTCCCGCCTATGCGCTCGAGTCGATCACCTACTACTTCGACGGCAACCCGATCTACCAGGCCACCGACGTGGGCTCGGCGGGGGCGCTGAGCAAGCAGAAGAAGAGCGAGATCTTCGAGGCGAACATCCCGCCCGGCAACCACACGCTCTCCGTGACCGGCGTGATCCGCGGACGCGGCACTGGCCTGTTCGCCTACCTGTCGGACTACACCTTCCAGTTCTCGTCGTCGTACTCGTTCGTCGCGGCCGACGGGAAGACGTCGCGGCTCGACTCCGTTCTGTTCAAGAAGGGCGGCGCGCTCGCCGACTATGTGGAGGGGCCGACGGTCGAGTTCCGCGCCCGGGCCGGAGCCAAGGACCAGGACGCAGCCGAGGCCGAGGCACCCGGCGAGGCCGGCGAGTAGCACCAGTGACCCGAACGGTTCCATCCTCGATGCGCTACGTACTGACAGGGCTCACGGTCCTGCTGTCGGCCGTCCTGTTCGCTCCGGTCGTCTCTGCCCAGGGACGTGCCGGCGGCACCAACTTCGGGAACGACCTCGCGCTGGTCGAGACCGAGGTCGTGGGGCTGGAGAAGCGGTTCGGCGCCCTGCGCGGCGAGGTCTCGGGCGGTTCGCTCACGCGGAGCCCTCGGCTGATCGCGGAGCGGTACAACGAAGCGCGGTATGCCTACCTGGTCGAGGACTACGAGCGCTGCGCGCTGCTGTTCTACTCGTTGATCGAGAACGACGACCTGGAGGGGGACGCGCGGCAGCCCGAGGCGGAGTGGAACCTCGCCGAGTGCCTCTTCCTCGATGACAACCTGATCCCCGCGCAGAACCACTTCAAGCGCATCGTGGACCAGGGTCCGACCCATCGGTTCCACGGGGACGCGCTGCTCAAGTTGATCGAGATCTACGGTCGGACGGGCAACGTGAGCCAGTTCAACCAGTACTACAACACCTTCGTGCGGTCCTCCCAGGACAACAGCCCCACCTCGCTGCGCATCCGCTACGAGATGGGGAAGACCATGTTCTTCCAGGACAAGCTCCCCGAAGCGCAGGCGATCTTCGCGGCGTTCCCTCGGGGCTCCACCTACACCCCCCAGGCTCGCTACTTCAGCGGCGCCATCCTGGTGGAGGAGGGGCGCCGAGCCCAGACCGCGGGCGACGAGGACCTCGCCACCCAGAAGTTCCGACAGGGTCTCGTGGTGTTCCAGGAGGTCCTGCAGCTCCCGCAGTCCACGACGCAGCATCGCGAGGTGCGGGATCTGTGCCGGCTGGCCATCGCGCGCCTGCACTACCAGCGCGGCGAGGTCCCGGAGGCGATCGGCTACTACAGCACGATCCAGTCAGACTCCAGCTTCTACGCCGACGCTCTGTACGAGCTCATCTGGGCGAACGTCGAGTCGGCCGCGCAGGAGACCGTCGAGTTCGAGCGCGCGCGTCGCTATGACGAGGCCCTGCGGGCAGTGGAGATCTTCACGCTGGCGTTCCCCGATGACGTACGGGACCCCGCGCTTCGGCTCCTGTCGGCTCACATCCGCGTGAAGAAGGAGCAGTTCGAGGAGGCGATCGAGCGCTACGGCGATGCAGCGACCCACTTCCGCGAGCTCAAGGACGTGATCGAGGCGATCGTCAACAGCGGCGCAGACTCGATGGTCTATTTCAACCAACTGGTGGACGACGAGAGGTTCATCGCCGAAGCAGACCTGACCGTGCCGGCCGCAGCCCGCCGCAAGGCGCAGCAGGACAAGAAGGTGTCCGAGGCCGTCCGCATCGCCGGGGACCTGTATCGCGAGCAGGGCGACATCGAGGAGGCGGACGATCTGCTCGATCTGCTCGAGGGCGCCCTGGAGGAGAGCGCGTCCAAGGACCTGCTGCAGACGTACCGGCTGCACCGGCAGCAGGTCTCCTCGACGGAGGCCGCGGGCGTGCTGCTGCGCTCCCGTCTGGTCGAGATCGAGGTCGCGTGGCTGCGCGAGAACCTGCCCGCCGGTGCCCGGGAGAGCCTCGCGGCGATGGATGTCCAGATCGCCGGGGCGGGGAGCGCGGCGAAGGACCTGTCGGAGACCCGTCAGGAGGCTCTGGAGCGGCTCGACATTCTAGACCTGCAGGCCCGCGCGGTGACGAGCCGCATCTACCACGTCGAGATCGTCGTGCAGGAGCTCAAGGAGCGACTGACGGCGATCGAGGAATACCTGGTCGACGCCCGTGCCCGCGGTGAGCGCTCGCGGGAAGAGGAAAAGGAGGCCCGAGCCGTCATCGACGAGGAGCGGCGCTTCCTGGCCGGCGTGGACCGCAGCACGCGGGAGCTGCGCAAGCGGGTGTCTCCGCGGGTCCTCACGAGCCGCCTCGCGACGATGGCGAACGCCGATCAAGGCGACAAGCGCGCCGAGGCGTTGATGCAGTTGGACCGGGCCGAGCAGCAGGTGCGCGAACTGCGGCGAAACGCGGGCGGATCCGAGTTCACCGCGAAGCTGGACGCCCTGCGGGGGCGCCTGGTCACCCTGGCCAGCCAGTCGGCGACATTGAGGGAGAACCTCGACGCCGCTGAGGCCGACGAGATCGAGGCGATCAAGCGCGAGGTGCAGTTCCAGCGCCGCGTCGTGACCGACCTGGGGGTCGAGGGCGACGCGATCAGCGGCGACAACACCAGGGTCTCGGGACGCATCGGTCGGCAGGCCTTCAAGGACGTCGCCTACTTCTACGAGGACATGCTCACCCGCGCCGACATGGGGGTGGCAGACGTGTACTGGTACCGCAAGGAGACCCTCAGCAAGGAGAAGCTCAGCCTCGCGCGGGAGCGCACGAAGCGGCTGCGGGGGCTGCAGGATGCGTTCCGCGACGTCCTGGGGGAGGTCGAATGAGCATGGTCCGTCTCTTCGCCGCCATGCTGTTGCTGCTCTGGTCCGTGCCGGCGTTCGCGCAGGTCGCCGAGCCCAGCGCGCCGGCCGCCGACGTCGAGGGGGCTCCGCCGGAGGACACTGGGCAGTCGGTCCAGCTCAAGGCGTGCGAAGAGGATCAGGACCCCGAGCCGCTGCCCGAGGCCGAGCCCGACGTAGATGACCTCGACGCGACCGACGTCGTCCTTGACGAGGGCGACGGAAGTGGCCTCGCGGAAGAGGACGAGCTCGACGCCTTCCGTGCCACGCATGATCGCTTCCGGGAGCGGGTCGCGGAGTTCGCGGGCGAGGTCTCGCGCATCATCGAGAGGCAGTACGACGAGGAGGTCGCCGAGCTCCGCGAGGGGTACGAGCGGCTCGTCGGCAAGGCGGACATCGAGGAGCGCCTGCTGCGTGAGAAGGCCATCGAGGCGCACGAGGTCTTCATCAAGGACCACCCGACGTCCGACTACACCGCTCGGCGGATGTTCCGGCTGGCAGAGCTGTACTTCGAGCTCGCTGACGAGCAGTTCCTCCGCGACAACGACGACTACAACCGGCTCGCCGACCTCTTCGACGCGGGCAAGCTCGAATACCTGCCCGAGCCGCCCGAGAAGGACTACCGAAAGTCCATCGGGCTCTACAAGCAGATCATCCGCAAGTTCCCGGACTATGCGGACCTCGGAGCCGTCTACTACATGTTGGGGTACGCATACTCCGACGAGGCGAGCCGCAGCGAGGACCCGGAGAGGGCGCGCGAGGTCTACGAGGAGATGGTCGTCAAGATCCCGGACTCCCAGTACCGGGCCCAGGCGTTCGTGCGCCTCGCGGACATCCACTTCGAGGAGAACAGCCTCTCCACGGCGCTGTCCTACTACAACCAGATCCTTGACGAGTTCACGGTACGACGGAAGGTGGAGCCCGAGTCGGAGTGGTCTCGCCAGGACCGGCAGCTCTTCGAGCTCGCCCTCTACAAGGTGGCGTGGGCGTACTACAAGCTCGACGACCTCGAGATCGCGATCGGTCACTTCACCGACCTCATCGAGTGGGCGGAGCGCAAGGAGGCCCGTGACGGCGAGGTCGGTGACCTCAAGCCGGAGTCGGTACGCTACCTGGCGATCTCGCTGGCGGACCTCTCCCAGGAGGAGCCGAGCATCGGCTTCCCCGGGGTGCAGACCGCCGCGCCCTCGCCCATGCGCTTCGCGATGGACAAGCTCGACGGCCTGGGACCCGAGCGGCCCTGGACCTTTGAGGTCCTGGTCCAGGTGGCAGGAGTGCTGCTCGAGCAGGCCCGGTTCGAGGAGGCCATCGACGCGTACCAGCTGCTCCAGCAGCGCTACCCGCTGGCCGCTGAGGGCCCGGAGTTCCAGAACACGGTCATCGTCCTGTACCAGAACCTGCCTCTGCCGGACCTGGACGGCGCGGCCGCAGCGCGGGTGGAGCTGACGAACCGCTACGGCCTCTCGGGCAAGTGGTACGACGTCAACAAGAACAACAAGAACGCGATCGCCGCGGCGACCGAGTACATCCTGCAGTCCTTGCAGTGGGTCGCGTACAGCTACCACGAGCGCGCTGGCCAGACGGGCGACCCCAACGACTACCTCAAGGCCGCCGAGAAGTACCAGGAGTACCTGGAGCGCTATCCCTTCGCGGACAACGCCTACGAGCTGAACTTCTACCTCGCGGAGACCCTGCTCGGCGCCGGCGAGTCGCCGGTGGTGGAGGATCTGATCCATCAGGCCATCGAGCAGTACGAGCGCCTGTTCGGCTACCCCGAGGACGAGTTCCGGTCGAAGACAGTGGAAGGCATCGCCTACGCCTACAACATCCTGTGGAAGGACCGCGACGGGGACGTGACGCAGATCCCCGAGGCCCTGGCGAACATCAAGCCGCCCCTGGGGGAGAAGATCGAGTACCGCCGGTTGCCGCTGTCCGAGACGGCGAGCAACTACCTGGGTGCGGTCCGGCGCCTGCAGCGGGACGACCCGAACCACGAGCAGCTGCCGGTCTATGTGTACGACATCGGCCAGCTGTACTACTTCCACAACCAGCTTCCCGAGGCCCGCCGGGTCTACGAAGAGATCATCGCGGCGTGGCCCACGAGCGAGTTCGCCTCCTCCGCGGCCGCCCAGATCGTCGACTCGTACCTGTACACCGGTCAGCTGGCGCGCATGCGGGCGAGCGCGGCCAGGTTCATCTCGATGAACCTCGGGCAGGACGAGGGCCTCGCCACCGCGCAGCTGGAGACCTTCGGCACGCTGGAGAAGAAGGGCCTCTTCAAGCAAGGCGAGATCGCCTACAACGAGGCGCGGTACGAGTGCGCGGTGGAGGCCTTCGAGGCCTACTACGACGCGTACGGGGCCGAAGCCTCCGACCGCGACCCGAAGAACATCGACCTGGTCCTCTACAACGTGGCCCAGGCCTACAGCAAGCTGGGCAACACGGACCGGTCCAACGACTACTACGAGAAGCTCCTCGCCCAGTTCCCGCACTCCGAGCAGGCGCCGTCCACGTTCTGGAAGATGGCCTCGAACTACGAGCGGATCCTGGAGCTCGACAAGGCGGTCAAGTACTACGAAGAGGTCGCGGTCTTCCACCCGGACCACAAGGACACCGCCAACGCGATCTTCAACGCGGCCTTCCTGAAGATCGGCATGGGTCAGTACCTGGCCGCCGCCCAGGCCTACGAGCGCTACCACGGCAAGTACTCGGACCTGGGCGATGCGAAGGACGTCCTGTTCCGCGCTGCAGAGCTCTACGAGACCGCCGGCGAGATCAAGTCCTCGGCGCGCATCTACCAGGAGTGGCTCGACCTGTACGGCGAGGAGGACGCGGACCTGTGGATGGAGACGCAGGCCAAGCTCGCGGGGTTCGCCGAAGACGCCGGGCGCGACAAGGAAGCCAAGAAGCGACGCGACGCGATCACGGCCAGCTACCCCGAGCTCAAGGACCAGCTGCAGGGGGTCGGCGTTCGGATCGCGGCGGAGCTTCACATCGCTCCGCTCCTCGCCGAGTACGAGGAGTACAAGCTCCTGCTGTTCGTGGGCGACGCCAAGAAGGACGCCGAGACCCTCACCCGCAAGGCCGAGTGGAACGTCGCGCTGGCCCAGGCGTTCGACGACATGGTGGTCGAGTACCCCGACTTCGAGTGGCAGAGCGCGGCCCTGTACTACAAGGGGCTGACCTACAAGGCGCACGCTGCGTCCTGGCTTCAGGCCCCGGTCCCGAAGGAGGTCGAGGAGGACGCCGATCTGTTCGACACGTATGTCGGGATCCTGCAGAAGCAGGCCGCACCACTCGAGAAGCGCGCGATCGACTCGTTCAAGGCTGTCGTTGACTTCGCGAGGACGAAGAAGCGGCACAACCCCTGGGTGGACCTGGCGCTCCAGGAGCTGCACAGCATCGACGAGAACACGTACCCCGTCTTCAAGCCCGAGGAGGCGACCGTGATCGAGTCGGACACGTTGGACGTGCCGCCTCCCATCGGGATCGACAAGCCCGAGCAGGAGAGCTCGCTCCGGCTCCCCTCCGGTGTTCGCTACGCCAGCCTTGAGGCCGCGCGATGAACGGCAGGACCCTCCTCTTCGTGGTCCTCGCGACCGGCCTTGGTCTGGGCGGGTGTCCCGAGAAGACGACGCCCGCGACCTCGGGTTCGGCGACCGCCGAGCCAGCTGCAGCCTCCACCGCCGAAACGCCTGCCGCGACGCCCGAAGCGGCCGCTGCGGCTGGCTACTCGATGACCGAGGACGGGCGGATGATCGCGCCGGATGGCAGCATCCAGCGCCTCGACGTGGCTGGCTACCCGATGTTCGACGCGGACGGCAATCCGGTCTGGGAGCCGCCACCGGCCGAGCAGGCCAAGCAGCTCTTCGAGGAGGCGCTGATGCTCCAGCAGGGCATCGCCGGCGCCGCGCCGAACGAGGTTGCCGCCCTGGAGCGGCTCAGCCACGCGGTCGAGCTGGTGCCGGACTTCGCGGAGGCCTGGTACAACCTTGGCCGTCTTCAGCTGAAGATGAACAACCTGGACCAGGCGAAGACCAGCCTCAAGAAGGCCCTGCAGTACGACACCGGCAACCTCTCTGGCTACCTCGCCCTCGGTCTGGCGATGGAGCGCGGCGGTGAGTTCTCACCGGCCATCCTCCAGTTCCAGAAGGGCCTGCAGCTCGAGGCGGAGAACGTCGATCTGCTCAATGGCGTCGCGCGAATCACGCGCAAGCAGGGCAAGACCGACCTCGCCATCGAGAAGGCCCGGGCGATCCTCCGGGTCAACTCGAACAGCCTGGACGCGTACAACACCCTTGGGCTCTGCTATCTCGACCGTGGCGAGCTCGAGCTGGCCCGGTTCGTCTTCCTGAAGGCCGAGGCGTCGGTGCCCGGTGGGGACGAGAGCGCGTCCATCCAGGCGAACATGGGGCTGGTGTTCTTCAAGATGGAAAAGGAGTTCGCCGCCGAAGAGCGCTTCAACCGCGCCCGGCAGCTCGACCCCGACCATGTCGGCGCGATGGTGAACCTCGCGTTCCTCAAGCTCAAGAACTACGACTTCGACGGGGCGCGCGCCCTGCTCGAGCAGGCGCACCGGGTGCTGCCCGCGTCCACCGAGATCAAGCTCGACCTTGCAGTGAGCTACCGGGGCACCGGGGAGCACGACAAGGCGCGAGGCCTGTACGAGGACATTGTCGAGACGAACGACTCCTTCAAGGACGAGGCGCTCCTCAATCTCGGCATCCTCCTCGCCGACCACTACCAGAACTACACCGCCGCGCTGGCCGCCTACTCCGAGTACATCCGGGAGCACCAGGCGCAGGGTGGCGTCATCGGCGAAGATCACGTCATTCACGACTACGTGAAGGAAGCGGAGCGCGCCCTGAGCCGGGAGCAGAAGCGGCTGGAGCGCGACGCCAAGAAGAAGGCCAAGGACGAGGCGAAGGCCGCGAAGGCGGCCGAGACGCCCGCGTCAGCCCCTCCGGAAAACCCGGGAACCTCTGACGGCGCTGGTGGTCAGTAACCCGTGGACTTGCGCACTCACATGACGATTTCATATAATCTCCGCCCGGTGTTGGATATGCCAAGGATATCGGGTAGTTGGCTGATTCAAAGATCGGTACGAATCAGCATCGCGCTGCTTCTTGGCTTGCTCCTCTTGCCTGTGTACCCTGCGGACGCAGACGCGCAGGGGCGTCGCAAGAAGATCACCTTCGGCGAGGACGACACGGATGTCGTCGAAGGTTATGTCCAGAAGCCGGAGGTGTCTTTCCTGCTCACTCGTCAGGAGCAGGAGGATCTCGAGACGCTCCAGTTGAAAGAGAACTTCATCCCCAAGATCGTGAAGTCCGTAGAGAAGGCGCCTTTCTAGAGGGAAAGTCAGACGCCTGGACCATCACGTAGCCATTTGAACCCGCGGCCCGCGGACGACCTGCGGCTCGTACCCTCGTCAGCACCCCACAGGAGGTTCTGCAACGATGAGCTTCGTTCTCAACTTCTTCCGCGATGGCGGACCGTTCATGTACATCATCCTCGTGGTCTCGGTCATCGCCATGGCGACCGTGATCGAGCGTGGGTACATGATTCTCTTCCGATTCAACCTGAACGGCGCAGCGTTCATGGCCCAGATCCAGAAGCTGATCATGGCCAACAACATCGACCGCGCCATCAAGCTCTGCAACGCCGAAAGCAACGCAGCGCTGACGAAGGTCCTCAAGGCTGGCCTCACCCGGGCCAACCGCCGGACCGAGGACATCCAGACGGCCGTCGAAGAGGCGACCCTCGAGGTGGTCCCGATGCTCCAGAAGCGCACGCCCTACCTGGGCATGTGGGCGAACGTCGCCACGCTCCTCGGCCTCCTCGGAACGATCTCTGGTCTCGTCCAGGCGTTCAAGGCGGTTGCGGCTGCGTCTCCCGAGACCAAGCAGACGATGCTTGCCGCCGGTATCTCCGTCGCCATGTACACGACTGCCTTCGGCCTCGTGGTCGCGATTCCGATCATGATCTGCCACTCGATCATCGAGAACCGCACCAAGAAGCTGGTCGACGAGATCGATCAGTACAGCGTGAAACTCATCAACCTCCTGGCTGCCCGCAACCGCGGTGCGCTGAAGGAGGAGGGTGCCCAGGGCTGAGCCCAGGTCCTCCTGACTGGGAACTTCTCGGGCAGGTCTGTGTCTAGACGGCATGGACCTGTCCGCTCACTGACGGAGACTCGATGGCGTACAAGCCTTCTGACCGGCGACGCTCTAGCGGCGAACAAGAAGACATTGAGCTGAATCTGCTGCCGTTCATGAACCTCATGACGCTGCTGATTCCGTTCCTGCTGGCCTCGGCACAGTTCGTGACTCTCGCTGTGATCGACAGTTCCCTGCCCGCGATCGGCGCGCCGCAGACGAACCTCGACAAGAAGGAGGACGACAAGCCACCTCTGAACCTGACCATCGGCATCACCGCCGAGGGCTTCACGGTGGCGGGCTCGGCCAACGTGCTGGGTGGCGGGACAGGTGGTCCCGGCTCCCTGGACGAGAAGTCCTCTCCGACCGTCGGTCTGACGTCTGACGACTCGTACTGCCGGAAGGTCCAGTGCGGTGAGAGCGACGTGTGCTCGCATCACACCCCGTGCCACGATCTGAAGGCTCTCCGTGAGCTGGTGATTCAGGTCAAGGACGAGTACCCCGACGAAGAGAACGTCATCATCGCGCCAAACGCCGACATCGAGTACCACGTGCTCGTCGGGGTAATGGACCACACCCGGGACCACAAGCCCGAGGGTGCAACCGAGCGGGAGATCTTGTTCCCGAACGTCGTCATCGCCGGCGGCGCCAAGTAGCCCGGCGAGGAGTATCCGATGGCGAAGAAGCGAACCCCGGTCAAGCAGGCGAAGCTGAACATCACCTCGTTGATGGACATCATGACCATCATCTTGGTGTTCCTGCTGAAGTCCTACTCCACCGAAGACATCCAGATCGCCCCGTCGGCGAACCTGCAGCTGCCGTCCTCCTCCTCACAGAAGCCGCCCGAGCTCGCTGTGAACGCGGTCGTGTCGAAGGTGAAGATCACCGTCGACGGAGTGAAAGTGGTCGATGTGACCGAAGGTGGCGTCGGCGAGGAGTACAAGCGCGGCACCCTCATCTCCCCCCTGTTTGATACACTCAAGGAGAAGGCGGACGAGGCAAAAGCGTTGGCGGAGAGGAACCCTGCGAACAAGTTCAAGGGCCGGATCCTCCTCCAGTGCGACCGCGAAACCCCCTTCAGCCTCGTCCGTGAGGTCATGTACACCGCGGGTCAGGCTCAGTTCGCTGAGTTCAAGTTCGTCGTCTACAAGATCGAATAGTGACTGAGACCGTTCGTTGACCCAGCCCGTGCCAGGCAGATGTCGAGCCGAAGCCCAGAGGGCTGGCTCCACGCGCTGCGAGAGGACTTGAATGGGCGCGCAGGCAGCGGAGAACCAGCGACGACAGCCCGCGCCTCGTAAGGCCGCGGCGCCCAGTCGTGCGCCGGAAGCAAAAATCCTTCGTCTGGGGATCATCCACTCCGGACGGATCGTCGAAGAGCGTTTGATCCCTGCCGGCACCTCGGTGACGGCTGGCGATCATCAGCGCTCGACCGTCGTCGTGTCGGGAGCGAAGCTCCCGAGCCGCAAGTTTGAGCTGTTCGCCGCGCGGGGCTCCGGCTACGTGCTGCAGTTCACCGGCGAGATGCACGGCAAGGTCGCCATTGACGACAAGGTCGTGACGCTGGCTTCGCTGGCCCAGAAGGGTACAGCCAAGAAGAAGGGCACCTTCTTCCAGCTGAACCTCAGCCACAAGAACCGCGGCAAGATCTACGTCGGGGAATACACCTTCCTCTTCCAGTTCGTGACCCCGCCGCCCCAGCCGGCCCGTTCCCGCTCGGCGGACTTCCGGGCCTGGCGCTGGGAGGACGTGGACTGGCTGTTCCTGGCCATCGTGCTGTTTTCGGCGCTGCTTCATACGGCCGTCGTGATCTGGATCGAGAGCCAGCCGCCTCCCAAGAAGGTGCGGCTCGAGGACTTCCCGGATCGCTTCATCAGGATGATCCTTCCGCCGGAGAACGAGCCGGCCCCGGTCGAGCAGACCACTGAGGGGGAGTCGGACCAGGTCGTCGACAAGGTCGCGGATCCCGTCGAGAAGCCGGAGACCGAGGCCGCACCGGACGAGCCGGCAGGCGCCGCGGCCGAGGAGCCTGCAGAGAGCCCCGAGGAGAAGCGGGCACGACTCGAAGAGGAAGCGTCGAGCAAGGGTCTGCTGGCCCTCATCGGCACCGCCGGTGAGTCCTCCCGCGAGGGCGCAGTCGCTGACCTCCTCTCCGACACGAGCGGCCTCGCCGCGGACGTCGGCGACGCACTGGCCAAGTCCAGCGGTGTCGTGATCGGCCGGCGCGACGTGGACCAGGCAGGTCTGCGTGGCGGCACGGGTGGCGACGGCGCGGCGGGCATCGGCGACCTCGGTGGCGCCGGCGGCGGCAAGGGCGGCGAAGTGAAGAAGGAGACTCGGGCTCCCAAGGCGGTGCTCGAGACGGGCACGGTGGACATCGGCTCCTCCGAGGATGCTTCTTCGGTGCGCTCGACCATGAAGCGCTACAACGCGCAGATCCGGGCCTGTTACGAGAAGGAGCTCAAGCTCAACCCGGACATCGCTGGCAAGGTGACCGCCTACTGGCTGATCGACACCAGCGGCGCCGCGCAGAGCGTGGAGATCACGACGAACTCCACCAACAACGCCTCGCTCGCGGCCTGCATGGTGAAGGTGATCAAGCGGATCACCTTCCCGGCGCCCGAGGACGACATCGAGGTCGATGGCTACAACTGGGTGTTCTCGTCCCAGTGAGCTGCGCAGCTCCTGCGCGCTGAAGCAGCGCGCTGAAGAACAATCTGGTCCCGACGTTGAATAGAATCCTGCCCCGCGCCGTCTGACGGACGGGCGCTCAGGCTGGATTGACAAGGTCTCGCCGGCGGACCCATACTGACCCCTGTCCCCGACGTACGAGGAGTGCCCGAAATGCGACCCTTCATCGGCCGAACGCGACTTGCTCGCGCCTTTGGCATCTTGGTCGTTGCCGTTGGGATCGTCGGGTCGCCTGCGGCCTTCGCGCAGGATGTCGAGATCCCCGCCGTCGTGGGTGCTGGCCTGAGTTCGAAGCAGAAGCTCGATCAGGCCATCAACACCGAGTCGACTCTCGAGAGCGGCGTGGAACGGATCCTGGGCCAGATCGAGGACGCCCAGAAGAGCAAGGACATCCTCCGTCTGAACTGTCTGAACGAGAAGCTCGGACAGCTGCGTGGATTGCTCAAGGTCGTCCAGGACGCGAAGCTGGGGCTCCGTGAGGCCGTGGCCCGCGAGAACGCCGACCTCGAGGAGCACCACTTCCGGAAGGTGGCGATCTCCCAGGAGCAGGGTCAAGTGATCATTGCGGAAGCGGAGGCCTGCGCAGGCTCCACCGGTTCCGGTGGAGTCGATGGCACCCGTGTCGTCGTGACCGTTGATGGAGAGGGCGAGTCGGGCGATGATGGCTTTGGCTCCAGCCCGAGCGGGACGACCCGCACCGAAGAGGCCTCACCCCACCAGTGAATGGCCCGAGGGCTTGCGTTTCCAGGTGGAATGGTGAATAACCCGTGCCCGGGCGGGGACCCCAAGGCCACGGGGCGTTCCGACAACTGTCTCGATGAGTAGCTGGCTGAAGCGGAGTCCGGTAGCAGTGACGCACCTTTCGCCCGTGCTGCGGCACGCATGCACCCTGGGGTTGGTCCTCGGAGTGCTGACCTTGACGGCCCCCTCCCGCGCCCTTGGCGCGTCTGGGGCGTCGGGTCATGCGTACGCACGAAGCCCGTCGAACGCAGATACCGGCGGGATCCCATTGGGACCGCTGGTCGTGCGGCCGGGCATCGACATCAACGGCGTGTTCGACTCGAACGTCTACCGGGACGCCGTCTCGCCCGAGGCGGACTTCGGGCTCGAGGTCACCCCGTACCTGGGCTTGGTGTTTCCGGGCGCCGACTTCCGTTGGTCGCTCGACGCGTACTACCGGTTCTTCACCTACTTCAACCTCGCGGGTCGGAACCACAATGTGTTCCGCCGGGTCACCCACTTCGGCCTGAGCACGGTGTTCGACATCGGTCGCCGGTCGAAGGTGGGGCTCAACGTCGCGCCGGAGTTCTTCAACAACCCGTCTCCGCGCGGGTTCGGCGACGGCACCGAGCAGACGATGGGCGTGAGCGTGCCCCTCAAGCTCCGGTTCCGCCCGACCCGTGCGTTCAGCATCGGGGTGGACGGTCGCTGGACCTGGAACCGGTCGTACTTCTCGCCGGTGCTCATCAGTCCGAATCCGACCGTGCTGGGCAATCAGCACGAGCTGGCCGGTGGCCTGAGCCTCGACTGGCGGTTCTTCCCCCGAAGTCACCTGCTCTTCAGCGGAGAGATCGGCCGCACCATCTGGGGCCCTGCCGATCCCAATCCCACCGGGGCGAACTTCTCGGATTTGCAGGAGAACTCCACGTTCTGGCGGGTCTACCTGGGGCTGAAGGGCGACATCACCCGGAAGCTCAGCTTCCTGGCCCTGATCGGGTACGGAAACGCGTACTTCGGACAAGGTTCGACGACCCCGAAGCTGACGGGCCCGTCCGGCTTGCTCGGCAAGGTGGAGTTCGCGATCCGGCCCGTGCTCACGCAGCGTCTGGCGGTCGGGTTCAACCGGGACTTCCGGTTCTCGTACTACGCCAACCGCGTCGAGGACACGCAGGCGTACTTCAAGTACCAGGGGCTGTTCTTCCAGCGCCTGACCGCGTCCTTCGACTTCTCGTGGACCTTGCGCAACCTGGTCGGCCACGTGACGCGCACGGAGCACCAGTGGACCGCGGGCCTGGGGCTGGAAGTGCTGATCGCGGAGTGGTTCCACGCTGGCGTGAGCTACCGGTTCTCGTCCGTGAACCCGAGCTCCACGAACGAAGGCGAGTACATCGACAACCTCGTGAAGTTCGGCGTGACCATCGGCTTCAAGTAGTCGGTTCCGCGGGCGCCGGGCGGCCCTCCGCCCCTTTGGACACATTGAGGAGACTTCCCATGAGCGATTGGTTCGTTCACGAGTCGTCGTACGTCGATGACGGTGCCGTCGTCGGTGCGGGGACCAAGATCTGGTTCTTCTGTCATGTGCAGGGCGGCTCGACACTCGGGGCCGGCTGCATCCTCGGTCAGAACGTGAACATCGACCGCGATGTGCACATCGGCGACCGGGTCAAGATCCAAAACAACGTGTCGGTCTACAAGGGCGTGCGGGTCCTGGACGACGCGTTCCTCGGGCCGAGCTGCGTGTTCACGAACGTGATCAATCCTCGCTCCCACGTCGAGCGCAAGGCGGAGTTCAAGGAGACGGTTGTGGGCCGCGGCGCGACGGTCGGGGCGAACTCCACCATCGTGTGCGGAAACAGCCTGGGCGACTACTGCATGGTCGGCGCGGGGGCGGTCGTGACGCACGATGTCCCGCGCCATGCGCTCGTCGTCGGTGTGCCGGCCCGGCAGATCGGATGGGTGTGCCGTTGCGGGGTCCGCCTGGACACCTCCGCGAGCCCCATGTGCGGGTCGTGCTCGGACCGGTACGTTCTGCGCGGCGAACAGCTGGAGTTGGTCGTCGAGGGAACCTGAGCGATGACAGACACCGGCACGTTGGGACTCGCGGTCGTTGGCGCGGGCTACTGGGGCAAGAACATCGTTCGGAACTTCGGACGCGTCACGGGCGCCGAGCTGCTCGCGGTGGCGGATCTGTCTGAAGCGAACCGGACCCGGGCCCAGTCGATCGCCCCCGGAGCCCGGATGTGCACCGACGTGGCGGACGCGCTGACGGATC
This sequence comes from uncultured Pseudomonadota bacterium, assembly GCA_937891735.1. Classification (GTDB taxonomy): domain Bacteria; phylum Myxococcota_A; class UBA796; order UBA9615; family UBA9615; genus JAGSHC01. The sequence continues at coordinate 21,852 of CALAGR010000370.1, read as the reverse complement.
CGCGGATCGGCGCGGTGGCCGTGTGCACCGACGCCGCCTCTCATCATGAGGTGGCGCTCGCGGCGCTGTCGCAGGACAAGCACGTCTTCGTCGAGAAGCCCCTGACCCTGAACCCCGAGCACTCCGAGGAACTGGTGGAGGTGGCTCGCGCTCGGGGGCTGGTCCTGATGGTCGGCCACTTGATGATCCACCACCCCGCGGTCCGGTGGATCAAGGGCCAGTTGGATGCCGGGGAGCTGGGCGAGGCCTACTACCTGCACCTGCAGCGCGTGAACCTCGGCGTCGTGCGCAAGGACGAGAGCGCCTGGTGGTCTCTGGCGCCGCACGACATCTCCATGGTGCTGTACCTGTTCGGGGACACGCCGACCCACATCTCGGCCCGGGGCGCGGCGTACCTGCGGCCCGGAAACGAGGACGTGGTCTTCGCGAACCTCATGTTTGCGGACGGGCGCATGGCAGAGATCCACACCTCGTGGCTCGACCCGCACAAGGCCCGCCGGATGATGCTCGTCGGCTCTCGCCGCATGGTGACCTTCGACGACACGCTGCCGGCCGAGAAGGTCCGGGTCTACGACAAGGGCGCCGACCGCACCGTGGACTACGACTCCTACGCCGACCTGATCACGTTGAGGCAGGGCGACATCTGGATCCCGGCGATCCGTGGCACTGAGCCGCTGCTGCTCGAGTGCCAGCACTTCGTCGACTGTGTCGTCTCGGGCAAGACCCCGGATACCCCCGGACAGCAGGGCCTCGACGTCGTCCGGATCCTGGAGGCAGGGCAGCGCTCCATGGCCCAGGACGGAGCTCCCATCCAGCTCCCGCGCGATTGACGGACCGCTCGCGGCAGCTGGCGGTTCGACCCGTTGGCGGAGTGGGCGAGATGGGCCATCACCATCTCGTGCTGGATGTGGGGCGGGACAGCTTTCTGATCGACTGCGGCATGCTCATGCCGTCTCCGGGAGATCCGGGGATCGATCGGATCACGCCCTCCTTCGATCCGGCCTTGCGGCGTCGGGCGGACGGTTCGCTGCGCGGGCTGGTGCTCACTCACGGGCACCTCGATCACATCGGCGCAGTGCCGGACCTGCTGGCCGAGATCCCCGACCTCCCGGTCTACGGCACCTCCTGGGCCCTGGCCCTGGTGGAGCGCGCGCTCCGACGCCGAGACGACCGCCGCACCCGTTCCCCGGACCTGCGAAGGGTCGAGCCGGGCCAGTCCATCTCCATCGGGTCGTCGACGGTGCAGTGGTTTGCCGTGACCCATTCCCTGCCCGAGGCCTGTTCGGTCGCGGTGCGGGGGGATGCCGGTTGCATCGTGCATTCAGGCGACTTCCGGGTGCAGGACGAACCGCTGCTGGGCCCGCCGACCGACGTGGAGGGCCTGCGCGCCCTAGGGCGTCAGGGCGTCGACCTCGCCCTCGTGGACTCCACAGGCGGCGGCAGCCCGGGGAGCACCGTGCCCGAGCGCGTCCTCGCGGAGCGGCTGCGGGTGGCGGTGGGGGGCGTGCAGGGCCTCGCCGTCGTGACCCTCTTCAGCTCCCACCTGGAGCGGCTGTGGGCGTGTGTGCTGGCGGCCCGGGCGACGGGTCGGCAGGTCTGCGTCCTTGGACGGTCCCTGGTGGAGACCGTGGAGCTCGGGGAGCGTCATGGCGTGCTGCCACTGCGCGCCGGCGAGCTGCTGGCCCCGGGCCGGCTGTCGAGTACGCCTCGGTGCAAGGTGCTCGTGGTCGTGACGGGCACCCAGGGGGAATGGATGGCGCCGCTGGCGCGCATGGCGCGGGGCGAAGAGTCCAGCGTCAGCCTCGGTCCGGGCGACGCGGTCTTCTGGAGCGCGCGGGTCATTCCCGGCAACGAGCGGGGCGTGGGCCTCGTGGTCAATCGGCTGGTGGACCGGGGGGTGCGCGTGGTCCCGCCCTGGGGCGCCTCGGAGCCGCTGCACACCTCGGGGCACGGCAGACAGGAGGAGGTGGCCCGTTGGCTCGGCTGGGTCAAGCCGCGCTGTGTGGTGCCCATCCACGGGGAGCCCTGGCACCTGCAGGCCCATCGCGAGGCCCTGGAGCAGCTGCTGTCGGCGGACCGGGTGCTCTCGGTGCGCACCGGGCAGCGCCTCGTGCGCGAGGACCTGGAGGCTGCATGGACGCTGGGGCCGGCGGGGACGGCCGAACCGACGATGCACGCCGAGGGCGGACTCCGCTTCCGCCCCACGGACCCGGCCCTGGCCAGCCGCCGCCGCGCTGGGACCGCCGGCGCGATGACCGTCCTGATCCGCTGGACGCGGCAGGAGCCGGCGGATCGCATCGCCGTCATCACGATCGGCGTCGTCCCCGAGGAGCGACGACTGGAGTTCGAGCGGGAGCTGGAGGAGGTCATCGCGGTCGAGGCGGCGGCCCACAGGCCACAGCCGGATCTGGAGGCACGCCGGGAACAGGTCCGCCTGATGGCTCGCTCCGCGGTCCGTGCGCGGACCGGCACCCGGCCGATGTGCACTGTCCGCCTGCTGTGCTGAGGGTGCATGGTAAGTTGCGACGCATACGACGCAACCTTTTCCCGGGCAGCTCATGGAGCCCAGTCAGCGCACCGACGCTACGCAGAAGACCCGTCGCCGAGCTGATCGCAAGATCGAAGCGGCGTCGAAGAGGTCCACCCGTGTCCCCCGCGGACGAGCCCTGCTCGCCCGGACGGAAGCGGAGCCTCGAAGTCGGACCCGGATCCAGAGCCTGAGAGCGCTCGGAGCGACGGCCGGCAAGGAGGTGGGCGCCCTGGTGGCGTTTGCCGTCGGTGCCCTGTTCCTCTTGAGCCTGCTCAGCTTCAACCCGCGGGATCAGCTGATCGGCCAGTGGGGTTCCTCGACCGAGCCCGTGAAGAACTGGATCGGTCCCTTCGGCGCGATGCTGGCGGACTGGGCGGTGGGGCTGTTCGGGGTGACGTCGTTCGCGCTGCCGTTCCTGCTGCTCCTCCTGGGCGCGGCCATCGTGCTTCGCCCCCACGGAGCCCGTCGGTGGGTCCGGGCCACGGGCTTCACCCTGGTGCTGGCGACCCTTGCGCTGCTGATCCAGCTGGTGTTCCCGGCGGTCCCGTTCCGGGGCGCGTCGATCAGCGGCGGAGGTGCCCTGGGGGAAGCGCTGGTGGCGCTGCTGGTGCCGGCCGTGTCCGTCGTGGGGAGCGTGATCATCGGAGCCACGGGCCTGCTCGTCGGAGCGCGACTGGGCTTTGGCGTGCGCTTCGTCGCGCTGATCCGGAGCCTCGGCAGGGGTGCCGTGCGAGGCGGCGAGCCCCTCGTGGGAGTCGCGGGGGCGGGAGTCCAGGGCGCGCACCGGGGCGTGCGTGGGCTGCTCCGGGCCGTCGGCGGCTGGTGGCGACGAAGCATCGACGAGATGAAGGAGGCGCGCGAGGTCGCGGCGGAGGAACGCCGCTTCGCCCGAGAGGAGCGCCTGCTCGCGCTCGAAGAGCAGCGGCTCCTGGCCGAGCAGGAGCCCGATGAGCCGGAGCGCCCGGGGTCCAGGGATCCGGCGCGGGAGGTCTTCGCGGATCCGACAGCCGAGTCCACTTCCGGAGGGTCGCGGGTGCGGGTGCCTGCGGGAATGCGGTCCGTTCGCGATGAGCCGGCGCCCGCCTCGTCGTTGTTCGCAGCGCCGCCGGTGGAGCCGTCCGAGCGCGCCGTCGTGCACGATCCGGAGCCGAGCCGCGCCGTGATGGCGGAGCTGGTGCCGAGCTTCGCGGCGATCCCGCTTCCCGAGGCCGTCGGCACCGATCCGGCGGGCGACGCCCCGGACGATGGTCCCGTGCGCGTGGACTCGATGCGCGGAGCGACGAGCCGCGGAGTCGTGCACGCCGAGATCCGACCGCGGCGCCGGGACAAGCCGTCGGCGCCTGAGCCGCCGTCGGCGCCTGAGCCGCCGTCGGCGCCTGAGCCGCCGTCAACGTCCGTCGATGCGCTGCGCCAGGCGGTCGGGCGTCCTGCGATCCACACGCCCGCGCCGCGCATCCTCGATGCACCGACGCAGCACGAGGACGTGGTCGTGGGGCCCCAGGAGGCGCTCGACGCGCTGCGGGGACGCCGCCGGATCCACAAGGTCGACCCCCGGGAGGGGCTGCCCTTCGAGTTGCCAGCGCTGTCCCTGCTCGTGAGCCCGCCCCCCGACGCGCGCCAGATCGACGAGGACGACCTCGAGCGGCAGGCCGCCCGCCTGGAGGAGACGCTGGGCCACTACAACGTGCAGGGCCGGGTCACCGACATCCTGCCCGGACCGGTCGTGACGATGTTCGAGTTCGAGCCGGCGCCGGGCATCAAGGTGAGCCGGATCGCCAACCTCGAAAACGACCTCGCCATGGCGCTGCGGGCCACCCGCGTGCGGATCGTCGCGCCGATCCCGGGCAAGGGCGCCGTAGGGATCGAGATCCCCAGCGCGTTTCGGGAGGTCATCTACCTGCGCGAGCTCCTCGCGAGCTCCGCGTTCCGCGATCCGAAGCTGCGCCTGCCCCTGGCCATCGGCAAGGCCATCGATGCCTCGCCCGTCTGCGCGGACTGGGCGAAGATGCCGCACATCCTCGTGGCCGGCACCACCGGCTCGGGCAAGTCGGTCTGCGTCAACTCCTTCATCGTGTCGCTGGTCTGCAGTCGCACGCCCGAGGAGCTCCGGATGATCCTGGTGGATCCGAAGATGCTGGAGTTCAGCATCTACGACGGGATCCCCCACCTGCTCGTCCCGGTGGTGACCTCGCCGAAGAAGGCCGCCGTGGCGTTGCGATGGGCCGTGGACGAGATGACGCGGCGTTACAAGGTCCTGGCGGCCATGAACGTGCGCAGCATCATCGGATACAACGACAAGGTCGAGATCCTCGCCAAGGAGTGGCAGGTCTGGAACGACGCGGTGGCCGCGGGCAAGGCCATCGGCATGGAGCCGCCGAACTGCGGGCGGGAGCCCGGCTCGGACAACGTGTGCTTCCGCAACCGCGGGGGCCATCCCATCGGGTCCCCGGAGAAGATGCCCTACATCGTGATCGTCATCGACGAGCTGGCGGACCTGATGATGGTGGCCCGCAAGGAGGTCGAGGAGTCCATCGTGCGCCTCGCCCAGATGGCGCGCGCGGCAGGCATCCACATGCTGCTCGCCACGCAGCGGCCGTCCGTCGACGTCATCACCGGCCTCATCAAGGCCAACTTCCCCACCCGTCTGTCCTTCAAGGTCAGCAGCAAGGTGGACTCCCGCACGGTGCTCGACGCCAACGGAGCGGAGAACCTGCTGGGCATGGGCGACGGCCTCTTCCTGCCCCCCGGCAGCTCCCAGGTGAAGAGAATCCATGGCGCCTTCGTCTCAGATGACGAGGTGGAGCGCATCGTGGCGCACCTCAAGACGCAGGGCGCCCCCAACTATGTCGAGCAGGTGCTCGCGGGGGGCGACGAAGAGGAAGACGAAGAGCCCGAGGACGCGGAGATGGACGACATGTACGACGCGGCAGTGGCCTGTGTGGCCCAAGCGGGAAAGGCGAGCACGTCGCTGCTCCAGCGCAAGCTGGGGCTCGGCTACAACCGCGCGGCGCGCATCATGGACTCGATGGAGCGCAACGGCGTGATCGGCCCTGCGAACGGGGCCAAGCCCCGCGACGTGTTCGCGCAGTCGTTTTGAGGGCTCTCCTCGTCGCTGTGGCGCTTGGGTGCGCGGTCGCTGCTCCGTGCTTCGCCGCGGATGCGGACCCGACCCCGGACGCGGTCCTGGACCGCATGCACGCTGCGTACAAGGATCTCAAGGCCCTGCGCGCGAACTTCGAGCAGACCAGCACCGGCATGTCCTTCATGGAGCCCCTCAAGCAGAGCGGCACCATCACCCTCGAGTCGCCGGGGCGCATGCGCTGGGAGTTTCTGACCCCCCGCAAGCAGCAATACCTCAGCGACGGCGTCACGCTGTGGATGGTCGACGAGGGGGACCGCACCTGCACGGTGTTCCGCACGGTGGACGGCATGCTCCAGCAGTTCTACGGGTTTCTGACGGGCACCGCCGACATCCGCAAGGACTTCAGGGTGGAGGTCGTCGCCGAGACGCCCGCCCCGGTGGCGGATGCGCTGGCCCTCAAGCTCACCCCCCTGCAGTCCGACGGCAGCATCGACTCGCTGCGGGTCTACGTGCACCGGACCACGCACCGGGTGGTCGGGATCTCCATGCTCACGCCGTTCGGAGACCGCACGGACACGGTCCTGTCCCAGATGACCGAGCTGGCGGACGTGCCCGATGTGGACTTCACCTGGGTCCCCAGGGATGGCTTCCGGGTGATAAACGGAGACTGACCTCTCGGCGCAGGAACCGCGCGGCGACGGCTTTCCTTGACGGTTGTGCGGACGTCGACCACAGTCGCGCGCTATGGCCGGACGCCTCCCCATCATTCAGCCCACCTCCGCCCCCCTGCCCGAGCTGCCCGCGGGTCTGCGCGGTGACGGCCAGTCCGTTCACTTCGTGAGCCTGGGGTGCCCCAAGAACCGGACCGACTCCGAGGTGATGCTCGGCCGGTTGGGTCAGGCGGGGTACCAGATCGCCGACGACGCGCGGGACGCCGACATCATCATCGTGAACAGCTGCACCTTCATCGACGCGGCCACGACCGAGTCGGTGGACACGGTGCTGGAGATGGCGGAGCTGAAGCGGGACGGCAAGGCAAGGCGCCTGGTCGTCAGCGGGTGCATGGCGCAGCGGCACCACGAGGCGCTGCGCGCCGAGCTCCCCGAGGTGGACGCGTTCGTAGGCACGGGCGACTACCACCGCATCCTGGAAGTCGTCGCCAAGGACCGACAGGCCGCCGACGTGGTGGGACTGCCGGTGTACGTGCAGGGCGCGGAGCCCCGCGTGAACACCCTGACGCCCTGGTCGGCGTATCTGAAGATCCTCGAAGGCTGCCCCCAGCGCTGCACCTTCTGCATCATCCCGCGGCTGCGCGGGGACCTGATGAGCCGCTCCTTGGAGGTGATCGTCGATGAGGCGCGGGCGCTCGCGGCCACCGGGGTCAAGGAGCTCAACCTCGTCGGGCAGGACAGCAACTCCTGGGGGCGTGATCTGGGCCGGCCCGAGCGGCTGCCCGAGCTGCTGACGGCGCTGAACGACGTGGACGGGATCTCGTGGATCCGGCTGCTCTACTCGTATCCGGCGAAGTTCAAGGACCCGCTGATCGACGCGTTCGTGCGCCTGGACAAGGTCGTGCCCTACGTGGACATGCCCCTGCAGCACATCTCCGATCCGATCCTGACCGCGATGCGGCGTGGCGTCAGCGGCGCCCGGACCCGCAAGCTGCTCGACACCCTGCGCACCCGGATCCCGGATCTGGCGGTGCGCACCGGGTTCATCGTGGGCTTCCCGGGGGAGACGGAGGAGCAGTTCGAGGAGCTGAGCGAGTTCGTCGTGGAGCAGCAGTTCGAAAACGTCGGGGTCTTCACCTTCAGCCCCCAGGCCGAGACGCCCGCCGCCGACCTGCCGGGCCAGGTGCCTGAGGAGGTGCGGGTGGAGCGTCGCGAGCGCCTGATGCTGCTGCAGCAGGACATCCACCTGGAGAAGAACACCGACTGGATCGGGCGTCAGGTCGATGTGCTGATCGAGGGGCTGCACCCCGAGACGGAGCTGCTGTGGGTCGGCCGCACGCCGCAGCAGGCGCCGGAGATCGACGGACGGGTCATCATCAATGACACGGGGTCGGCGGTGTTCGGGGACATCGCGCGGGTCGAGATCACCGACGTCGCGGGCTACGACCTCGTGGGTCACGTGGTCGACGGCGCACAGGCGCCCTGAGGGAGGTCAGGCGTCCGGCAGGATCGCGATCGCCTTGACGATCGACGCGATGATGTCGTGCTGTCCTTCTTCGAGGTCCCAACGGATCCCCATGCCGGGGTTCGGGTTGTCCTCGTTGTCGTGCCACGGGTTGACCCAGGTCACGGTGCCTTCCACCTCGAGCTCCTTGCCACCCTTGGGCGGCGAGAACCGGATCGCCAGCAGCGCCCCGATGGGCAGCGGGTGGTCCGTCTCGATGAAGATGCCCCCGTGGCTGATGTTGGAGCTGTACTCGAAGAGGAAGTTGCCCCCCTCGGCATGGCGGTAGTTCAGCTCGAGCCTCAGTGGCTTTCGTTCCGACGCGCGCTTGTCGCTGCTCATGGCTGCTCCGTCCCATTGCCTGGTTGGCGGGGCCCATCAAACCAACAGGGCCGAAACACTGTCAAGACGCCCTGCTGGGACGCGGCCTCAACCCGGCGGCAACGCGTCCGGATCCGAGGGTCCTTCGCGGTGGGGATCACCGGTCGCCGCGTGCAGTGACCGCAGGTCGTCCAGCGCCCGTCGGCCGACCCGGGTGGGGGACGCGAGGTCCTCCAGGATCGCGAGGGCGCGGGTGTTTCCGTCGAGGACCTCGGCGCGGCGGCGGGCGAATTCGGGCGTCGCCGCGATGGGATGCCCGGTGGACTCCATGGCGCAGTGCAGCGCCGCGACAGGCACGAAGGCGTGGGCCGCAAGAAAGACCCCCATCAGCGGACGCAGATCGGGTCGGACCGGTGAGGTGGTCCACGTCGTGCGGCCGTTGAGGAGCACCGGGTCGAGCCAGGTCAGCAGATTGAGCTTGCCGTGCTGGGTCTCGTGCACGATGGCCTCCGCCAGGGTCAGCGGGCTCGGGTGCAGCGTCAGATACACAAGGCCGGGTGCTTCCCGGTAGCTCGCCGACAGGTGCCGCTCCGCCTCGAACCCTACCGGAACGAGGCGCGCACCGGCGGTCCTGAGCTCCCTCGTCCAGCTGGGAAGCAGCGCGACGATCTGCAGGGCCGCGGTCAACGCCTCGAGCCACTCCTGGACGGGACGCCCCCCCAGGTCGCGGGCGTTGCCCTGCTTGTCCGGGTGGTCCTCGAGGTCGGCGAGGGGGTTGGTGTCCTCGGTGCACAGCGCGATGCCGGGTCCCAGGGCCCAGGATCGCGGGGCCTCCGTGTGATCGGCGAGGTCGCTGTGGCGCCCATCGGCGTGCTCGACCTCGATCTGGCCTCGAGCGAACAGCAGCGCCCGGGCGGGGGGCTCGAAAGCGAACAGGGGTCCTCGGTCCGACTCCGACAGGGTGCGCGCCGGGAGCTCCCACAGCAGCGGGGCCTCCGGTCCCAGATCGTTCAGGCGCGCGAGCAGGTGGGGGACCGCCTGCAGGCAGGTGGAGGGGGGCAGCGCCCGCGACTCCAAAGCGAGCAGGGACGGCAGGACGTCGGGGCTGCCGATCGCGGCCAGGGTCTGGGCCGGGGACTGGGCGAGCGCGTCCGTGACGAAGCCCCGAACGGCCCGCATCGTGCGGATCATGGCGGGCGACAGGCCGGGCAGCGGCGCCGTCAGCAGCGTCCGGGCGGCCAACAGGCGCACCTTGCGACCCAGCTTGGACACAGTCCGGTCTTCGGGGGAGGGGAGCGCCAGGAAACCGCTGGGGAGGGGAGCCCGAGCCATGGGGCAGTATGCCGCCCTGGGTCGCGGTCGGGCCGCCGACGGCGCTGGTGGCGCCTATATTGCCGCCATGTCCGCGATCTTGAACGTGTGCCGGCTCCAGGTCGGACACCAGCGACGAGCCGGCCGGCTGGCGGGTCCGCCCGTGATCGCGCCGATCCAGGTCGGCGAGATCCCGGCGTTGGTGGCCTCGTCTGCGGCCTGCGGGGGCCTGCGGGAGGTCGCCCTGGCGGGGGCAGAGCCGACCTTGAGGCCGGATCTGCTCGAGATCGTCGAGGCTGCGGCCGCCGCGACTCCGTCGGGGGCCCGCCTCTTGCTGGAGACCGACGGCCTCGCGCTGAGCGACGCCGGGCCCTGTCGCGCGCTGCGTGTGGCCGGCCTGCACGCGCTGCGCATCCCCATCCTCGGTGCGCGATCATCGATGCACGACTGGGTCGTGGGCACGAAGGGTCACGGCCGCCGCGCGCTGCGGGCGATTCGCGCGGGCACCGGGGTCGGCCTGCAGGTGGTGGTCGATTGCGTGCTGACCCGGCCGGGCCTGCCGCTGCTCGCGGAGACCGTGGCTGCGGTGGCCCATCTGGGCGCGCGGGAGGTGCGGTTCCGGCCCCTGGGTATCGAGGAGGTCCCGCCCGATGACCGCGTCGCGCTGCTGCCCCGGGTGGGGCTGATCGGTGGGCCGCTGACGGAGGCCGTGCGCTCCGCCCTTCGGCTGGGGCTGACCGTCGAGATCGCCGGTGTGCCCTCCTGCGCGCTGCCCCGCGAGCTGCTCGGCTACCTCGCGCCGGGCCCCCAGCACGCCGTTCGCTGTGCGGGGTGCGAGCCTGGCTGCTCCGGCGTGTCGCAGGCGTACGTCGATCTGTTCGGACCGAGTGAGCTGCTGGCCTCGGATCGCACCGCTGCCGTCGTCCGGGTCGTGCTTCAGGCGCCGTCGCCGATCTCGTGCGCCGCCTGCGCAGACGCGGACGCGCAGGTCGACCGGGCCGAACCACGGCGCGACGCCCGGGTGAGGCTGGTGCGCGCGGCACGTCGGCGGCCCGAGGTGCTCCGCCTGGCCTCCGCCGGGTCCTTGTGGCATCCCGCGGCCCGGGAGCTGCTCCGGGAGATCGCCCGTCTGGACGTGGACGCCGTGGAGGTGTGCGGGGACGTGTCGCCGCTGGCGGCCTGGTCCGACGACGACCTGCATCGGGTGCGCCGGCTGGGGGCCGTGCACGGGGCCTTCTACGGACCGGATCCCGCCGCCCATGACGGGCACGTGGGCCGCGTGGGCGCCTTCGAGGAGTCCCAGGAGGCGTTGGAGCGGCTCGCGCGCCGCGGGGTCTCAGCGCACGCCTACGGGGTCCTTCACGACGGGGCGGACCTGGAGCGGTGGGCCGGCGCGTGGGGCCCCTCAGGGCTCCCCGGGACCCCCGCGTTCCGACTCTCGCCGGCGGGCAGCTCGCTCCGTGCGCTCTGCGACGCCGCAGGCCGGCTTCCGGAGGGCCTCGTGCGGGGCGCCTTGCAGCCCCTGCTGCCCGCGTGCCTGCGCGGGGACCGGCACGCGTCCGTGGCTGGAGCCGGCGGGTGGAGCGACGATGGACCCGGGCTCGGGGGCAGCCCCCCGTCCGGCAGCGACCGCCTCGGGACCTGGGAGCCCTGCCCCGAGGCGCCGCGGTGCGCGCTGGCCACGGAGTGCCCGGGGATCGCCACGGGCTGGTCGGTGGACGCGCTGGAGGCGGTGGCCTGATGGCGCATCCCCGGATCGAGGACATGCTGGAGCGCGAGAGGGTCGCAAACCAGCGCAAACACTGGGTGCGCGCGGTCACGGCCTGCAACAGCCGATGCCTGTTCTGCCTGGACTCGGACACGCCTCGGAACCTGCATCTCCCCTTTGATGACGTGTGCGCGGAGCTGAACCGCGGGCGTCGCGAGCTCCGGGCCGACAAGGTCATCATCTCGGGCGGCGAGGCCTCCCTGCACCCGCGGTTTCACGACCTGGTGGCCTACGGCAAGGCGGCGGGCTACGGCCGGGTGCAGACGGTGACCAACGGGTGGATGTTCGCGGACCGGGGCTTCTACGACGCCGCGGTGGCCGCGGGGCTGGGCGAGATCACGTTCAGCCTGCACGGTCACACCGCCGCGTTGCACGACCGACTGACCCAGCACGAAGGCTCGTTCGCGCGCCTCATCAAGGGCATGGTCCGGGCGGTGCGTCGGCGGGAGCTGATCGTGAACGTGGACGTCGTGATCAACGCCCAGAACGTCGAGGTCATCGACAAGATCGTCGAGCTGGCGATCTCGCTTGGGGTGCAGGAGTTCGATCTGCTGTCGGTGATCCCCCAGGCCGCCGCGTTCGAGCACCGGGACCAGCTCTTCTACGACCCCGTCGAGCACGCGGAGCGGCTGCGCAAGGTGTTCCGGCTGAACCGGCACCCCGGCTTCACGATCTGGACGAACCGCTTCCCGCTGCCGGTGCTGGAGGGCCTGGAGGACCTGATCCAGGACCCCCACAAGATGCTGGACGAGGTGAACGGGCGCCGGTACCAGGTGCGTCGCTACCTGGACGGCGGGGCGGCGCTGGATTGTCGGGACGCAGACCGCTGCCGGCATTGCTTCATCGCTCCGTTCTGCGACTCGATGGACGACGCGATCTCGGGGCTCCGGGAGCGCGCGGTCCGCGTGATCGATGTCGGCCGGGATCTGGACTGGCTCCCGCGTCTGTCGGGCCCCGACGGATGGGCCATGGGCGGGTGCGTCGCGGTGCGCTTGCCGGGAGCGTCGGAGGCGTCGGAGCTGGCGGCGCGGGTCGGTGGGCCGCTGCTGATCTCCCTGGACGACCTGCAGGGTCTGCACGACGCGGATCTGGCAGACGCGGTGCAGATCGAGGTGAGCAGGGCCGAGGAATTGGACATCGTCCTGGGCAACCCGGGCCAGAAACCGACCCGGCAGGTGGAGATCCTCCTGACACGTCAAAGCGCGGGCTGGCTGCTCGCGCACCGTGACGTGGTGGGGGAGCTGCTCGATGTCGTCACGCTGCGCCAGCCCAGTTGGGAGCGAATGGAAGAAGCGCTGGAGTCGGATCTGGAGGATCCGGCTTCGTTCTTCGTTGCGCTGGATCTTCCGATTCGGGTCAGCGGACTTCCGGCGTGTCTTTGTCCGGGGTCCCGGCTCGTCGAGGAGCCCCTGCGGCTCCCCGTCGCCGTGTTCGACAGCACCACCGGGCGACTCGCCATCGACGAGCTGGCCCGATGGCACGTCACGTCGCGCTACCGGGCCAAGAGCACGCGCTGCGCCGGGTGCGCGGTCGATGCGCGCTGCGACGGCGTGCACGTCAACATGGTGCGGGCGCGGGGGTTCGTGCTGGCCCAGCCGCTCCAGGGCGCCTGGGCCGAGTCTGCGGCCGCCCAGCTCGGGGTCCTGCGGCCCGAGCCCCGGCCGCGGATGGCGGATGGTCGGCCGACCGAGGCCCCGGCCCCCTCCCTGCCCGGCTTCGGCGCGACGGTGGAGTCGCCCGAGGACCCCCTGGCCACGCTGGCCCGCAAGAAGGACCAGGAGCGTCAGCGGCGGCGTCTGGCGGTCCTGGACTGATGGCGAACCTCGGATACCTCCAGCTCACCCGCGACTGCTACCAGGGATGTCGGTTCTGCTCGAACCCGCCCACGGGGGTGGACCTGACGGACCGGGAGATGCGCAGCGAGCTGGACCGTCTGGCCGAGCTGCAGTTCGACGGGGTGATCCTCACCGGGGGGGAGCCCAGCCTGTCTCCGCTGCTGTTTGCGGCGCTGGAGCACGCGGCGGGGCTCGGATTGCACAGCCGGATGATCACCAACGGTCAGCTGCTGGCCGACCGGGCGTTCTTCCAGCGCTGCGTGGATGCAGGGCTCGGACACATCCACGTCAGCCTGCACAGCAGTCGGCGCGAGGTGCACGACTTCATCACCCGCTACCGGAACGCGTGGCAGACCCTGGTGGCGTGCCTGGAGCTCGTCCCCGAGATGGGGATCACGTGCGACATCAACACCGTGATCTGCGCGTACAACGCCGACCATCTCGACGAGACGGTGCGGTGGATCTGCGGCCGCTTCCCGTGGATCCGGCACTTCGTCTGGAACAACATGGATCCCGACGGCAACCGCGCCGAGGAGAACCCCGACTGCATCGGCCGTCACTACGAGTTCCAGGTCTCCCTGGAGCGGGCGATGGACTTCCTGCACGCCTCGGGGCGCAGCTTCCGGGCCGAGCGCGTTCCGCTCTGTTTCATGCCCCGATACCCGTGGGCGTCCACCGAGACCCGCAAGATCGTCAAGGAAGAGGAGCGGTGCATTCGCTTCCTGGACCAGAAGGGGTTCGTGCATCAAAGGGAGTTCCTGCACGGCAAGGGGCAGGCCTGTCTGGCGTGCGACTTCGACCCGATCTGCGCAGGCATGTACTCGATGGCGCGCTCCTTCGACGAGCGGGAGCTGTCGCCGGTGTTCGCCGATCCGCTCCCCGCGATCCGGGCGGTCTTGCGTCGAGAGCCGGAGCCGGCGCTGTTGGAGCGCATCCGCGCCCGGGCGGGGCGCCACTCCCGAACCGAGCAGCCCGACCTGGAGCAGCGAGGGCGCGCCCGCCTCCGTCCTCTCGCAGTGCCTTCCAGCGCCCTGGCACAGGATCCGGCATGGGCTATGCTGCCAGCGCTCGGAGAATTGCCGCAGATCGGTGAGGACCGGGTGGACGCGATCGGGCGCCCCGATCCCTTTGCTGACTGACAGGAGTCGTCATGGTCGACCAGGAACGACGCAAGGTGCTGCAGTTCGGGCTCGCCGCAGTGGCGGTGCCGCTCGTCGGAGCAGCCCCCGCGCGTGCGGAGGGGCCGGCCCCCATGGCCGCGGCCCCGGCAGCGGAGCACCTCCCGGAGGACACCCCGCCGGCGCTGTTGGGCGACGACGCGGGCCTGGGCCCCGTGGCTCTGCTCGCGCCCCACGCCCTGGGCTCGGAGCTGGGCATGGGCTGGACGTTCCGGGATCTACGCGCAGCCGACCGCGGGGCGATGCTCCTGACGCTCGAGCGCGCCACCGACGGGGCGCTGGCCCGGGTGCATGTCTGTCGAAACGGCGGCTGTCCGGCGGGCATCGCGAGCACCGACGAGCTGGACTTCCTGCTCATGAACGGTGGACGCGGTGACGACGCATCGGACGAGGTCCTCGGCCGGGTGCTTCTTCGGGTGGCGAACATCGCGCGGGTCAACGAGGCGCAGGTCTCCCTGGCCGGGCTGTTGACGCACGAGGAGCGCATCGAGCAGTGGCTGGGCGCGACCCAAGGGGTGCTGCAGTGAGCGACGCCGAGGAGGTCGAGCTGGGCTTCGAGCTGGGGGAGCGCAGCGTCGCGTTCGACCTGCACGAGGAGATCTATCCGAAGGCCGCCGTGTATGGCGCGGCCTACCTGTTCGTGGATCGGGCGTGGCTGTTCCTGACCCGGCCCGGCGATGGCCAGATCCGGGTGCGCCTGCGCAGCCGGGAGGCCGCCAGCTCCCAGGACCTGATCGGCCTGGCGGGCGAGTTCGCCAACGAGCTGCTCAACCAGGTCATGCGCATGCAGATCAGCGCGTCGACGGCGTCGCTTCGGGAGTACACGCTGGCGCGTGCGTTCTTCGGGGGGGAGGCGCGCGTCAGCATCGATGCGCTGCTCGCCGAGCTCGATGCCGAGGAACTCGACGACGACCCGCTGGAGATCGAGGTCCCGTGGGACACCGCTGGTGGTCCTGGTGCCTGAGCCCGACGCGCGGATCCGCTTCGACCTGAGCCTGTACCGCCGCGAGGCGATCGAGGAGGCCGTAGCGGCGTTCGCGTCCTTCGCTGCCCTGACCCTGACGGTGCAGGACGACGTCGTCGAGGTGGCCGTGTCCGAGGTCGCGCCGGCGCACGTCGAGGTGCTGGAGCACGAGCTGGCCAACTTCGCCCTGTTCCAGACGGCCGTGCTGGCCCGGGGGGCGCAGGCGTGACCCACCACACCGTCGTCCTGCCGCGGCGCACCGTCGCCACCGACACGCTGGCGTGGTTCCGCTTCGGGCGCATCGGCGAGCGCACGATCATCACCAACGACGTCGGTGAGTGGGAGCTGCTGTCGGACCCGGAGTTCTCGGATCTGCTGGCCGGCCGGATCGACGACGAGCACCCCCGATTCGCAGTGCTCCAGGCCAAGGGCTTCCTGCAGAAGGATCTGGACATCGACGGTCTGGCGACCCGCCTTCGCCGCAAGAAGCGCTTCCTGGGGCAGGGGCCGCACCTGGGGATCATCATCACGACCCTGCGGTGCAACCAGCACTGCACCTACTGCCACGCGTCCCGGACCGAGATGGATCGGGTGGACACCGACATGTCGATGGAGACGGCCAAGAAGGTCGTCGACCACCTCATGAAGACGCCGTCGCCATATCTGAACATCGAGTTCCAGGGGGGCGAGCCGACCATCAACTTCGAGGTCCTCAAGTTCATCGTCGAGTACAGCCGGGAGAAGAACCGCTACGAGCAGAAGCGGCTCGAGCACTCCCTCGTCACCAACATGACGACGATGGACGTGCCGAAGGCCGAGTGGCTGCTGGCCAACAACGTGATGATCTGCACGAGCCTGGACGGGCCGCCGGTCGTGCACGACGTCAACCGGCCCTGGAAGAAGGGCGGCGGCGCATACGTCGACGTCCTCAAGTGGGTCCAGTACTTCAATCGGCGCTACATCGAGCTGGGACGCGACCCCCGGCTGTGGCACGTCGATGCGCTGATGACCACGACGCGCGCCACGCTGGACCACTGGCAGGAGGTCATCGACCTGTACGTCGAGCTCGGCATCCGCAACATCCACCTGCGGCCGCTGAACCCGTTCGGCTTCGCCATGAGCACCTGGAAGCGCGTCGGCTACACGCCCGAGGAGTACCTGGAGTTCTACGAGCGCTGCTTGAACTACATCCTCGAGCTCAACCAGCGCGGCGTCGAGATCGCCGAAGGCACGGCGTCCATCCTGTTGATGAAGATGCTGACCGCGGACGACCCCAACTTCGTGGACATCCGCTCGCCGGTGGGCTCCGGCACCGGTCAGCTCGCCTACATGTACGACGGCAGCATTCACGCCTCGGACGAGGGGCGCATGATCGCGTCCATGGGGGACGACCTGTTCGTCCTGGGCAACGTGGACGACACCACGTTCGAGCAGGCCGCCAACCACCCCACGGTCAAGGCCATCGCGGTCGCGTCCTACCTGGACGCCCTGCCCATGTGCAGCGACTGCTGGAACGCGCCGTTCTGCGGCGTGCGCCCCCTGCACAACTACATGCTTCAAGGGGACCTGTTCGGACAGCGGCCCAGCACTCCGAAGTGCAAGGAGTACATGGGCGTGGCGCGCATGCTGCTGTCGCGGCTGGGCGATGATGTGGACGGCAGCGTGGAGCGGATCTTCCGGCGGTGGACGATCAACCGACCGCGAGACCCGGAAGAAGGTCTGGACGCAAATCAGGACGTGGGTGATGCTCCGGAGCAGACCACGGCCCCAATCAGGCCCGGTCGCGGCACGTTGCCGATCGTGGAGCAGTAGGGAGCGGCATGGCGTTCGACAATGGAGATGGCAACGGGCTCCCGAAGCCCGGCCGCAAGCCCAGCCAGTTCTTGCAGCTCGAAGAGAGCAAGCAGGTGGATGAGGCTGCTTCGGAAGATCTGCGCGACCGCGCGTCCAGCGTTCTGAACGATCCCGACAACTCCGGCTGGATCCTCGCGCAGCACTGCTCCCACGGGTCTCACGGCTCTCATGGGTCCCACGGGTCCCACGGGTCTCACGGGTCTCACGGCTCTCATGGGTCCCACGGCTCCCACGGTTCCCACGGACAGTGGTAGGCGGCGCGCGGCGCGCACGCTGATCCTGACGGTCACGCGCCGGTGTGACCTGCGCTGTGCCTACTGCCCGACCGCAAAAGACGGCCACCCCGACCTCACCGAGGGCCAGACGAGCGCTGCCCTGGAGCTGTTCGCGGGGCGCTACGGCGGCGGCGACGTCAAGGTGTTCGGCGGCGAACCGCTGCTCGTACCGGACCTCGTGCGGTCCGTGGTGGCGCAGGCCTCCCGGATCCCCGGGATCCGCCGGGTGTACGTGTCCACGAACGGGCTGGGTCTGACCCAGGAGTGGCTCGACTGGGTCCGGCGGGAGCCCAAGGCGATCCTGACCATCTCCATGGACGGCGCGCCGGCCGACCACCGGCGCTACCGCCGCGCCCTCCCCGGCGTCGCCGACTGCTACGAGCACCTGATGACGCTGCTGCCAGCCCTGCGGGCCACGCGGCGTGTGGTCATCACCCAGACCATCCCCCCTGCGTCAGCGAGCCGGTTCGCGGAGAACTTCGAGCACCTGCGCGGCCTGGGCCTGACCCGCTTCAACCTGCTGCCCGGCTACTTCCTGCCGTGGCGGCCCGACCAGCTGGCGGATCTGCGGCGGGGGTTCGACGCGGTGGCCGCCCACGTGAGGTCCACCTGGAGCGCTGGGCGGTACCTGTACCTGCGCAACCTGTTCACCTGGGCTCCCACGCCGTTCTTCAACACCGGCCTCGTCGTGGACTCGGACGGCTCCGTGCACACCTCGAACGTGGTGCTGTCGGGCAAGCTCGAAGAGCTGGGCGACCAGACCCGCCTGGGCACGCTCGACGACCCGCCGTCGCTGGACGAGCTCGACCGCGGGGCGGAGCGGACGTGGGGGCTCCTGCGGGGCGCGCTGCCGGCCCGGATCATCGAGTCCACCGAGGCCGCCGACGCGGAGCTGTCCCGGTTCGTGCGGGGGCTCTACCCGGCCTGGGCGGCGATGAAGCGGGCACGTACGTCGGCGCCCGAGGCGCGCCCGTGAACCGCGCCCGACATCGCCTCGCCTTGGCCGCCCAGCCCGTCCAGTCCGACGCCGAGGCCGGGGCGACCCCCTGGATCGGGCCCGACGGACAGGTCATGCGCCGGCTCGAGCTGCACGTCACCTGGCACTGCCCCGAGCGCTGCGTGTTCTGCTCCGAAGACCACCGCATGCAGGCCTTCAACCCGTTTGCTGCGACCTGGGGGCGTCTGGCCCGGGTGATCCGCACCCACGCCGGGCGGGGCGTGCAGGCGGTGCACTTCACGGGGGGCGAGCCGACGATCCACCCGCGGTTCATCGATCTGCTGCGCCTGTGTCGCCAGCTGGGCCTGCGCACCTCCGTCGGCACGATCGGCACGATGCTGGCCCGTCCCGCGTTCGCGGAGCAGGCGGTGCCGCTGCTGGACGAAGCCCTGTTCTCGCTGCACGGCCCCGACGCGGCGGCCCACGACGCCCTGGCGGGCAGGGAGGGCAGCTTCGAGACCGTCACTCGCGCCATCACCCTGGCGAAGCAGATCGCTCCGGGCTTTCGGGCCGCGGTGAACACGGTCGTCACCCGGCGCAACCTCGAGCAGCTGCCGGACACCGTCGCCCTCGCGGCGTCCCTCGGGGTGGGGCTCATCATCGTGTCGAACACGACCCCCGAGGGCGCCGCTGCGGATCGCTACGCCGAGCTCGCCGTTCCCCTCGACGACCTGGCCCGGGTCCTGCCCACCGTGCCCGGCCGCGCCGGGAGCGCCATCATCCGGTTCTTCGGCGTGCCGATGTGCGTGCTTGGCGAGCACCGCATGCTGTCCAACGACCTGCACTGGGACCCGCGGGTGACCGCGGAGTGGGCCCGCCACCCGGGGCGGGTCGTGTTCGACGACTTCTACAACTGGCGGCCGGACCGCAAGCGCACGCACGTGCCGGCCTGCGGGTCCTGCGAGATGTCGGCGCTCTGTACGGGGGTGTACGCCGAGTTCGCGGAGCGGTTCCCCACCGACCGGCTCCGGCCGATCTGATGGCCATCGTCAGCCCTCTGGGGATGGGCGAGCACCTCGTGATCGCCCTCGCATCGGCGGTGCTCCTGACGTCCTGGCTGCGCGCCCGCACCGGGTCCATGCCCCAGAGCGTCTACGTCGCGCTGGGTGCGGTGGCGGCGTTGCCCCTGCTCCTGGCGCCCCTGCCGAGGGGGGTCGAGCTGCTCCTGGCGGGCAAGGAGGGCGTGATCGAGGCGCTCACGGCCGGAGCGCTGCTCGCCCTGGGGACCCTCGGGGTGCAGCGCCGCGCGCCCTGGGTCGCAGTGGGGGCGGGCCTGCTCCTGCTCGAAGAGGTCGACTACGGGCAGATGTGGCTGGGCTTCGGGAGCCCCGCGGCGCTGGCCGAGGTCGGCTCGCACAGCGGGAGCTTCAACTCCCACAACCTGCCGGTCATCGAGGTGCTGTGGCGGGTGATCCCCCTGGCCGCGGTGCTGTTCCTGGCTCTCCGTGACCATTGGCCGCGGGCGCTGCGTGGCATCGCGGATCGGCTCGCCCTGCCGCGCCTGGACGGGGGCCTGTGGGCAGGGGTCGCGGCGCTGCTGGTGGCTACCCTCGGGACCTGGGCGCTCGCCGGGGAGCGGCGGGCCGACGAGTCGGCGGAGCTGGCCGTGGTGTGCCTGGTCGGAATGGCCTGGTGGTCCGCGCGGGAGCCGGAGTGAGCGCCCTGCTGCTCACCCCGCTGCAGCCCAGCGGCCCCTCGGCCCGGCTGGATGCGTTCGTCTATGGCGGCGAGCGGCCCGACCGGGCGATCTGGCAGGACCGGAAAGGGCAGACCTTCGCGGTGCGCAGCCACGTCCAGGTGCGCGCCGATGGGGTGCGGGTTCGCATTCGCGCGCGGCACGTGCGCTCCGCCGAGGGCTGGCGGGTCGTGGACAGGCAGATGTTCGAGCTGCACGAGGATCGCTTCGTGGAGCAGCCCTCGCCGGATCGCCGCCCGGGTGCGTTCGACGTGCCCCTCGTCCTTCCCGCGGAGCTTCGCCTGGGCGAGCCCCATCGCCCCCACCCCACCGATCCACGCACCGTGACCCTGCGGTACGTCGGGCCTGCCCGGCTCGCGTTGTCCGGCGCGACCCACGAACGCGTGGCCCTGGCCCTGCGGCTCGCGGATCCCGAGGGGGTGGCCTGGGATCAGTGGTTCGTGCAGGGGATCGGCGAGGTCGCCCTCGCGCCCGCGGATGAGCCTTCGACGCGCTGGCTCGTGGGCTGCCGGGGCGCAGACGGCGCGGACGGCCTGTCCGTGTTGAGAGCTGAACCGCCGCCTGAGATCAGGCTGGCCAGGCCGCCAGGTACACGTCGGCGGAGGTCCCGCCTGCCTCGTACGCCGCCGCCGTCGGCACGAGCCGCAGCGCGCCCAGCTCGCTCCGGAGGGACCGCAGCGCGTCGAAGGACGCCCCACGCCCTGCCACCTCGAACAGCGCCCCCACCTCGCTCCAGGCCTCCTCCAGCGCGGTCGGCCCGCCGAAGCCCACCCGCACGTGCTCCCAGATCCGGTTGAGCGCGTAGCGGGGCTCCTGTCCCTCCTCCAGCCGGATCGTCAGGTAGTGCCAGGCCGGGCTGGACGGACACGCCGCTGCCATGCCGGCGGCGAGCGCGTCCACCTCGGGGCACCCGCCGCGCAGCACCTCCGCGACGGCTCGCGCGCTCTGGCCCCCCACGTAGGCCTTGAGCCCGCTGCTGCCATCGGGTCGGAGCACCACCGTCAGCACCCCCAGGGCCCGTTCGGGGGCCAGGACCCCGGGGAGCACGCATCCGCCGCGCAGATCCGGGGACAGCCCCGCGAACGCCCCGACCGTCAGCACGCCCTGCCGCCAGTCCGCCTCCTGCAGATAGACCTTGAGCCGCGGAGGCCGCCCCGGTGTGTCGAAGCCCAGCGCCACGTTCACCGAGGTGCCTGGCACCGCGCGCCGCAGCCGCTGGACCCGATCGACGTCGTAGTCGCCGGGCAGGTCCCGGGCGAGCGCGTCGAGCACCGGCCAGATCGCCCGGCCCTGCCAGCGGTCGTTGAACGTCACCCCCCAGGCGGGGCCCGAGGGGCCTTGGGTGATGTAGCTGTCGTACTTCAGCCCGTTCATGTCGGGCCGCACCGAGGCGGGCAGGTGCAAGGGCCGATCCAGCACCTCCCGCACGATCTGGCCCCCGGGCCACGCGGACCAGCCGCCGGCCTGCGTCGCCAGCGTGTCCACCAGCCGCAGCGTGGCGGCGAGGTGCGCGCGCGGGGAGGGGAGGGCTTCGGAGGGGCCCCGGGCGGTCATCGGCCGAAGCGCCGCTCGATGCGCGCGTAGGCGTCGAGCTGCTCGCGCAGCTGCGTCGGGCCAAAGTCCGGCCACGCCACCGGCGGGAACGCCAGCTGGGCCTCTGCCAGCCGCCACAGCAGGAACGCCGCGGACAGGTGGGGCTCGCCGCCGGTGCGGATCAGGAGATCCACGGGGGGCAGGTGCCCGGTCCACAGCGCCTCCTCGAACTGCGCCTCGCTCGCGCCGCCCCCGCCCAACGCCGTGGCCGCGGCGCGGAGCTCGTCCCGGCCGTCGTAGCCCATCAGCAGCACCAGCGCCCGGGGCCCCGGA
>CALAGR010000369.1 GCA_937891735.1 uncultured Pseudomonadota bacterium | reverse complement strand
TGGCTGGGACGCGGCCAGGAGGGGGAGGACGCCCGGGGCGCGCTGAGGGCGCCGCTGGCGGTGGCGCTGGCGGCCACGGCGGGGCTCTGGGCGACCCACGGCATCGAGCTGCGCACGGACACGTTCACCACCCCCCTGACGCTGCTGGCGGTGGCGATCCTGTGGCGGCAGCGATGGACGCCGCGCAGCGCCGCCCTGGCCGCGACGGTGGTGGCCGCCGCGGTGCTGGTGAGCCAGAAGTCGGCCTACAACACGGTCGGACTCGCCGCCGCGTGGCTGGTGGCGGCGCCGACCCTGAACCCCGACCTGGGCCGCCGCGAGGCCCGGGTTCGGGACGGGCTCGTCGCCATCGGGGTGGGCGCGGCGCTGGTGGTGGCGTGGTTCGTGGGGCTGTCCATCGCCTCGTCCGCGGGCACCGACGTGCTGCGTTCGACGGTCGGGACGGCGGCGTCGACGGCGTTCGGCGGCGGGATCAGCACCACGGACAAGGGTGAGTGGCTGCTGGACGCGGTGGAGCGCGCGCCGGTGCTGTGGGCCCTGGCCGGTCCGGGGTTCGTGGTCGCGGTCGTGCGCAAGGTGCGCCCCACGGTGGCGGTGGGCATGGTGGCCCTGGCGATGCTGGCGGTGTTCCCCGTGCATCGGGGCTTCTTCCCCTACTACATCGCGTCCATCGAGCCGCTGCTGGCGCTGCCCGCCGCCGAGGCGCTGCTCATGCTGGGCGCCCTGGGCGCGCGACTGGGGGGGCTGGCGGGTCGGCCGCGCTGGGGCGCCGGGGTGGCGGCCGTGGCCTTCGCGGGGGGCTTCTGGTGGAGCCACGACGTGGGACGCACCGCCATCGAGCAGGCCTGGGCGGTGGACAACCGGGCCCAGATCGCCCTCACCAGGACCGTCGGTCGCATGTTCCCGGAGCCGGTGCCGTACCTCGCCGGCATCAACCTGGTCCCGGGGTATCCGGAGCTCGGCGGGTACCTGACGTCCCAGAACCGCGAGGCGAAGCGAAAGGCCCGCGGGAACTTCATCTCCGAGCTGCTTCGCGAGGCGCCGGCGCGGTTCTTCGTGCGGGACTACATGAGCCGCGACAAGTACCTGCGCGGGGGCGAAAAGCAGCTGCTGTACCTCAACTACCTGCCCGTGGCGCCCAACCTGTACGTGCACGGCGCGCGGATCCGCTGGGAGGCGGGGGACGCGGAGGGGATCCTGCAAATCCAGGTGTTGATGGACGGCCAGTACAGCGTCACCCGGCGTGGAGCGGACGAGGACGTGCGCGTCACCATCGATGGGCTCGCCGTGGTGCCAGGGGACCGGATCGAGCTGGCGAAGGGCCTTCACGAGGCCCGCATCGGTCCCGCGGAGGCTGCCGGGGAGCGGTGGCTGGTGCTGGGCGAGAACGTGCCGGAGTCCATGCCGGCCACCCCCACCGACTACTCGATGTTCCCCAAGGATCGGGGCGACAGCCGCAGCCGCTACCAGCGGTACGACCGCAAGCGCCAGGGGTGGGACCTGATGCCTCCGCCGCACATCGGCACCTCCCGGGCGGCCCGCAAGGGACACGCGAGGTACCACCTGGACATGGACCGCGGGTACGGCGCGTCCGCCACCGCGAAGAGGGGCCAATGACCGCGCTGCCCGCCTACGTCCTGACCACGCCGTGCCGCGACGAGCGGGATGCGCTGCCGGGGCTGCTGGCGGGCCTGGAGGGGCAGGAGCACCGCGCCGCCCTGTGGCTGGTCGTGGATGACGGGAGCACGGACGGATCCTGGGAGTGGCTGCAGGAGCAGGCCGCCACCCGGGACTGGATGGTGGCCGTGCGGGCGCCCGAGCCGGCCACGGAGTACCTGGGGGCCCACGTCGCGCGCATCAAGCGGTGGGGACTCGAGCAGGCGATCCGGGCGCTGGTGGATGCGGGGGGGCAGCCGGCCCACGCCGGGGTGCTCGACGCGGACATCCTGGTGCCGCCGGACCACTACCGCAGGCTCGCCGAGGCCCTGCAGAGCCACGAGCTGATGGGGATCGTCAGCTCCATCGTGCACTCGCGCATGCCCGACGGGCGGGTGGTGCGCGAGCGGTACCAGCGGGAGGATCTGCCGCGGGGGGGCACGCAGTTCTTCAAGGTGGCGTGCCTGGACTCCATCGGCGGGCTGCCGCCCTACCCGGGCTTCGACGGGGCGGCGAACGTCAAGGCGCGGCTGCGGGGCTGGCGGTGTGTGCTGGTGTCGGACCTGGAGGCGGTCCAGGTGCGCGAGACGGCGACGCGCTTCGGAGCCGCAGCGGGGTACGCCCGAAAGGGCCGTTACGCCTGGTTCCTGGGGCACCACCCGCTCCTGATCGCTGCGAGGACCGTGGCGTACTCGGCCCGGGCGCCCCGCAGCGCTGGGTTCCACTTCGCGCGGGCGTGGCTGAAGGAGGCAGCCGGTGGCGGGGAGCGCTGCCCGGACCCGGAGATCCGCGCCTACTACGGGCGGGAGCGGCTCAAGGAGTACGCGCGGGCGGCGGTGGGGCGCGGCCCGAAGTTCGCAGGAGGCTGAGGGTCTGGAGGCGTAGTACGGGTCCGGCCTGCGCACCTCACGGCCTTCGTGGCGCGTTCAGCAGGCGACGGTCATGTCAGGTCGGGGCCGAGCAGCGCAGCCACCAGCGTGTGTTGCCGGCCTCGTGGGCGGCGCTCGCGCTGGTCCTCGGCGTCGGCTGCACGCTGGTGGCCGCAGCCCTGATCGTGTCCGCGCCCCTGCTGTTCCTGACTCATCGGACCACGATCATCCCGCACGCGATGGCGAGCAGGCTGGTGACCAGCGGCCCCTACCGCGTGACGCGCAACCCGATGTATCTCGCGCTGGCGTCGGGCTACATCGGCGTGGCGCTGCTCATGAACGTCACGTGGCCCCTGGTGCTCCTGGCGATCCCGGTGTGGATCATGAACGCCAGGGTCATTCCAGCCGAGGAAGACGCGCTCACCCAGGCCTTCGGCGACGAGTACTCCGCGTACCAGAAGCGCGTCGGCCGCTGGACCTGGAGCGTCGGGCGACGTCGGGCGTGACCCGGCGGAGTGCGCTGCACTCCCGGCCTTCGTGCACCACGAACGTCCCACGTGCGCAGCATGGCGGGTCCACACCGGATCCCCACCCTGCTGCGACGCGTCGACCACATGGCTCGCGGATGCTGAGCCCCGGTCGCTCAGACCGTGCTGAAGATGACCTCGCCGCCGATCGGATCCGTGTCGCCGGCGTCGCTCGGGACCAGGACGTGGCGGAACTTGTCGAGGTTGGCGACCAGCATGGGCCGGGCCTTGGCGAACGCCGCCTTGGACTCCCACCGACCGACGACGCAGACCTTGTCCTCGCCGTACTGCACGTGGCGGATCTCGATCATTCCGGGGACTCCACCCATGTGCTTCGCAGCCGCGAAGTTGGCCGCCATCAAGGCGCGCCACTCCTCGAAGCGGCCTGGCTTGATCTGCATTCGAACGACGTTCATGAACTCCATCAGTGCTCCTGTCCCGTGTGCGGGGTTGGTGTCACCTCAAGGAGCCAGCGGGCCCGTACTGTGTGTCGCCGCAGATGAAAGAACGGGATCAGCCACCCCCGCTCAGCGTCGCAGCGCGCCCTGGATCATCGCCGCGAAGTCCGGCTCCTCCAGCCCGATCCCGAACAGGTCCCGCGCCACCGCCTCGCGATCCCCACCGCCCCCCGTCTGCTGCGCGAGCGCCGCCAGCTCGGTGCCGTCCGCCGCCCGCTCGATCAGCCCGGCCTCGATCAGATCGGTGATCGCCTCGGTCCAGCGGTCCGACGGCAGCACCACGCTGCGGCATGGAAACGCGAGCGCCTCGATGCAGATCGTGGAGTACGAGGTCACCGCCAGATCGGCTCGCGCCATCAACCCGTACGAGTCGTCGCTCGCCCCCGCCAGCTCCACCCCCGCAGCCACCGCGCTGGCGAAGAACTCGGCGGCGTCGGCCTCCCGGGGGTGCGGCTTGAGCACCACCCGCCACTCGGGCCCCAGCGCGATCCGAGCGGCCTCGGCGGCGTCCCGGATCTGGATCCGCACATCCAGCTCGTACTGCGAGAACAAGACCAGCAGCTTGCCCGCCACCGACGCGACCGCCGCCTCGGCCCGCTTCGCCCGCAGCCACGGGTGCCCGCCCACCGTCCACCGCCCGGCCCAGCGCGGGCTCTCCCGCTCCAGCACCTGCCCGAAGTACTGCCCGAACACCACCAGGTGGTCCGGCAGCGGCAGCGAGCGCGTGCGCGACGCCGGCAACACCGGCAGCACATATCCCGCGTGGCTCTCGTGCACGATCCCGTGCTGCAGCTCGATGATCGGGATCCCCCGCTCCCGCGCCGCCAGCTGGATCGGGCCGTGCATCGTGTACCCGCAGAGCACGAAGATGGCCTCCGGCGGCGCAGCGTCGATCCAGCGCCGAGCCACCTCGAGCAGCCCGCGCCCGTAGATCGCCCGGTCCGCCAGCCGGCGGGAGCTCGTCCCCGAGAACGCGCGCAGGTCCTGACGTCGCAGCACCGACCAGGCCGCCGCCACCGCCGGGGCCGTCACCCGGGCTGCCGTCAGCAGCGGGATCTGCACCGCGTCGAGGAAGCAGACGTCCTCCCGCTCGAGCGACGGCAGGCGCGCCGCGTTGAACTCCAGGAAGAGCAGCCGGTCTCCCAGCTGCCGCCGCAGGTGGTCGGCGAAGATGCAGCGCCACTGCCCATCGGCGAGCTTGCGCCGGTAGGTCGTGTTGCCCAGCACCCACACGTCCCGGCCGCGCCGCGTGCGCTCGACGGGCCCCCCGCGCCGCAGATCGGCGAGCGAGGCACGAATCGCCGTCCACTCCGCCTCCACCCGCGCCCGGCCCTTGGACTGGGAGGTCGCACCGGCAGACGCCTGGTCGTCGCGCAGCACCTCCAACCGGTAGCGACGCAGCCGCTCCAGCGACCACACCGGGTAGCCGAGCAGGTCTCGGAACCACAGGCCACCGGCCTCTTCGTCGCTCAGTACACGCTCGATGGCGGGGTTGCGGGGCACCGCCGCAGGGTACCCAACGGCGCGCACGGGGTTGCGCGGGGGGCGCGGTGAGGGAAAATGCCCCCATGGTGTCCCAATGAAGGTCTGCGTCGTCACCGGCTCCCGAGCCGAGTACGGCCTCTTGCGCCCGGTGATGAGCGCCATCGAAGCGTCCCGCCACTTGACCCTGCAGGTCGGCGTGACCGGCACCCATCTGGAGGACGCCCACGGCCGCACCCTGCGCAGCATCGTCGCCGATGGCTTCACGGTGCACGCCCAGGTCCCCGCCGAGGTGCACGAAGACAGCAGCGTCGGGATCGCCCGCTCCATGGGGCTCACGACCGAGGGCTTCGCTCGCGCCTTCGCCTCGCTGACGCCCGATCTGGTGCTCGTGCTGGGCGACCGCTTCGAGATCCTCGCCGTGGTCCAGGCCGCCCTGGTGTGCCGGCTCCCTGTCGCCCATCTGTGCGGCGGCGACCTGACCGAGGGGGCCTGGGACGACGCGATCCGCCACGCCATCACGAAGATGTCGCACGTGCACTTCGTCACCAACCGCGATGCAGCGCGGCGGGTGCGCCAGCTCGGCGAGCGCCCCGACCGCGTGCACGAGGTCGGCAGCCCCGGCATCGACGCGATCCGCACGATGCAGCTGCTGGATGGCGCGGAGCTCGACGCGGAGCTGGGCTTCACGCTGCTCACCCGGAACGTGCTGGTCACCTACCACCCCGAGACGCTCGCGTTCGACGACGGCATCGCCCGCCTGGACGAGCTGCTGGCCGCCCTGGAGGCCCTCGGACCCGACGTCGGCGTCATCGTCACCATGCCCAACGCCGATCTGGGAGGCGCCGCCCTGGCCGCCCACACCCGCGCCTGGGCTGACGAGCACGACAACGCCGCCGCCTTCGTGTCCCTGGGCCAGCTCCGCTATCTGTCGACGATGGCCTCGGTGGATGCGGTCGTCGGAAACAGCAGCAGC
Source organism: uncultured Pseudomonadota bacterium (assembly GCA_937891735.1). Taxonomy (GTDB): domain Bacteria; phylum Myxococcota_A; class UBA796; order UBA9615; family UBA9615; genus JAGSHC01. The sequence continues at coordinate 27,413 of CALAGR010000369.1, read as the reverse complement.
GGGCTGTACGAAGCGCCGAGCCTGTGTGTGCCCACCGTGAACATCGGGGGCCGCCAGGACGGACGGCCGCGGGCCAGCACCGTGATCGACTGTCCGCCGGAGCGCGGAGCCATCGAGGCCGCCATCCGCAAGGCCTTCGATCTGGACACGATCGACGCCCACAACCCGTACGGTGACGGGCACGCCTCCGAGGCGATCGTCGCCGTGCTGGAGGCGATCGAGGACCCCGCGGGGCTGCTGCGCAAGGGGTTCGTGGATCTGGAGATCGCGTGATCGGCAGCACGTTGGTCATCGCCGAAGCGGGGGTGAACCACAACGGCGATCTGGACCTCGCCCGCCAGCTGGTGGACGCGGCCGCCGACGCGGGCGCCGACTGCGTGAAGTTCCAGACCTTCCGGGCCGACAAGCTGGCCAGCGCGAGCGCCCAGAAGGCAGCTTACCAGCAGCAGACGACGGACGCGGGCGAGTCCCAGCGGCAGATGCTGCGGCGCCTGGAGCTGTCCCCGGCGGCCCACGTCGAGCTGATCCAGCGCTGCGCCGACCGCGACATCGCGTTCCTGTCGACGCCGTTCGACCACGAGTCCCTGGCGTTCCTGGTGAACGACCTGGGTCTGGACCGGCTCAAGCTGGGCTCCGGGGAGCTGACCAACGGCCCGCTGTTGCTCGCGGCGGCGCGCACGGGGCTGCCGCTGATCCTGTCCACGGGCATGGCCACGATGCAGGAGGTGGAGGAAGCGGTGGGGGTGCTGGCCTGGGGCTGGACCGACGACGATGCCCGCCCGCGACGGGAGCGGTTCGCCCAGGCGCTGGCGTCCGAGGCTGGCCGACGGCTCGTGAGCCAGCGGCTGGTCCTGCTGCAGTGCACGACGGAGTACCCGGCGCCTTTTGCGGACGTGAACCTGCGCGCGATGCGAACGCTCGGCCAGCGCTTCGGCGTGGCCGTGGGGCTGTCCGATCACACCCCGGGGATCGCCGTGGCCATCGCCGCCGTGGCCCGGGGCGCGACCGTGGTCGAAAAGCACCTCACGCTGGACCGGACGCTGCCCGGCCCCGATCACCGGGCCTCCCTGGAGCCGGCCCAGCTCGCGGCGATGGTGACGGCGATCCGGCAGGTCGAGGCGGCGCTGGGGGACGGGGCCAAGGCCCCCGCGGAGTCCGAGCTCGGCAACAGGGCCATCGCGCGCAAGGGCATCGTCGCCGCCCGCCCGATCCGCGCCGGCACCCCGTTTTCGCCGGACGATCTCGCGTGCAAGCGCCCCGAGTCGGGCCTGTCCCCCATGCGGATCTGGGACCTCGTGGACCGGCCGGCGCGCCGTGACTACGCCGAGGACGAGGCCATCGACGCCGCCGAGCTCGCACCGTGATCGCCGGGGGACGCGTGCTCGCGGTGGTCCCGGCGCGGGGCGGCAGCCGCGGGATCCCCAGGAAGAACCTGGTGAGGGTGGGGGGGCAGTCGCTGCTGGAGTGGACCGCCGAGGCGGCGCGCGGCAGCCAGGTGATCGACCGGATCGTGCTCAGCAGCGAGGACGCCGAGATCCTGGCCGCTGGTCGCGCCGCCGGGCTCGACACGCCCTTCGTGCGACCCGACGCGCTCGCGCAGGACGACACGCCCGGCGTCGATCCTGTGCTGCACGCCCTGGACGCGCTCGAGATGCAGGGGGATCGCTACGAGTGGGTGGTGCTGCTCCAGCCCACCTCGCCCCTGCGCTCCGCCGCGGACATCGACGGTGCCGCCGCCCTGTGCGCCGCGGGTGCGCCCGCCGCGGTGTCGGTGGTGGCCGCCGACAAGTCGCCGTGGTGGATGTTCCGGCTCGCGGCCGACGCGCGCATGGAGCCGCTGCTCGATCCCGCCACGCGCCCCTCCCGCCGACAGGACGCAGGACCCGTCTACGTGCTCAACGGCGCGGTGTACGTCGCCCGGGTGGACTGGCTGCGGCGCACGCGCAGCTTCCTGAGCGACGAGACGGCCGGGTTGGTCATGCCGCGGGAGCGCAGCGTGGACGTGGACGAGCCCGCGGACCTGAGGGTCGCGCAGGCCCTGCTGGAGGCTCGATGAGCTGGACCTTGCCGACGCTCCTGGCCCTCGGCCTGTTGATCGGGTGCGCGGGCCAGGAGGGCCCGGACCAGCCCGAGACGGCCGCCCCTCGCGCCGACTCCCCGCACGCCGCGCTCGCTGCGATGGATTCGCGGACTCCGGTCCCGCTCCTGCCCATGATGGCCCGTCACATGAAGGCGGACATGTTGGACCACCTCCTCGTGGTCCAGGAGATCACGGCTGCGCTGGCGGAGGGCGACTTCGACGCAGTCAGCCGAAGCGCATCGCGCATCGCCTACACGGAGGACCTCGCGAACCGCTGCGACCACATGGGCTCTGGCGCCCCCGGGTTCCCTGAGAAGGGCGTCGAGTTTCATCGCGCCGCCAGCGGGATCCAGGAGGCCGCCAAGGCGAAGGACCGCGATGGGGTCCTGCGCGCGCTCGGCGAGACCATCGCGGTGTGTAACGACTGCCATGGGCGATTCCGGCAGGAGGTCGTCGATGCCGCCACCTGGGAGCGGAGGACGGGCTCTGCCGCGCCCCATGCCCAGTAGGCGACGCGCGGGGCCCTGACCGCAACGCCCTGACCGCAACGCCCTGACCTCGACCCCGAAACGCGTTACCGTTCCGGTCCCCGGCACCCTCATTCCGCCGCGGGAGGGGAGTCTTCGATGGGTTTCTTCGACAAGATGAAGCAGATGGCGAACGCGGTGACCGGCGGCGGCGCCAAGGTGACGATGCAGATCGGCGAGGCCGAGGCCAACGGCACGATCCCCGTGACCGTCACTGCGGTCGTGGGCGACGGCAACATGGACATCAAGGCGGTCTACGTGCTGCTCCGCGGCCTGGAGACGATGAAGATCGACCCCGCCAGGCTCAAGGGCAAGGCCGGCCAGCTGGGCGCGATGTCGGATCCGTCGCAGCTCGCGGGCCAGGCCATGGGCCAGGGCCGGCTGATCGAGCACAAGGAGGAGTCGTTCTCGGGCCGGGTGGACATCGCCGGGCAGCAGACGCTGGAAGGCGGCCAGACCTACACGTTCGAGGGTCAGGTGCGGCTGCCGGCGGGCTCCCAGGGCACCTTCGTGGGCAAGCACATCGCCCACCACATCCAGTTCCAGGGCGGCCTGGACGCGCCGGGCAACGATCCGGACTCCGGCTGGCTCGACGTCCTGATCTAGGGCCAGACCGCACTTGGGGGGGTGATCCACGCCAGGAACACCCCTCAACTGCCGCAGCCCGCTGAGCTGCCGCCACTTCAGGGGCACTTCGAGCCAAGAACACCCCTCAACTGCCCCAGCTCGCACAACCAACCATGCCCGCAGTACGAGGTCGAAATCGAGGCTGCGCAGGTACTACGGCCGAGTTCGCGGACGCCGGTGAGGGAGCAGAAGTTGAAGCCGCGGATGCCTCGCCTACCCCGTGGACGGCCGGTCGGGGAGCGAGCCCGGCGCTGGCGGCAGATGATGGACGAGGGGCTCTACCCGAACATGTCCGCGCTGGCTCGGGCGGAGGGCGTGACACCGGCGGCGGTGAGCGCGGGGCTACTCAAGCTGCGGAAGGACAGCAGCACCTCTGGCGTCTGCCCCACATCGGGACCAGGGGGCTGACAACGTCGGCTCGCATCGGCCGGCCCCGCCCCGCCCGAGCACGATCCGCGCTCGGGGCATCGGAAGTCACCCGCTGCGCCCACACCTCGGAAGGACCTTGTCGGGCGGAGCGGAGCAAGGAGGCGGGTGGTCCTCTTCGAGGCGGCCGGGATCCGCGAGGCCCCTCAGCACCCCCGCGGCACCCGCCTTCAGCTACGCCGAGCAGCGACTACAGATCTTCGCTGGCGCGGTGTTCGTCGTCTTCTTGCAGAAGTCGCACCACGCATCGCCCTCGTTCCCGGTCGCGCAGTCCCGGCAGATCCAGGCAACCGACGTGTTTGTCGTCTTCTTGCAGTAGTCGCACCAGTCGTCCCGGTTCGATCCGACCGCGCAGCTATTGCAGATTTGAGCCATGGCCACGTTCGGCCGGCGCTTTCCACAGAAGTTGCACTCTCTCATGGCTGGGCTGTCTCCTGATCCTGAGCCCCGCTCTCCAGGGCGGAGGTGGTGTTGACGGGCTTCTCGTGGGCCTCGCGGGCAACCTGCTCAACCTCCCCCAGAAACGTCGTGAAGAACTCCCGGAGGAGCTCGTTGCGGGTCGCTGTGTGCCCTCTCCCGAAGTCCAACCAGAAGGTCGATGGCCGGTCCTGCACATCGCTGGGCTGCGCTCCTGGGAGGCCGCAGAGCGCCGCCTTCAGGCGGTCGCCCGGCCGGTCCAATCCCGGCAGCTTCCAGCTACCCGCATAGTTCTTCGTGGCGTTGACTCGAATCTGGAGTTCGCTGGCCTTCGGGTAGAAGGTCATCAGCGTCTTGGCGCTGCCACGGCTGAGGACCCAGATCCAGACCTTGTCGTCTCCTGCCTTTCCCCCCACGTACGTCGGCTGGTTGGTGGCGAGCCAATCAAGGACGTGGGAGGCCAGCGCGCAGAAACCATCGCCCGCGCGGGGGTCCACGGTCATACACTGTTCGCGGAGACGCGCGAGACCCGTCAGACGAATGCTCGCAGCCCCCATCTGTCCGAGGCGTTCGGACCAAGCGGTGATGCGGTCCAGTTCTTCATCCGAGAGTCGGTCGTCGCGGCCGGCCCCGCAGTCGAGCAGCTCGAACCAGATGCGCGCGAATCTCCGCAGGTCCTGTGCGGCCGGACCCGAGTCGGCTGAGAAGAAGTCCAGACCGGGGATCTCGCGAAGCTGCTGGACGAAGAGCTCGTCCTGCAGGGCGGTCTCGACCTCTTCGTCCGTTCGATCTCCGACCGGCCATCGGTTCACGATGGTCCGCAGCCTGCGCTCGAAGTCGGTCATGTGGGCGTCTCCGTAGGGGCTGTCCGGCCTCGCCCTTACGCCCGCTCGCACCAGCAACGCGGCCGACACATCTGGCCAGCGCTGCTGCATCGCCACGATCGGAAAGAGGGACATGCACCAGCGGAGCGTCTTGGCATCCCAAGTGGGGTTTCCCAGCTTCCAGTGCGCAAGCTGAATCGCCTCCCCCTCTCCCTCTCCGAACGCGTAGTCGACGCAGGAGGTCAACTCGACGAGGTTGAGGTAGCGCTTGAACGCCCGTGGGTTCGTGCCCACGGCGGCGTGGAGCAGTTCGAGCAGAAGCTGGAACCAGCCTTCGGCGCGCACCCCCTTCGTGTTCACTGACGTGGACCCGATCGAGAGGAAGGTGTCGATGCCCGGTTTCAGCTGTTTCGCCTTCTTGTCCCCCGTGACCGGATCCGCCCCATTGCGCCGCAGGAGCCAGTACTCAAGGTACTCACGGAGGAGCTGGTCGACCTTGTAGACGCCGATCGGCATCCGAAACTGCACCTGGAACAGCTTGTGAAAGAACGCGTCAACCTTCTCCCGCTTCCGATGGCCCCCGCGCTCGTCGCCGAGGCCCATCAGCTCGCTCACGCCCTCCCGAACGACGTCGTAGTCGCACGCGACGACGAAGACGCACTGTCGAACGTCCATGAAGTTCTTGAGAACCTCCAAGAGCTTCACAGCGAGCTTCGGCGGGACCCTGTCCAGATCGTCGATGAACACCACCAGCCGAGGGTTCTCGCCCTTCCGGGTCGCGAGCGCCTTCTCGACCAGCTCCTCGAAGCAGGCGCGCATATCGCTACGTCCCCCGTTCGAGCCGCCTCCGAGGGCACCTGCGACGGCGGTCACGGCATCCCCGGCGAGGTCGCTCCTGGTCGCCATCGAGGTCGCCATGCCTGCCATCGCCGGCAAGGCAGCGCGGAGGGCGGTGCCCATCTTCTCCCGGAACTTGTAGACGGACGGGTCGTCCTGGAGCTTCTGGAGGAGCTGGTTCGTCAGGTCGCGGAGTAGCAGCATGCCGAGGCTGTCCGATCCTCCGACCGCTCCGTACTGCCAGGTCTCGAACCAGAAGGTGATGACGGCGTCCCGGTCCGCCGCCTCCGATGCGAGCCGGGACTGCACCATCTTCATGAGGCTGGTCTTGCCAGACCCCCACTCCCCTTGAAGCCCGACGGTCATCGGCGTGTCGCAGCTTCGCGCGAAGTAGTAGAGGCCCGCCGAGTAAGGCTCGATGCCGAGGCGGTCCTGTCCCTCGTTGGCACCCGGATCGAGCGGCGCATCTGTCTGACCAAACAACCAGGACTTCATGTCGGACCCCACTTCCCCAGGCTTCCCTGGTCTTGACACACGACGGGCTGCAGGTCGGCTGGTGCTGGACCGGCTACCCGGACTGTTGGCTCGCGCCTGAAACGGTCACGCGCACATCGACACTACCGAACCGAACGATGGCCCCTGCCCCCAAGCTCACGACACTACCAGCAGCGAGCGCAGCACCGTCGACGGTCGTCCCGTTCGTGCTGCCGAGATCCCGCAATGACCAGCCATCCTGCGTCGCCACAAGCTCAGCGTGGCGACGGCTCACGCTCTCGTCGTCAAGCTCGACGTGCGCGCCTACTCCGCCACCGGCTCGGCCGACGAGCAGGCGGGCGCCCACCAGCGGCCACGACGCCTCGCCCGACTCGATGAACAGCTTCTCCGCGCTTGCGGTCGGCACGGCAGCAGCGACCGCAGCCTCCCGCTCGGGTGCGCGCCGTTCATCCTCCTGATCCCTCGCCCGAGGAACCGGGGCTCCAATGCCCTTCCGGCTACCCATCGGCCAGTCCTCCTCGGAGTTCCTCAACCGCTCTCTCCCGCTCCCCACGATCGAGCTGTCCGCCGCTGGTCAGGCGGTGGAGTTCGGTGCTGATCCGCGCCGTCGCGCGAGGGTCATGAACCTGACCGACGAGATCGGCGAGGCGGCGCGTCAACCGCAGCTGGTCGTCGGAGTCGTCCGAAGCCGCGCGGAGCTGTGCCGTGCGGGCGAGCTCCACCCGCACGCGGAGCCTGTCGACGTCGGCGTTGAGTACGTTCCGGTCCGGCGAGCTGGGGCTCACGATCCGAAGGTGCAGGGGGATCGTCGCCGACTGCCCTCCGCTGGCCTGGACCTGGAGTTCCCCCACCGGCCGGCTCCCGAGACGGCTCGCGAGCTCCGACACAAGGCGGAGTCGCAGCAGCACGACACCGCGCTCAGACGCGGAGAGCGACGTCCCCTCCGCCCCAGCCGACAAGGGCTGCACTCGGGGAACGACCCGCCACGCCTCCAGCAGCGCCAGCTCGTTCGACACGAGCCTCAATTCGACCTCGCTCGACTCCTCGGTGCCCGCTCGCAGCGCGCTCAGCGTGCGTTCGACGAGCTCCTCGGGCGGAACACCGACGAACGACGGACCGCCTCCGGCGTCCGCGAACGATCGCAGGAAGCCGGAGTCGTAGCTCTCGACGCTTCCGAGGCCGATCACCGTCGTGCGAACGCCCATGGCTCCGAAGCGCCGGGCGCGTTCGACGAACGGGGCCACTTCGACTCGGCGGCCCTCTGCGGTCGTCGGGTCGCCGTCGGTCAGCAGGAGGAGGCGGCGCGTCCCGGCGCGGCCGTCCAGCCAAGTGTCGGCTGCGTCCAGCGCCAGGTCCAGCCGCGTCTTGCCCCCGGCCTGGAGCGCCCCGAGAGCGGCGGCAACGTCGTCGCCCCCAGAGGCCACGACGACCTGCCGAACGTCGCTGGCGAACGAGAAGACGGCCAGGCGGTCGTTCGGACGGCACCCCCCGCAGATTGCGGCGACAGCGGCGCGGGCTTGCGCGAGTCGGTCACCGAGCATCGACGTGCTCGTGTCGACGAGGACGGCGAAGGACATCGGAGCGTCGGGGGAAGGCAGGCCCGACAGGGCCACTGACAGCCAGTGCTCGCTCTCGCCGATCGAGGTGGGTCGGTCCCAATCGACCTCGACGCGAAGGCTCACGGACTGACCTCAACGACGATCTGGTCGTCCTCGGCACGCACCGAGAGGTCGAGCCCCGGATGGGCGAGGACTGCCCGGTTGACGGGGGCGAGGACGTGGCTCTGGACGAAGTTGCGGATGCCCCGCCCGCCGAGCGCGATCACGGCAGGGTGCTGGCACTGACGATGCCCAAGCTCCAGGAGCGAGTCCTCGAAGCTGACCTGCACTCCGTACTTCTCGCGGGCCGAGTCGACGATGCCGCGCAGGAACTTGCGGAGGATCCCGTCAATGTGGGCGTCTCGGAGGCGGTCGAAGGCGATGATCCGTTCCTCGCCGATGCGCCCCAGGATCTCCGGTCGCCCGATCCTCAGGAAGTGGTCCCGAACCGCCAACCGGTAGTGCTCCCCCAACGTCTGCGCGTCGGCGTCGGGGTCCACCGAGGAGACGATGCGCTCCCCGCCGTCAGGTAGCCGCTCCCGCCGAGTCGAGCCGATGTTGCTGGTGAAGATCAGGAACGCCTGCCCGAAGTAGACCGTGTCTCCAAGGCCGTCGGTCAGCCGCCCGTCGTCGAGGATCTGCAGGAAGCGGTCGAGGATGCGGGGGTGGGCCTTCTCGACCTCGTCGAAGAGGATGAGGCTGAACGGCCGCTCCTTCATCCGGTTCGTGAGCTGACCCCCGGCCTCGTAGCCGACGTAGCTCGGCGGCGCACCGGTCAGACGCTCCGCAGCGTGCTCCTGGGCGTACTCGCTCATGTCGAAGCGCGCGAACGCGGTGGGGTCGTGGAACACCAGCTCCGTGACTGCCTTCGCCAGCTCGGTCTTCCCGACCCCGGTCGGGCCGACGAAGAACAGCACGCCCTTGGGCCGCGGCGACGGCCGCGCGCCGTCCAGACCGACACCGCCCCGAGCCATCGTGAGCACGTCGAGGACGGCGTCGATGGCTGCGTCCTGGCCCATCACCTGCCGCGTCAGTCGCTCTCGCGCCTGCCCCAACACCTCGATGCTCAGGCGCTCCCACGGGTCTTCGCGGGAACCGTGGCGGAAGACGTCGAGCAGCTTCCTGGTCTCGCCGATCTCGATCTGCTCGTGGTGCGAGGCGAGGCGGACCGCTTCGAGGTCCCAGAACGCCATCCCATCGGTCAGCGCAGCAAAGGCGTCGAGCACGTCCGCGGTCGGCTGCTCGCCGCTCGCCCCGAAGAAGCCGGGCCACTGGCGCTGCAGGAACGCCTCGCGTTCCGGGCGGTCGGGCCGCCCCACTCCGACGACCTGGACCAGCGGATGCTCGCGGTAGAGCCAGGTCGGGATCTGCCCGAGGACCGGGGCGACGAGGATCATCGCGTTGCGCATCCCCGCCTGCGTGCCGGTGGTGTGGCGTGCCGCCTCGTCCATGACGAGCTGCATCGTCACGAGGAGGCCACGCTCTTCCGCAGGCTGCTGCTCCGCGAACACCCGGTCCGCGAGATCGATGACCACGGACGAGGCCGACGACTCGTCAGCGAGGACGCGGCGGGCCGACGCAAGGGCGACCTGCGGGGCGACGTGGAGAGGGCCCTGCGGCGTGCGCTGGCCCTGCTCCGCGCTCGGGGCCGCTGGTGCTCCGGGGCGCTGCGGCATCTTGTAGGCACGTCCTTGCGGAGCGGGGGCAAGGGCCTCGTCCCGCTCCAGCTCTTCCCAGCGCCCACGCATCTCCGGCTCGGCGAAGGTGAGGCCGTCCGTCTGGTTCCAGCGGGAGCGCAGCGAGTAGCCGGCGCTCTCCAAGGCCGCATCGAGGGCATCGGAGAAGGCCAGCGGGACTCCGTCGAACATCGCCAGGTCTCGAACGCTGCCGTGCAGGACGATGTGCTTGCCCCGCCGGAGGTGGGAGATCGCGTCGCGAATCCATCGTGAGGTCGTCGTCATCAGCGCACCTTCGGGACGGGGCTGACGAGGTTCATGATGAGGCGCTTGTTGGCTCCCCGGTCCCCCGTGTGGATGTCCGCCAGCCAGGCTTCGTTCATCTCCCTGACCATGTCCGCCGCCGCCTTTCCGATCGTTTGCAACACCGCAGCCCCGAGGGTCTTCGGCCTCTGCCGCTGGGGAGGCTGCCGCTGGACGGCTCCGGGGTTTGCGCGTTGCGCGGCCATTGCCACCTTCGCGGCCGCCTGCTCGCGACCCCACTTGATCCCGTCGTACTCCAGGGTCATCGGCCATCGGAGCTCGTCCAGCGGGAATCGCCGTTGGACCGCTGCCAGGAGGGCGTCCGCCACGTTCTTCGAAGCCCCGGCCGCATTGTCCAGCTTCAGCCCCTGGGGAGCCGGGCGCCCCGCGAGTGTGGACCACTCCTGGACCGTGATCGGGTTCGCGCTATGCCAGATGCCGACCGTGGTCTCCATCGCGCCACCGGCAGCCCGGACGGCTTCGAGGACCACGGTGGTCGGCCGGTGGAGCTTCTGGATCGGGGTGAACACCATGAGGTGGCTGACCCCGCCCCCGAAGTCCAGCGCCCGCGTGGCGCCAGCTCCACGGGGGTAAATCCGGGTCAGCAGGGCGTCACGGACGCGGGCGAGGGCCGCCTCGTCGCGGGCATTGATCTGGTCGAGCAGATCCGCCCAGTCGGGAGCCGACCACTTGGGGCCGCCGAGGGCGGCCACCCATGCGCCGACTCGGGCGATCTCCTCCTGCTCACTGAGCGTCGCGGCCTCGATCTCGGGGAGCAGCTGGCCCGCCCGCCGGATCAGCTCGCGCTCGCTCAGACCCTGCTCCTTGGCGACGCTTCCGGCCGTCTGCATAAACGCGCGCCATGCGTCCGCGTCACCCCACCGCTTGCCGTGCTGCCGAAGGTGTCGGCGCAGGGCGGGGTCCAGGGCCGTGGGCTTGTTCTTCTTCTTCGGACTCGCTGGCTCGCTCCGCGGTGCCGACTGGGGCTTGGCTGGCTGGCTGTTCGTCTCCGCCTTCGCCTCGGCCTGCTTGGGGGGCACGGGCTTCGACGGGGGCCGCGGTGGAGCCTGGGGTTCGCGCTCCGGCTGCGTCTCGGCCCGCGCATTCGCTCCGGGCCTGACCGCCTCCAGCACGGCGGCCAGGGGCCAGCGCCGTTCGGGCTCCTTCACGGTGCATCCCCGGATCAGCTCCGCGAGGTCGCCGGGCATGTCGCTTGGGAACACCACGGGCGCCGTCATGTGCTGGTGCACGAGCTCGGCCATCGTGCCGTTGAACGGCAGCCGGCCCGTGAGCAGCTCGAACACGGTGCATCCGAGGGCGTAGGTGTCCACCGCCGGCCCGGTCTTGCCCGAGAAGAACTCCGGCGCGGCGTAGGCCAGGCTCGCCGTCGAGGTTGCCTTCGCCGTCGAGGTCAAGGCGCGGGCGGTGCCCACGTCGCCGAGCTTCGCCGCGCCGCGGACGAAGAGGATGTTGGCGGGCTTCACGTCCCGGTGGATCCAGCCCTGGCCGTGCATGTGAACAAGGGCGTCCGCCACGGCGCGGATCACATCACGGACGTCGGGCGCGGGGAGCCCATCAGGCCAGTCCTTCAGCCGCCCGGCTGCGTCCCCCCCATCGGCGAGCTCGGTCACGAGGCAGACATCGTCCTCATCCTCGACGACGGCGCGATAGGTCAGGATCGACGGGTGGGACAGCCCGGCGAGAAGCGCGATCTCCCTCCGGTCGACCTCTGCCGTGAAGATCTTCACCGCGACCGACGCGACCGGCTCCCCGGCCAGCAGCTCCTCGCCTTCCCAGACGACACCGAAGCTGCCTCGACCGAGGCGCCGACTGAGCCGATAGCGCCCGGCGATGACCCGTCCCTTGCTCATCCTCGTCCCCGCTCTTGTGTCGCAGCCGGCCCGCTGCCGGGAAGTTCCTTCGCGTTCCGCTGGCGGCGGTTCGGGTCCTTCGTCTCCCAGAAGAGCTCGCCCGCCTCGATGCCGAACCGCTGATTCAGGTCTTCGTGGAGCGCTTCGAGTCGCGCCTCCGTCTCGTCGCAGCTCGTGTAGTGGAGGCCGTCGGCAGCCGGCTCGGTGATCCGGTCCGTGCCGTCGACATCGTAGAACACGTGCCCTTCCGGAGGGACGTTGACGTCGACCCAGCGGTTGTCTGCCCGCACTGCCCGGAACGCCACTTCACCCTGAAGGTCGGAGCCGACCAGCACCGCATCGCCGACCTGGAAGCCCTGCTTGCGGAGGCCGTCCTGCAGCGACTGGACGATGTAGGCCCGCCGCTCCTCCGCGAGCTGGCGGACCTGGGCGTCGGCGAGCGCCCCGTCGAGCCGCGCTCCCAGGTCCCTGATGGCTTGGTCAGGGTCGACGGAGGTCGGCAGCGCGTCGACGGCCGCGGACACCGCGCGCACCTCGTCGCCAGACCAGGCCATCGCCACGTCGTCCGCCTCGATCCCTGAAATGCGGACCCGCAGCTCCCCCTGGGCGCTTTCGACGCGATGCGGAAGGTCGTCGACCTCGGACTCCGCTTCCTCGATCTGCCTCAGCGCTTTTGCCTCCAACTCCGCCTCCCGGCGGAGTGCGTCCTGCGCCGTCGAGAGGCGGCGCTTCTCGTGGTCCACGCTCGCGCGAGCACCGTTGACCTGGGTCGAGATCGCGCGCACCTGTTCGAGCGCGGACGCCGCCGTCTCCGGGCACTGGCCGGCAGAGGCGACCGCTGCGTCGATCTGGGGCTCGATGTGCCCGACCTCGCCGGCGGCGCTCCTGGCACGCAGGGCCTTCAAGTCTTGACGCAGACGGGTGGCCTCCTGTTCGAGGACCGACCGCATCTCCGCGGCGGCCTGTGCGCGGGCAAGCCGCCGTCCTTCAACCTGTTGGCGGGCCACCACGACACCTCGGGCGAGCGCTCTGATGCGCCCGAGCGCCGGGGAGAGGGTCTCGGGTGCCTGGCCCGCGGCGGCGAGCGCAGCGGCGATCTGCGAGTCGACGCCGGGAGCAATCCCTGCAATCCGCGCATCGGCCGCGGCCGCTCGTAGCGCGGCGACCTCGGCCTGGAGCCGGGTCGACTCGACGGTCAGGGCCTTCCGCAGCTCGGCCGCGAGGGCGATGCGTGCCCGTCGTTCCGCCTCTTCACGTCGCCGTCGCTCTTCCTCTGCGCGGCGTCTGCGTTCCTGCTCAAGGCGACGCTCTTCCTGTTCCTGCAGCCAGATCTCAGCCGCCGTCGGTGATCCGCTCATGCCCAAATCCCTCCGTGTCCGGTCAGCACGATGCCCTGCTCTTCCGCTGCCCGTCGAAGCTGCCCCACGAACTGGCGTGTGGGAACGCCCGCCCAGAACAGGTTGCTGTCGCTGTCCAGCCTGACTTCGACGCCTGCGCCCACCCCGTCCATTCGGTCAGCGAGGTCCCGGAACCGCTCCGAGAGGAGGTGGATGCGCTGGTTGGCGGATCCCCTCCACAGCAGATCGGCCTGCCGGTCGGCCTCGAACGGCCCATCGACGAGGATGTCGGTCGCCGCGAGTAGCCGGTGAACCTGCGGGTCGTTGTCCCGTCGCAGCTCGTCCAGCTGGAAGCCGGTGTAGACCATCACGTTCCGGCCGGCTGCCTGGAGCGCCTCCGCGGCAGCCGCGACGACGGTCGCTTGCTCCAGCGGCTCACCGCCGGAGAAGGTGACGCCTCCGTCGCTGCTCTCGAGGACCCGGGCCAGCAGCTCATCCGGGCTCAACTCGAGGACCGGCCCATCGCCGAGGATCGGGGTGGCGATGCAGCCCACGCACCGCCGGGCGCAACCCCGTACCCAGACTACGGTGCGGGCGCCTGGGCCGAGGGTGCGGCAGCCGTGGAGCATGTGGGCGATGCGGAGGGGGCTGGTCATGGCCGTGTGGCACCGGGGAACGGTGCTGACCGGGTACCTGATGGGTACCTGGTCGCGGCGGGTCGCTGTGCGGAGGCGGGGGTCCGAAAGGGCGCGACGGGGCGAGCCGCGACGGCGGCCAGCGAGAGGGGTCCAGAACCCAGGGCCGGAAGGGTGGTCGGAAACATCTGCTTTCGAACTCGCCTCATCGCTTGTCCCTTCAGCACCTGGCATCTTCCCCCTCGCCAGTCGACTCCTCCCCGAGCGTCAACTCCGGAGCCGCGACCTTCACCCACAGGTCTCGCTCTGCCAGGCGGACTTCGCCCCGGCGGTGTGCGGCGAAGGGATCGAGCAGCACGTCCCCGATGCATGGTTCCGTATCTGCGTGAAACACACGGACGATCACGTAGAGCGTTCCGTCCTGCGCCTCGTGGGAACGCCGCGCCCTGTCCCACTCGCCCCGCGACATCGGGAACGGCCCCGAGCCATCGGTTCGCGTGGACTTCACTTCGATCAGGAGCGTCGCTGCCTCCCGGCCAAAGAGCCTGCCGGCGGAATCCGTAACTTCGAAGTCGTATCCGAACCCGTCGTTCCCCGACGCTGGTAGGCCGTACCGCTCCCGCGCCTTCGACTTCCAGCACTCGGGTCCATAGTGCTCCCCAAGGGCGAGGGTCAGCCACTCGTGGACGAATGCCTCACCGAGGTCCCCGACGAGCTCAGGCTCCCTTGCTGGCTTGCCGGCGCCACCACCGCCTCGCTTGCCACCGCCCCCCAAGGTGGGTCCGCTTCGCGCGGGTTCGGGCAGGGGCGTCCGAGTCGCGCTGAGCAGCCCTGACGGAAGGCCCTGGGCCGCCGACTCTGCCAGCCTGGCGCCGATAGCCCCGGACGACCCGGCCGCGAAATCGTCGCGCAGCTGCATGTCGGTGAGTTCGACGCCGAGCACTTCTCGCGTGGGCGGCGGCTTCGTCTTGCGCTCCTTCACGAGTTCCGGGAGCCGCGCAGTCAGGGGCTCCGCACGAGTCGGCCCGTGAAAGGCCCGTGCGTCAGACAGTCGGGCGGTCGTCAGTGGTGCCGTTTCGGCCAGTACCTCGCGGAGCGCGGCCAGCGCCGCGTAGACGTTGGCCCAGGCCCCGACCGTCAACCGTGCGACGGCAGGGGAGCTCGCCGTGACCCCTGGATCGACGTGCTCTCCGAAGCACGGCGCGAGTGCCGAGGCGACTTCGAGTACCGCCTCGATGGTGCTCCGCGCTTCGACCACGCGGCTGGCTACCGGCTGGTCCCGATAGAGGAGCGCGCCGCGCTTGGTCGCCTTGCTTCCCGCGTCCGGGAACGGGAACTCGCCAACCCAGGGCGGCTCAACCAGGCGCAAGAGCCCGTCGCGCAGGGCGTCGTGCCCCTCCATGCGGCTGATCAGCGCGGTGAACGCCGCGCTGTCCGCGTCTGCATCATCGACCGGCACCCCCGCCAGGTCATCGGGCGCTTCCTCCTCCACAGTCGCTTCGAGCACCGAGCCGATCGAGTCCAGATCCGCGCTCCCGGTACGCGCGGCGAGCTCTCGGACCACCGCCACCAGATGGACGAGCGCCTGACGGAAGCGCGCAACTGTCCGCTCGAACCGGAAGATGCGCCCATCGCGGCGGACCACCGCCGCCTGCCAGTCGGACCAGGCTACGCCGAGAACTCGCACGAGATGGACCTCGCCCTCGGGCTGCGGCAAGGCGACAGCGCGGTCGATCTCGGCCGCGAGGTCAGGGCACCGGAGCGCGTCCGCGACGGCCTGGGAGGTGCGGTCGACCCGGGCCCACCAGGAGGCCGCGGCGTTCAGGTCTACGCCATGTCCGAGGTGGAGGAAGGCTGCAAGCAGCGCGCACTCGACGCCGTCGATGCTCTGGCTCCGGTGGAGTCCAGCAGCATCCGCCACGTCGATGATCTCCACTTCCGAGATCTCTCGCTCGCGAAGGAAGGCTCGGGTCGCTGACTCCCGCACCGCCCTTGCGTAGCCGTCCCAAAGGTCCCGCGCGCGGACACCGGCGACTTCCCAGGTCGCGGCAACCACGCTAGGAGGGTCCTGCTTGAGTCCGCCAGCGAGCAGAAGCAGGCTGCGCGGGCGATCGTAGAAGCTCTGGATGCTCGCGCTCTCGAAGGAACCGAACACGATCTGCAGCTCCCGAAACAATCGCCAGTTCCGGCTGACCCGCTCAGCACGAAGCGTGCGGTCGCCGCCGAGGGTGAGCAGCGCCGCCAGCTCGACCGCGACCTCGGTGTGGGGGAAGGTGCGCTGAAGCCAGGCGAGGAAGGACTGAGGCGCGTCACCCGCAGCCAGGAACCCGAGATCGACGGCAGCGGCGGATGCGCGAATGACCCGGCTCCCCCCCCATGACGCGATGAACAGGGAGTGGAGCTTTTCGATTCTCGCGTCGCGGCCCACGGGAACGCGGTACGCCGAGGCCGCCCGTGGAATGTGCTTCGAGCGACCGGGGTCGTCGTCGAACAACACGGTCGTGTCGTCCTGTTCCGGGGTCACGGCGACCAAGCGGCCATGTCGCAGCAGCGGGAGGGCCTCCGACCGAGGAAACGTCCGTAGGTCGGTGTCTGCTCGATCTTCGATCTGGCTGTACAGCTCCCTGGCGAGGGACAGCGCGTCCCGGTGCACGTCGAGGTGCTCCCGTTCGAGCCGTTTGGCGAGCGACTGGAGGCCCTGGACCAGCCTGCTTGCGGGAGCCGTCTCGATGGTCCACACACCGAGCTTCTGGAGGAGTGGCCAGGCCGACGCCCGCTCCAGGGGGACGACGTTCACCAGCTTGGCGAATGCTGTCCGTCTCGATCCGTCGGCAAGGAGCCAGGCTTCTGCAGCCGGTACTCGGGCGGCCTCCCCCCCGGCGCCCCGTTCCACCGCGAATACCGGCCAACCCTCGGTCGCGAGGGCGAACGCCCACAGCTGATGCACGGTCCTGATCGGGTTGTGCCCGACCCGGCGGAGGTTCGTCGTGGTCCGGCTCGCATAGGCTTCGGAGTGCACCAGCATCAGGTCGAGCACATGCGGGCGTCGGGTCGCGTCCTCAAGCCCATCGATCCAGGCCACTTCATCCACGTCGTGGTCAAACGTCCAGTCCCAGGGCGTGTCGGTCCTCGCCAAGGCATCGAGGTAGCTGCGGTAGATCGGGTCGAGCTCCGGCCGCCCAAGGCTCGGCGTGCCGACCACCGAGAGCTTGAGGTGCAGGCTGCGCAGGGGGCGGCTCTTTCCGCGGGGAACGTTGATGATGCGCGGTCGGTCGAGGACGCCCAGTACCGTGGCCGCCTCCCGCGCCCCCGTTTGCTCGACCTTCGCGGACCCGAAGCGCGGTGTCAGGGCCCCCAACGGGACAATGCGCTGGTTGGGGTACGCCGCCTGGAGCAGACGTTCGTGCTCCGAATCGAGTCCCCAGTCCTCGCCGAGATACGCCTCGCTGGGCCGCGACCACAGGAGACGGTCGTCCACAACGACGGGGACGAGGGCTTTGCCGACTTCCAGCCTCCTCCGTGACGCCTCCTTCATTGAGGCGATCCAGACGACCGCCTGGGCAAGCAGGTCCAGGGCCAGCGGTTCGTCGTCGACTCCAACGGCATCGACGAGCGCGGGAAACAGCGCTTCCTCCAGGAGCTCGGTCTTTCGTGGGCGGCGAACCAGCTTCGCGTCCGCCAAGCGACTTGCCAGAGGGGTCAGCGCACGACCGTCCTCGCGAAGCCGCAACTTGCTCGCGTCCACCAGCCGCAACGACGCAGCGACGCGTGGTGGAACGTCCGTGACCTCCTCCTCGTCGGCAGACGAGTCCGTCGGTGCGGGCAGGAACACGCGAGCCTGGGGCATGGAGAGATCCGCTGCGCCCGTGGGCACCCAGCGCTGTGCCCTCAGTTCCTCGACCTCGTGAAGCCTCGGGAACGCCCCGAGCAACGCCTCGACGAAGCGCTCCCACCAATCGGTGCCGTCGCCTCGGTGGAGCTGCGCCGCCTCCTCGATGATGCTTCGCCCGGCCTCGGCCCTGGCCAACCAGGGATGGGGGTTCAGGTCGCCAAGCATGTCGATCCCCATCGAGATGAGCTCATCCAGGGCATGCATGACGAGGCCCTGCTCGGGGAGAGACCCGGTGCCCGCCGGGGCCTGTGACAGCGCCGAATCGAGCAGGGGGAGGAGGTCTCGCTCCTCCGGGAACGGAACAACGCAGTCGGACCTGTGCCGGTAGTCAAATCCATCCCAGGCCAGAACGACCTTCCCGTCCGCCACGCCGCCCTCGGCGTAGACCCGCTCGGCGAGAGCCCCAGGCTCGCCTTCAGGCCGATGGAGCGCGAGGGTGGCCGCCCTTCGCGTGTCGAGCGACTCTGACGCCCGCAGGCAGGCAAGCAGACGGCCGAACACTTCAGTCGCCACGTCGAGGAGCAGCCCATTGTAGCCCTCCTTCTGGTTGAAGTTCACGCCGTCGCGATTGATCTTCGCGAAGAAGCGCGCGTCGACGTGGGCCGGCAGACCAGTGGACTGCTCGGTGGGCAGCCCGAGGCAGAACCACCCGGGTGCTCCAAGGGGTCCGACACGGCCCGGAAGGGGCTTCGGCAAGGCGATCGTGACCGGCAGTGGATCCTCGGGACTCCAGGCTTCCAGCCCGAACTTCTCCAGCGCGTCGCCGACGATGCGGTGTCGCTCCGCCGCCAGTTCAGTGTCGCAATCGAAGACGTCCGAGCGCAGCAGCCAGTACTTCGTCTGCTCGGTGGAGCCCTCCCCATGCTTCACCGTCACCGTCGCCTGCTGCAGCCCCTCCGCGTCGGGTTCGCTCAGGCAGCTGAACGACCAGTCCTCGCCACGCACGCGATCGATCACGACAAGTTCCCCGATCCCGCCAAGGAACAGGGTCGCGAGCTCTGCCTGAGCGCGCTTCCCGCCGGTGACGCCGACCAGCAGATCGATGGTCTTCTCAGCGGTCGCCCTGGCGGTCCCGTCCCGAAGGGGAAGGACCACGAGCGTTCGAACCCCAGCGCGCAAGTGCTCGGGGATCTGGAGCGCAGCCGCCCGCGTTGCGAGATCCTGTGCGGTCCTCGGCAACGGGAACTTGAAGCCGGCCACCTGAGTCAACTCCGGTCGAACCGCCACAACCGGGTCTACGTACCCCGCGTCCTCCATTTGCCGAGCCAGCCCGTGGTTCTCGGCGAAGAAGTCCCGGACATCATCCTCGACCGCGTTCCTCAGTCCCTCGTCGTCGAACGGAGTTCGCTCCAACGCGAATCCGATGGCGAGGTGATCGAACACGCCCACGCCCTCGCTGTCGGGCGCGCTGTAGACCTCCGGTGTGTCGGTGACCTGATAGACGGCCTTGAACCCGACCCCCTTGTTCCCGACGAGCAGGCCCGTCTTGTCGCTGTCCGCCAGCGAACTGATGCGTTCGAGGTTCCGCTGGGTCACCACCTGACCGGCGTTGGAGACGGCTACGAATTGCTCGGAGCGGATGACCAGCACGGTGGAGTCGATGTTCCCGCCGAGGACTGCCTGATCGTTGGCGTTCTGGATGAGCTCGATCAGGAAGCGGTCGTGGTAGTCCTCGCTAATCAAGGCTGCTGCGTGGGCGATCTCGCGATGCTCTCGGCCCGATGACGCCACACCCGTTGCCAACACCTTGGCCCGGCTGCGCCAGAGCTCCCGGAGCAGGGGCGAGACCTCGGCGTCCACCTCCATCAGCCATCCGTCCCAACAACCACCTCGAAGGTCACTCCGTGCTCATTCAGGAGCTTCTTCGCCCGAGTGAGGATGTTCGACCGCGACAAGTTCGCCTCTACGAACGCCCCTGGAACGGCCTCCTTCGCAGCGAGAAACGGCTTCCCCGTGGGGTGGGTGGGCTCTGCTGCCACCATGTAGCGCTTCTTGCCCGCGCTCTTTATCGGCAGATCCGCCAGGCGAACGTGGCCTTGCTCGAACAGCCAGCCCCATACCTCGACGTAGAACTGCGACGCTGTCGTCCCCTGAAGCAGCTCGCTCCCGATCCGAAGGGCAAGGCTCGCGTCCTTCGGAACCTCCTGGGGAGTACTCGGGGCCTTCGCCCCTGCCGCAGAGGCCGCTGGCCTGCGCGGCGGCGGGGGGACAGTCCTGGGTGGCGCTTCAGCATCCGCAGGCGTGTTCCCCGCGAGTCGCTTCGACAAGCGGCCTTCGATCTCCGCGAGCCCGCGCTCGACTCGCTCCTTCAACCGCCCCTCCAGGTTGTCGAACCTCGCTTCGAGGCCCTCCCCCTGCTGGCTGTCGACGAAGAGCTGGATGGCCTGTTCGAGGTCAGCGGGTGTCATGCCCGCTTCGGCAAGCTGGTCCACCATCTGCACGACATCGGCGCCGCGCCCGGTCAGGTCGGCTTCACGGACGCGAAGCAGGAGCGCCTGCTCGCTGCTGTCCACCGGGAAGTAGGAAACGGTCTTCTTCGGCTTCATGTCGGGGTCTCGCTCTCGGCGTGGAGGAGGCGGAGCGCCACCTGTCCGCCTTCGTAGGACAGCCGGGGAGCGGGGTGACGCCGGTCCAACACGCCCTTGTCGTGCAGCTCGTCGAGGTACCGGTCGATGCGGTCGGAGAGGTGGACGTCGGTTTCGCGCTGCTTCGCCAGCCACTTGCCTAAGAGATCCGGCAACTGGCCCACGTCCTGGTGCCCGACCACCGGCAGGTGGAGCGGCGGGGTATCGTCGGCGATCTCGCGAGCAAGCATGAGCGGACCGCCATACCAGCCGGGGTGGTTCGGATCGCCGGCGACGAGTTGGCGGAGCAGCGCGAGCTTCACCAGGGTCTTGTCGCTCGCAAGGCCAGGAACATCGAGCAGCGAGGGGAACGACAGCCCGGCTGTCCGCTCCCGGAGGACAGCCATGGAAATCAGGAGGACGTCGCCGTCGAAGTCCTGGTAGCTGAGCTTGCCCCCGTCGTCCTCGTAGATCACAACGGGCCGCGCCCGGACCCTGAACTGGCGGGAGAGAAGCTCCGCGAACTTCCGCGCCCGTTGGATCGCGAGGTAGTAGTCGCCCTGCTGGTGGGCGCCCTTTCGTTCGACCTCGACGACCCAGGCGTCCTCCCCCCGCGGATGGCCGAGGGAGGAGCCCACCTCAAGGAAGATGGCGTCGACCTCGGTGAAGTCCTTGTTGGCGAAGAACATGCCCTTGACCTGGTCGCCCTTGAAGCGTGCGTTGCGCAGAACGGTCGCCGCCTTCAGGAGCTCACGCGGCCTCCGTGCCTCGAGGGCGCGGGCGGGCAGCGTTAGCAAGCCCCAGAAACGAGTGACCGCCTCCCGCTCGAACGAGCGGGTCTGGTCGTGCCAGGCGTCGTCCAGTTCGTTCGCGAGCGCGAGGGCATCCTGTCGGGTCACGCCCCCACTCCCAGATCCCCCAGGATCTCCTCGATCTGGTCCAGCGCCACCCGGAGATCCTCCGCGATTTCCCCGGCGATCACGTCGGGCTCGGGGAGGCTCTCGGCGTCGAGCAGGCTGTCGTCCTTGAGCCAGAACCGGTCCTGCCCGCACTCGTAGCGATTGACCAGAGCTGTGCAGGTGACGACGCGCAAGGATTCGTCAAGCGCTCCCTTCGATGGGTCCTGTTCTCGCTCTCAGAGCGCTGGCCGAACCCGCCGCGTTTCACAAGATCGTCCCGGCGTGAAGAGGAGACGCCGGGGCCAACTGGCCAGCCGGCGTCAACAGTCTGCGCGGGGGCAGCGCCGGACATGCCTTCTGACTCTCAACTCTCCCCGAGGTCTCGGCGTGGCCCGAGGGCGCCCCCATCACGTTCAGCCACGCACGGAGCGCCTCGCTGACAGCCCCGACAGCCAGGCGAGCCCGAAGCAGTGCCTCTCGCACCCCTGGCAACCAGCCGTACGAACTTGTGCAGAGCCCTCCCGACACGACGAAGCTCCCGGCCCGATCAAGATAGAGATTGAAACAGTCTTCAGCTTCAGTTGAGCCTCCGACGACCGAGACAACCGCCGCGTGTCCTTCGTGGGCCGCAAGGAGCAGCTCCTGCCCCGGTCGGAGCTTCCCGGCAGCAACGAGTTTGCGTCCGGTCACGTGGATGAGATGTCCTGCAGTCACTCGAACCTGAGTGGAGGTGGTCTCCAGAAGCAGGAGAGGGCGCCGCACCTTGCGGATGCGCCTGACGGTGCACCAGATCGGCCCACGCCCAGGGCCCAGTCCGAGCACTGTGTCACCCACCCGGATGGCGTCAATCGACACGGCCCCGCTGGGTGTGACGACCTCGGTCTCGGCTCCAAAGCACCCTTGCTGCTGATGCCGGACCAGCTGGTTCTGCTGCCGACTCGACTCCCTTGCCAGGTCCAGAACCTGACGGAATACCTTGTCCTGAGTACTCCAGACGTTCGAATAGCGCTGCTGGACCAGCGCCAGCGCCGAGGCCAACACCGAGGGGGGAACCATGTCGAGCCCCTCGAGCACGTTCTGGAAGAGGTCGTCCTGGACCTGCTCAGATTCGAACTGGTCGGTGAATGTGCCCACGGCCCACAGTGCTAGCCCCCACACCGGCTTCGGGATCGAGGGATCCGAGTTGAGCCGATCGAGCTCCTCCTGCGCTTGTGAGGCGTGCAGATTGGCGCGAACCAGCTCGGCGATGCCCTCGTGGTCGGGCGCAATAGCGGCGCACGCCTTCAGGACCGCAACCGCTGCCCCAAACACCTTGCCCTCCATTAGCTGGAAGCCAACCCGGGCGAGGCGCTCCGCCGCATAGAGCCGGACCTCGTCTTGCTCCGGGACGAGGTCACGAACCTCGGAGATGACCCGCACGGCATCGTCGACCTTGTTCTGAAGAACGCAACATTCCATCACGAAGTGAAGGGAATCGAAGTCCTCGAAGTCCTTGACGTCGTCGCAGTCGACGGCCTTCCTTCCCCAGCGCTCCGCAGCCGCGAAATCCTCACGGTAGTACTCGATCTTGCCTCGTCCCATGTAGCCAGCCCGGTTGCTTGGCTCCACGGCGATACAGCGATCGAATGCTGACCTAGCTGCGACGAGCATGCGCTTGTGCTCGCTACCCATCGAAGCCGGGGCATTCGATGTCTCGACGATCACCCGCGCAAGATTGACCCAACCATGGTCGACCTGGACGTCCAGGTTGTTCGGATTCGAACTCGCGAGCTCGCCGTACAGCCGCAGCGCTTTCGGGAAGTCCTCCCGCCTGAATGCGGTACGTGCAAGCTGCGACTTCGCAACAACGGAGTCCGGGGCCAGCGCCAGCGCACGCTTGAAGTTCCTCTCCGCCTCAGCGAGGTTCTCGTTGGCGAGCGCCGAGTTGCCGGCGTCCAGGAGTCGACCCACCTCCCCGCCGCTCTCCTGCTGGGAGTCGTACTCCTTGCGGGAAGCGGGCTCCCCGAGGATGGCGTAGGCCTGTCGAAGCTCCTGATGGCGAACGGGGTCCTTCTCCGCCGTGTGGACACGTAGTGCCCGGAAGTACGCCTTTCGAAGCTCCGGGGCGGCTGACGAAGGCGGGGCATTCAGGAGCGAGTAGAGTTCGTTCGCCATCAGTGGATGTTCCCCTCGTCCAGGAGAGCGTCCGTCAAGAGGTCCTCGGCAGCGTCGATCTCCGCGTCCCGACCGCTCGTCAGCACATGCTTGAGCCGCACCGCAGCGGCCGCGATCGATGGGACGTTCTCTGCCCCGTGCCGCTCCACGAGCGTGTCGGCACGTTCCAACAGCGACTTGGCGCCCGCGTAGCGTGGAGCGTCCTCGAACCGCTTGGAGAGATCGTCTGTAGCCCGAGCCCGCTCTTCTTCGGTCATTCGCCCTTGGCGAGGATCGACCGAAAGGGTCGCGCGGCAGCTCGTGTTCGGGAGCGATGCCTCAAGGTCGGCGATACCGCTCGTATCAAAGCTGAAGTGGATATTCAGTTCGCGAGGTGTTCCCGTCGTCGAAGGGGGGATGTTCTCGACTCTCGCTCGGGCCAGCAGTTCGTTCTCCGCGACGAAGGCGCTGTTGCCCTGGTAGACGCTGATCTCGACCTCAGCCTGCTCCGGGTGCATGAGGTTGTAGACATGGGACGACCTGTGCGGGATAGGCTGGTTCCGCTCCAGCAGCGGCGAGAACACGCCAGGAACGAACATCTCGTCCTGCAACTGTGCGACGACCTCGACCCCGATTGAGAAGGGACTCACATCGGCGAGGACGATGTCCTGTGCAGCCCCCGCGAGCCCGGAGTGTATTGCCGCGCGGACGCACGCGCCCATGCCAACCGCGAGGTCCGGATGGATATCGACGGAGACCTCGCGCCCCATCAGTTCCGCCGCGCGCTGCCGTACCGCCGGCATGTAGGTCGTTCCGCCAACCATGAGGATTCGAGACACGCTGGCCCGGTCGATTCGCTTCAACGAGTCGCCGCCGTTCAGGAGCCGGCGCAAGCAGTCCGAGGCCCGCTCCAGTACGGGTGCAACTGCACGCTCCATCTGGTGTCGCCGAAGCATCAGGTCGAGCGCAATGGGTTCACCAGCCCGCATCGCGTAGACGGGAACGGAAACGTGTACCTCATCCTCCGTCGAGAGCCTGATCTTCGCCCTCTCACACTCCTTCCTGAGGTGACTCTCCATGGTCGCGTTGGGTGCGCAGCCGGGATTCCTGCGACCGAACTCCTGCTTGACCAGGTCGACGATGGCGGAATCGAAGTCCTTGCCACCAAGCTGTGCATCGCCGTCGATCCGCTCGACCTCAATGACGCCCTCGCACATCTGGAGTAGGGAGATGTCCAGGGTACCCCCGCCGAAGTCGAAGACGATCACCCGCTCATCGGCATCAAGATGCTCGATACCGAATGCGAGGGCGGCCGACGTCGGCTCTGCGATTAGCATCGGGACCTGCAGGCCGGCGATCAGCGCTGCGTCGAGGGTCGCCTGCCTGGCTGCATCCTTGAAATTTGCCGGGACGGAGATGACCGCCTCTGCGATGTCCACGCCGAGGTCGGCGGACGCTCCCTGCACCATGTTCTTCAGGAGCATCGCGGACACTTCCTGTGGTCGGTACGAACGACTTCCGAGTCGAATCAGCTCGTCCGTGCCCATCTTCCGCTTCACCTCTTGGATGAAGCTGTCCGGACGCGAACGGTAGTTCTCAGCGCGATAGCCAACGACGACCTCGTCGCGTTCCTTTGAGTACCCGACGACGGATGGAATGACGGGCGCCCGATGCTCTGCGAGGGGGCTCGGCAACGGGATGGGCTTGCCGTCCAGGAAAGCGCACAGGAGGGAGGTCGAAGTCCCAAGATCGATCCCAATAGGGGGGTGGCTCACACTTCCTCCTCTTCGGTATTTGTGATGTCAGCTCCAACTGCCGAGGCCGCCGCCGGTCGGGCGCCGCCAGCCGACTCGACCGTGACTACCTCAGAACTCGGCGGCGCGGGAACGTCGCCCTCCCCGGCCGGCTCCGCGTCCTCGGACGGGGTTTGCATCGCCAGATCGCCTCCTCCCGGCGGGACTGGCGGCGACGGCGGGACGTGGAGGTACTCAACTACCTCTGCGCGGCGAACGCACTCGCCGTCGAACATGAAGCCGGACTTCCTTACCGTCGCTACCGTGGCGTCGAGTTCCGCCGATAGCGATTCCGATGACTCGACGACCCTGTGGATGGCGTCGTCGATGCGGTCACCTACGGCGCCGACTACTTCGAATCCCATACGCTCCAGGCGGCTCTCCAAATCGCGCCGGAGTTGGGCGAGCGCGGTCGGGGCACCAAGGGCATCGGCCATCAGGCACAGGATCCCGTGATGATCAAGGAGAGCCTCAGCGCGAGCACTCGACTCACGCTGGGCGGACCCGGCGACCTGCCGCTCACTCTTCAGTTCCGAGTCGTTCCGCGCTTCGAAGATCGCGGCAGCTTCAACGGTACGCTCAGAAGCAGAAGCCAACTTCTCGGCCGCTTCGGCTTGAATTGCGGAGAAACGATCGAGCGACCGCCGGAGGGCGTCGCCGTCCTTAAGCGCATCACGCACCCGGATCGTGACCTCGTCTAGCCTCTGAACGAAGACGGCCTCGACCTCCCTTGCCTCCGTGCTGAGCGCGGTGTGCCGCCCGCGGACGCCCACCGCGATCACGGCGGTTGATCCGATGGCGACAGCCCAGAGCAGCTGAAGTTCGGCGACGGCGGTCCCCCCCGCCTTGGCGACCGCCGAGAGCCCGAGAGCTACGATCAGCGGCACGAGAGATGCGACGATCCGTTCCATTCTCAACTCCCCCCGCTGCGCCATCGCTAGCGGCGATGATGAGGTTACCAGCGTGGTGGACGAAGCAAACTTCGGCCGACGGGATCGCGGCGGGCTCGATGCTCATCCCGGCTCCAGTCCAGCTGGCCGGCCGTCAGTGGGGGAGTCTGCGTCTATTCCTGGAATATTGGAATATCGTGAATATTCCTGGAATATTCGCGGTCCACCGATGCCGCGGCAGGGGGTCAGCACGAACAGCGCCGAGGGCGCCTGGCTGAGATCGGGTGGCGGGTGGCGCTTGATGGCGCGTGTTCGGGGTACTTGGGGAGATCGGCAGAACCCCTCGATCCCCCTGGGCACCATGCGTGGTGTCGTCCAGATCAGGGAAGTACCCCAGGAACGCGCCTCAACGTGCCACCCGCCACCCAGCGGAGCGAGCCCGGCCGGGTCGATGGCCCGTGCTGGCAAGCCCCCGCGGCCTTGATCATCGTTCCGCCTAAGCGAGGCTGGTCGGAGGTGGGCCGTCTCGCGAGAACGCCGCTGCGGGCAGGGTTCTGGCGGGAGCCGGGGCCGACCGGGAGCGGTCTCTGGGCGGAACGATGATCAAGGCCGCCCCCGCGGTCCTCGGCGGGCTCGGCCAGCGGCGGCTCCGAGAGGGGCGCATTTGGAATATTCCGTGCTGCCACGCCGGGGGACATTCCAGAATATCTGCGATATTCCAGCGGAATATTCCGGTTCGGGGACGCTGGAGAGTCTCGGGGCGGCGACGGGGAGCTGACTCGCACCGTCCGCCCTCGCGATCAACGGGGCGGATGCCCTCTCGCTACCTGCAAGCCGTGTGCTCCTGCGAGATGCTCCCCCGGCGCTACGCAGATCGGCGCTCTTCTCTGAGTGCGTCGGCGAGCGCCTGTCGAAGTGATGGGCCGAGGGGCGCGTCGGCCCGGCTCTCGGCCTTCGAGACGGTGCCCTGCCGTACCCCGAGCCGGTCAGCGGCGGCCTGCTGCGTCAGGTCGAGGCGCGACCGCCAGCGAGCAAGCTCGGCTCCGGTGAGTGAGCGACCGTCCGCAGAGGGGAACCGTTTCGGTTCCCCTTCTTGGTGACGCTCATGCGGTGGCCCCGAGTCGTTCGCCCCCCCGGCGGGCGCGTAGCGGTCCTCTGCGCTGTCCGTTCGAGCCTCCACCGTGGCCGTAGACGGGACATCGACTGGTCGGCGCTGGCGTTCGTGGTCCGCCCGATGCCGGTCGGCGGCCTGGAGCCGCTCGGCCTCCAGCTGGCGGTCCTCAGTCGCCCGGAGTGCTTCCTGCTCAGCCTGGAACGCTTCCTCCTCGGCCCGCCGTTCCTCCTCTTCGGCCCGCCGTTCCTCCTCTTCGCGGCGTTCCTCCTCTTCGCGGCGTTCCTCCTCCTGGGCGCGGAGCTGCTCGGCCCGGTGCGCCTCTTCGGCGCGACGCCGCTCCTCAGCCCGGATCTCCTCCCGCGCCCGCCTGCGCTCTTCGGCCCGTCGCTCCTCGGCCTCCATCCGCGGCCGCTCCTCTGCACGTCGTCGCAGCGCCTCCCGGCGGGCCTCCTCCTCGCGACAGGCGCGCTCCCGG
>CALAGR010000368.1 GCA_937891735.1 uncultured Pseudomonadota bacterium | reverse complement strand
CCTGCGCACCCTGGGGCTGATCCCCTGGCTCGACGAACGCCTGGGCGCGGTGCTGGCGGACGAGGTGCCGCGCTTGCAGCTGTCCGACGCGGGCAGCCCCAAGAAGATCCTCGTGGAGCTGCCCTGGGCGGGCTCGCTCGGGCTGTCCCGGGCGCATCCCCTGGTCCAGGCGGCGTGGCGCGGCTCCCCGGCGGCCCGGGAGCTGCTCGCGGTGGAGATCATCCGCCAGCTGTGCCTGACGCACCGCGACGAGCCGCTCGATCTGCCCCGGGCCCTGGAGGCGCTGGTGACGGTCAGCCTCGACGGCTGATGTCGTGCACCACCACGCGGCATCCGCGCGCTGCGCTCCAGCGGGACAGGGGCTGCACCAGGGCCGCGCTGGCCGCGAAGCGCCGGTCCCGGAACACGCCGTAGCCCTCCGCGAGGGGCTCGGCGGGCGGCGGCGTGAGGGGATCGGCGTGGGCGCTGGTCCGCACCTGGAGCCCCAGGACCTCGCTGGATGCGTGCAGGACGAGGCCGGAGCCCAGCTCCGGGGGCACATCGAAGGGCAGGGGCACCCCGGGAAACCAGAAAGGCCCCACCACGCAGCGTGACAGCCGGCTCACCAGCGCGCCGACGCCGTCCTGGATCTGCAGGCGCAGGGCGGTCACCGGGGTGAGCAGGTGGCGCCCGAGGAGGTGGCGCAGGCCGTCGTCGAGCTGCACCGAGCCGTCGTCCAGCAGCTGGATGGGCCCCCGCGCCTCCCACCCCGCGGGTCCCGTGAGGTCCACCCGGACCCGGAGCCACAGCGCGTCGGGGGTGATCCGGTCGAAGGTCAGCAGGAAGTCGGTGGTGGCGCCCCGGCGTCGGATGGCTCCCTGGAGGCGGGACCCGGGCAGGAAGCGCTCCCCCTCCGCGAACCGGTGCAGGGACGCGCGGGTCTGCAGGCGGGCGCCCAGGACGGGGTCGAGCTCCCGGGCCCGGGCGATCTGGTCGGGCGTGGGCGGCGGGCTGCCGCGGGTGGCGCGCACGAGCCCGGTGGCCCGGTTGAACCACCCCGACGCGGGCATGCCCGAGCGGGGGTCGGCTTCGGCGGGATCGAGCAGATCGCCGCACAGCGCCGGATCCAGCAGCTGCAGGGTCGCGCGTGCTTCGGGGAGGGGCACGAAGTCCGCGTTGGGCCCCAGGGCGTTCAGGCCAGCGCGCAGGGCGCCCAGGTAGCCAGCGATCCGGGAGGTCGGCAGCAGGACCGGCGTCTGCGTCACGGACCCTCGCCGAGCAGCGCGGCGAGCTCGGCGTCGGCGGCCTCCACCAGGGCGCGCTCCGCCTGGACCCGGGCCGCGTTCCGCGAGGTGGCTCCCTGATCCAATGGCCGACCCTGCGTGGCGTAGTGCGCCTCCAGGTTTGCCGACAGCGCGGGCAGCACGCGGGTGTACAGCTCCTGGGTGCTCTGCAGGTACTGCTCGGTGGCGATCATGGCGTGGCGCAGATCCGCGAGGGACTCCTGCAGCTCGGCCACCACCGCCGGCGCGTCCGCGGCGGTGCCCAGCGCCTGGATCCGGCGTCCCGCGGATCGCACGGTGCCCCGGGCCGTCTCCACGTACCGGGCCATCTCGTCCTGCAGGGTCATCACGGTGTTGCGCAGCGAGCGGGCCGGATCGAGGCCGGCCCGGGCGATGCGGGCGCGGGCCTGCCACAGGGCAAGCTCCGCGGACGCGGCGCGCTCGTCGTACTCGAGCTGGTCTCGCCGGCGCACGTGGGCGTCGTCGGTCTCGGCTTCGATGGCGCTCAGGGCGGCCTCCAGGGTCTTGATCACGACCGCGAGCCGCTCCCCTTCGCTGACCGAGGTGGCGAGCTCCCCGTGCAGGTCGTCCACGTCCTTCTGCATCTCGGCGGCGCACAGCCGGAGCTCGTCCACGAACGCGGCGGCCTCGGCGAGGTGGGTGTGCACCTGTTCGTACTGGCGCAGCAGGGTCTCGGACACGGAGCGGCGCTGCAGGCGGTCCTTGCCCACCGTGAAGCGGCGGGTGATGGCGACCAGGAAGCCGGTCTCCTTCTGGCGGGCCTCGATGTCGTCGAGCACCTGCCCCTGGAGGAGCATCGTGGACAGGCCGCGGTCCAGGTCTTCGCCCACGCCCCGCTGCCGCGCCGCCAGTCGGTCCACCCGAGCCAGGGCGTCCTTGTGGCGGGCCAGGACCTCCTTCTCCCGGGCGAGGTTGGCGGCGTTGGTCGGGGCGCGCCGGGCCTCGTGCTCTGCGGCGAGCTGCGTGGAGGCGACGCGGGGGCCCTGCTTCTGCTTGGACGCCATGGGCGAAGTCTCCCACGGATCGCCTGTCGGGTACGCTGCCCGGCTGGAGGTTGCTGCATGAGCTTGCCCGGTCCTGTTCTCTCCCCGTGGCTGGCGCCGTTCGACGGCACGCTCACCGGCGCCCAACTCGACACGAGCCCGCCGAAGCGGGCCCCCAGCGCCAAGAAGTGCAAGAAGCAGCGGGAGGAACTGGTCGAGGAACTGGCCGAGCTGCAGGCCGCGCTCTTCGCCGACGACCGGTACTCGGTCCTGCTCGTGTTCCAGGCGTCTGACGCGGCGGGCAAGGACGGCACGATCCGCGCGGTGCTGTCGGGGGTGAACCCTGCGGGCTGCGAGGTGCACTCGTTCCGGGCGCCCACGGCCCACGAGCTGGACCACGACTACCTGTGGCGTACGGCGCGGGTCCTGCCCACCCGCGGCCGCATCGGCGTGTTCAACCGCAGCTACTACGAGGAGGTGCTCGTGGTGCGGGTGCACCCGGAGTACCTGGGCGGGCAGCGGCTGCCGCGGGGCATCGACGCGGTGGACCCCGAGGCCTTCTGGGCGGAGCGGCTCGAGTCGATCCGCGACCACGAGCTGCACCTGGCCCGCAACGGCACGGTGGTGGTGAAGTTCTGGCTCAACGTGGGCGCGGACGAGCAGGCGCGGCGGCTGCTGCGGCGGATCGACGACCCGAAGCGGAACTGGAAGTTCAACGCCGGCGACGTGGCGGAGCGGGACCACCGGGACGCGTACCAGGACGCCTTCACGGACGCGGTGAACCAGACCAGCCGGCCGCACGCGCCGTGGTACGTGGTGCCGGCGGACGACAAGCCCTTCATGCGCCTGCAGGTGGCCGAGATCGTGGTCAAGACCCTGCGCGGTCTGGACTTGAGGTACCCGACGCTGGGCAAGAAGGAGCTCAGCGGGCTGGACGCGATGCGGGCGAAGCTCATGGCCGAGCTGGGGTAGCGGCGGTCGCGGCCGGCGTCTGTCTGCTGCCGCTCCTTCCCAGGGTCGAAGAACCCATCCACACTGGCGGCCTGAAGGAGCATGTGGGTGACCTCCGACGCGAACGACACTCCGGCATCGGGCCACGGCTTCGGCACTACGCCGGTCTTCCTCGCGGCGATCTCCACGATCCTCGGCGCGGTCCTGTTCCTGCGGTTCGGCTACGCCGTGGGTCACGTCGGGCTGCTCGGCGCCCTCGCCATCATCGCCCTGGGACACCTCGTCACGGTCCCGACAGCCCTGGCCATCGCCGAGATCGCGACGAACCGCAAGGTCGAGGGCGGCGGCGAGTACTTCATCATCTCCAGGTCGTTCGGGGCGACCATCGGCAGCGTCATCGGGATCGCGCTGTACGTGTCCCAGGCGCTGTCCGTTGGCTTCTATCTGATCGCGCTGGCCGAGGCGTTCCAGCCGCTCGCACCTCAGTTCGAGCAGTGGGCGGGCCTGGCCTTCGACTCGCGGATGGTGTCGATCCCCGTCGCCCTGTTGCTGCTGTTCATCACCTGGCTTCGGGGCGCTGGCGGCGGGATCGCGCTCCTGTATGTGGTGTGCGCGACGCTCGCGGTCGCGCTGGTCGCGTTCTTCCTCGGCCACCCGGTCGCCGGCATGGAGACCGGGGAGCTGCTGCCGGCCGCGCGGGTGGACGACCCCGACGCGTTCTTCGTTGTCTTCGCGATCTGCTTCCCGGCGTTCACCGGGATGACCGCCGGCGTCGGCCTGTCCGGAGATCTCGCCAACCCGCGCCGGTCGATCCCCGCTGGCACGCTGGCCGCGACCGTGGTCGGGATGGCCGTCTATGCGGCGATCGCGGTCAAGCTCGCCATGTCTGCGCCTCCGGCGATGCTGGCCGGGGACCAGTTCGTGATGGCCCGCATCGCGCTGTGGGGCCCCGTGATCTACGTCGGCCTCGGCGCCGCCTGCCTCAGCTCGGCGATCGGCTCGGTCCTCGTCGCGCCGCGGACCCTCCAGGCGTTGGGTGCTGACGCGACGCTCCCCCTCGGTCGAGCCAACTGGACCCTGGCGGCTGGCTTCGGCGCCCACAACGAGCCCCGGAATGCGACCTTGGTGACCGGCGTGATCGCCCTGGCGGTGATCGGGCTGGGCGACGTCAACGCCGTGGCTCGTCTGATCTCCATGTTCTTCATGGTCACCTACGGCTCGCTCTGCGCCATCTCGTTCCTCGAGCACTTCGCCGCCCGCCCGAGCTATCGCCCGAGCTTCCGGTCGCGCTGGTACGTGAGCCTGTTCGGCGCCGCCATCTGCCTCCTGATGATGTTCCAGATGGATCCCCTCTTCGCGCTCCTCTCGCTCGTGGCGATGACGGGGCTCTACGCGCTGGTGGTCCGTGGCCGGGACCGCAGCGGGGACGACCTCGCGCACATGTTCGCGGGGGTGCTCTCCCAGGCGACCCGCTACCTGCAGATCCGCCTGCAACGGCGAAGGGAGTCGGACCTCGAGCCGCAGGAGTGGCGGCCGTCGGTCCTGGCGGTGGGCGCCCACACCTTCGAACGTCGGGCGCCGCTCGAGCTGCTGGAGTGGCTGTGCCACCGACAGGGCTTCGGGACCTACCTCCACTTCATCGAAGGTCGCCTGGACAGGGAGTCCTACGACAAGAGCGAGAAGGTCAAGGAGCGGCTGCTCAGGCTGGCACGAGGTCGTGGAGCCGCCGTGTACATGGACACGATCGTCAGCCCGTCGCTGATCTCGGCGCTCGCGCAGGCGCTCCAGATCCCGGGGGTCTCGGGGTTGCCGAACAACACCGTGCTGTTCGAACTCAACCCTGACGAGCCCCACGGGGACGTCCAGAAGCTGGTGGCCGGGGCGAGGGTCGCCGCGAGCACACGCCGCTCGCTCCTGGTCCTC
>CALAGR010000367.1 GCA_937891735.1 uncultured Pseudomonadota bacterium | reverse complement strand
TCCGCGCCCGCGAGCCTCGCGCCCGCGAGCTGTGCCCCATCCGGCACCACGACCGCTCCCCGCCGCCGCTCCAGCGCGACCGCTGCGCCCAGCGCCGCCTCGCTCACGCCCGCGGCGTAGGGTGCCGTCAGGATGGCGCGGAGCTGGGCGGCCAGGGCGAGCAGCGCGTTGTCATCGAGCAGATCCAGCAAAAAACTCCACACCGCCGGGCTCGGCCGGTGGCGCAGGGCGTCTGCGATGCGGTCGCCAGCCACGCCGTCCGCGACGTGCTGCGCGAAGAAGAACTCGAGCAGGCTGCGGTGGCTGAAGCGGTAAAGGCCCTCGCGGCTGCGCACCAGGAGCGCGGCGGTGCGCAGCTCGAGGTGGACCCGCGCGGGGTCCAGGCCGTGCAGCGTCTCTCCCGGCTCGGAGGGCATCGCCGCGAGCACGTCGTAGAGTTCGTCATGGTGGAGCTGCGAACCCTCCCGGGCCCACAGCTCCGCCGCGAGCCCACGCAGGATCCGGCTGCGCTGCGCCGGCGTCGTGTGCAACTGCGGGCTCTGGGCCTCCAGCCACTGGTCGGTGTACCTGCGGTAGAGCTGCCCAGGGCGCCGGTCGCCCTGCTGCGCCAGTCCAGACGCGGTGCGCACGATCAGCTCGAGCAGCGCCGGTCGCCGAGCCAGCGCGCCGAGGTCGTAGGTGTGCTCGATGAACCCGAGCGCCTCGGCCGCGCGCATCTCCCCCAGGTGCGCCACCAGCACCTGCCGGATCTGGGCGTCCGTCGGAGGGATGAGCGCATCCAAGCTCGCGACGACGGGCCAGGACACGGTGTCGACGGCGTGCTGATGCTCTGCGAAGTAGTGAGTCCGGCAGGTGATCAGCACACGATTGCCGCGCGGTTGCTCGGGGTCCCGGCCAGCGACCTCCACGAGCGGGCGCCACAGCTCCTCGACCGACCAGCTGACGTACGCGCCCAGGACGCCCATCGCATCGAAGCCATCGAGGAGGAGCACCGCCCGCCCCACGCTCAGGAGCTGCAGCAGGACGCCCGGGTCGCCGTGCCAGCCTGTCTGCTCGCGCAGGTGCACGCGGAGCAGCTCCTCGACGGTCGTGGCGCCGGGCGCTCGCGCGAGCTCGATGGTGATCGGAACGGGCGCGGCGGGATCGGCCTCGGCGCGCACCGCCAGCTGATACGCGAGCGTCTGGACGAACACCGTCTTCCCGGTGCCGTAGTCGCCGAGCACCACCCACAGGCGGCTCCCCTCGCCCCTCGCCCAGCCCAGGGCGTGGGGCAGGAGCGCCACGCCCTCGGCGTCGTCCTCGTAGGACAGGTCCGGCTTCACGCGCTGAGGTACGTAGGTGCGCGCCAGCGCGGTCGATTCGTAGGCGGCGCGAACGCTGGCCAGGTAGGCGGTGACGAAGGCCGGCCTCATCCGACTGCCCCGTCGCCACCGAACACCACCTGCCGGGTCGCCACCCGCGCCTTCTCCCCGCCCGACAACGTGCCGATCCGCGCCCCCATGTCCGCCTCGGAGAACTGGCACATCGTGAGAAGACGGGCCACTGCCTTGTAGGTGGCCGTCATTGCCAGGCTGTCCGGCAACGCGTCGACCGCGTGGGCGACCGTGTCGCGCGGATCGCGATCATCGAGCATGCCATGTCGATCTGGCGGTCGACGTCCCAGCCACCGAGCACCTCCATCTGCCCGAGCAGCCCAGCCTCCCGCGTCACCAGCCGCTCCAGCGCGTCGGCGTCGGTGGCTTCGTGCCCCATCGCGGCCTCGACGGTGGCGAGCTCGGCCTCCACGGCGCGCACGTCGGAGAGCGCCTCCAGCACGGAGCTCGCCCCCTCCAGCTCCGAGAACTGGGAGAAGTGCCCGATCTTCAGGTCGTCTTCGACGGCGACCGTCCCGGAGGTGGGCGCCAGCTGGTCGAGGACGAGCTTGAGCAGCGTCGACTTGCCCGCCCCGTTCTTGCCGATGAGACCGATCCGGTCCCCGGGCTCCAGCCGGAAGAAGGCCTCCCGCAGCACGTGCGTGCCGTCGAACACCACGGAGACGTCGTTCAGTCGGATCAGGCTCATTCCTCTCCCAGGCCCGCCACGGAGGTAGCCCATCGCGCGCTCTCCAGGCAGGGAGGGGAAGCGCCCCCCCCACCGCGACCGCCAGCGCCGCCGCCGCATGCGCGGACGCGTGGGGAGACCGAGAGGAGGAACCGAGAGCAGGCATCATAGCCAGCCCCTCGGTCTTCCTGCCGGGCCGGGTCAGCCCATGTGCAGTGACCCTCCCCTGGTTTCCCGGACCACGTGATGAGCACGTCCGGGAGGACCGATGGCAACGAAGCAGAAGAGTCGACGGCAGCACACCCCCGCCTGGGCTCGACGACCGTCGGCACCCACGCGCTGCCCACGAAGTGGGCCGAGATCGTCACGTTCGCGGTCTCCGCCGACGCGCCCGGCGTGCTGGGTCGCACCCTGCTCGACATCACCCCCATGGGCGAGTGGGACCAGTGCGGCGCGGACGCGCGGGGCGTGACCGTCAGCGAGATGATCCACGACCAGCTCGACAGCGGTGACGCCAGCAACAGCCCCCAGACCGGCTTGTCCTGGGACGACTACGAGATCTACCTGGAGGCGGGCGACTCCATCTACGTCACGGCGGGCTCACCCACCCACGACCTCGCGGTGGCGATCCTGAACGACGGCTGCTCGGTGGTGGCGTCCAACAGCGACGGTGGCGCGGGCGACACGGCCTACCTGCCGTACACGGCCCCCGCGACGGGCGTGTACACCATCGCGGTGTCCGCTGAGGTCGCGCTGTCGGGCACGGCCGACTACCACATGCAGCTGTCGCCCGATCCGCTCGACTCGGGGTGCTGGGCCGACCAGGACGAGCTGCCCGCCGCGAGCGGTGTGTTCGCTGGCGACATCAACAGCAGCAACGACCAGAGCGCGTTCCGCACGACCTTCGGCACCCACTACCACGACGACATCGAGATCTACCTGTTCGCGGGGCAGCACGTGCAGATCGACATGGTGGCGAGCTGGGACCCCTACCTGTACCTGCTGGACGACAACTGCACCCAGGTGGCCAACGACGACGACAGCGGCGCGGGCCTCAACGCCCTCATCGACTTCACGGCGTCCACCTCCGGCGTGTACACGATCATCGGCACGACCTTCTCCTCGGGCGTGACGGGCTCCTACACGCTGACGACGACGGCCCTGAACGAGTTCTAGCGGCCCGGTTCGGGCGTCTAC
Source organism: uncultured Pseudomonadota bacterium (assembly GCA_937891735.1). Taxonomy (GTDB): domain Bacteria; phylum Myxococcota_A; class UBA796; order UBA9615; family UBA9615; genus JAGSHC01. The sequence goes on along the minus strand of CALAGR010000367.1, from coordinate 1,545 downwards.
TCCAGCCCGCCGCGCACCGGCCGCACCAGGTTGTAGATCCGGATCACGTCGCCCTGGGGGCCGTGCCCCTGGGGCCAGTCGGCGGGGTCGCCGGTCTTCGGATCGCTGCGCATGGCACCGGCGCCGTGCACGTCGATGAGGTTGACCTCGCCGCTCTGGGGGCTCTCCATGAAGCCCAGCGCGCGCCCGAAGGCGACGTACGAGGCCGACGCGCCCGACCCATCATCGGCGGCGTGGGTCGTGCTCGACCAGTAGAAGCCGAAGTCGCGGTCCCCGCCCTCGTCGGTGATCTCCGAGGCGTCGAACACCGGGTCGATGGCCGCGGAGTCCGTCGTTCCCGGAGAGCGGCCGTAGTCCACGATGCTCTGCAGCTCCTTGACGTTGGGCAGCCGCCAGTCATCGAAGCCGCCTTGCTCGAGGTCCTCGGCCCAGGCCAGGGCGTCCTGCCAGTTCAGGAGGCCCGCGGCGCCGTCCAGCAGACCCGAGTCCTGCTGGAGCCACGTCAGCCCCGTGGCCTCGTCCGTGACGGTGCCGTCCCCGTTGTCCGTGAAGTCGTTGACCCCGTAGGCCGTGTTCCCGCGCACGTAGATCGTGAAGTAGTCCATGCCGACGCTCTGGCCCGGCATGGGGCTGGTGGGGTAGCCCTTGATGCGGCCATCGGCGAAGTTGACGCCGAACATCTCGGCCATGCCCGGGTCCACGTACAGCGAGCTCGTCGCCCACTGGGAGTCGATCATGCGCTCGCCGGCGCTCGTGTCGCCGTACTCGAACGCGAACACCGCGTCGTCCATGAAGGGCACGGTGGCGCAGTCGGGGTCGGGCCCGCAGGTGCTCGGGTCCGTGCCGCTGAACTGGATGAGGGAGAAGAGCTCCTTGATGTCCGGCAGCCGCCAGTCGTCGTACCCGCCCGTGGACGCGGACGCGGCCCCGGCGTCGGCGGCGTCCCAGGTCACCTTGGCGCCCGGATCCTGTTGCCACATCAGCCCGGTGATCAGGTCCGTGACCGTGCCGTCGCCGTTGTCCGTGTAGGCGGGGGCGAACCCCTCGTAGGTGGCGTCCTGGCCGGCGACCGCCCCGCCGCAGTCGATCACCCCGGCGGCGTCGTAACAGGCGACCTGATCGGTGTCGACGATGGGATAGGTCACGTCACCCGCCGGCGGCAGCAGGCCGTCCTCGTCCGGGGTGGTGCAACCGACCAGGGTCGCGGACAAGAGCAGGGACGTGGCGAGCGTGGTCTTCATGGCGTCCTCCAGGGTGCAGCTTCACGCTACGAGCCCGGCGGGGCGCGGTCTGTGGGAGCAGGGTCAGCGCTCGTAAGGGACCGTGAGCAGCCGGTCCGCTACCGGCGGCGCCGGCGCATCGAGAGGCCGAGGGGGAGCACGAACAACAACGCCACGCTGGACTCCTGGGCCTCGCAGCCACAGCCCGCGCCGTCGTCCTGTGCAGCCCAGCTCAGGCGCTGCCCACCGAGCAGGGGTCCGGGATCGAGCCCCTCCCCTGCGCTGTCGTCGTCCCCCGTGTCGTCGTCGCCGGTGTCGTCGTCGC
>CALAGR010000366.1 GCA_937891735.1 uncultured Pseudomonadota bacterium | reverse complement strand
GGTCGGCGAAGGCCATCTCTGGCGCGATCATCCAGAACTCCGCCACGTGACGGGGCGTGTTCGAGTTCTCGGCGCGGAACGTGGGCCCGAAGGTGTACACGTCGGTGTAGGCAGAGGCGAAGGGCTCGACGTTGAGCTGCCCCGACACCGTCAGGAACGCCGGCTCGCCGAAGAACTCCTTCCCCTCGATGGGCGAGATCCGAAACATCTCCCCGGCGCCCTCGCAGTCGCTCACCGCGATGATCGGGGTGTGGATCCACAGGAAGCCGCGCGCCTGGAAGAACTCGTGGATCGCCATCGCCAGCGCGTTGCGCACCCGGAACAACGCCGAGAACGTGCGGGTGCGCGGACGCAGGTGGGCGATCGTGCGCAGGTGCTCGAACGAGGTGCGCTTGGACTGGAGCGGGTACCCCTCCTGGGGGCAGTCGCCCACCAGCTTCAGATCCAGCGCGATGACCTCCCAGGCCTGGCCCTTGCCCTGGCTCTGCACCAGGGTGCCCACCGCGCGGATGGCTGCGCCCTTGTTGATGGGCTCGGCGGCCTCCGGCCCCAGGACCCCGTCCTTCGGGAAGACCAGCTGCACGTTGGCGAGCTGGGAGCCGTCGTTGATCTCGAGGAACCCGACGTTCTTGCTGACCCGCTTGTTGCGGACCCAGCCCGTGAGCAGGACGCGCTGTCCTTCCTCGGGATTCGCCAGCAGCGCTGCGATCGGGGTGCGACGGGGCGGGCGGGAGGTGAACGACGGCTCAGTCATGGCGGCGGAGCCTACACCCATGGCCACTGGTACGCTCCGCCGGTGCCGCCGACCACCCCCATGCTGCGCCGCTCGACCGAGATCCGCGACCCCCTCCACGGGGCCATCGCGGTCTCCGCGCGGGAGCGGGATCTGTTGGATCACCCGCTGTTTCAGCGGCTCCGGCACATCCTGCAGCTGGGCTTCTCCGACCTCAGCTTTCCCGGCGCGACGCACACCCGCTACCTGCACAGCATCGGGGCGATGCACCTGGCGGGGGTCGCGTTCGATGTGATCTTCGACTCGGAGATCGGCGAGCGGGTGGACCCGGCGCGGCGGGCCCAGCTGCGCTCCATGCTGCGCTCCGCGGCGTTGCTGCACGACGTGGGTCACGCGCCGTTCTCCCACAGCTCCGAGTTCGCCATGCCCGCGGTCGGCACCCTCGCTGTGCCCATCTACCGCGAGTTCCCCGAGCTGTATCCGCCCCACCGACAGGCCACCCACGAGGACTACGGGATCAAGGTCATCACCGATTCCTCGCTGACCCCCATCGTGGAGGGCGACGGCGTGTACCCCGCCCTGGCGGTGGCGGGCCTCGTGGATCCGCGGCTGCCGGTGGATCCGCGCTGGTACCAGGCCGGCGGAGTCGACTGGCGTCCGCTGCTCCAGCAGCTCATCAGCTCCGAGCTGGACGTGGATCGCATGGACTACCTGCGCCGCGACTCCCACTTCTCGGGCGTGCACTACGGCGTGTTCGACGTGGACTGGCTCACGTCCCACCTCGCCTGTCACGTGCAGGGGGGCAAGGCGTGGCTGGCCCTGCGGGACCGCGCGATCTACGCCTTCGACGACTTCCTGATCGCCCGCTACCACATGTTCTTGATGGTCTACTTCCACTACCGCAGCGTGGCCTTCGAGGAGATGTTGAAGCGCTACTTCCAGTCGGGGGGTGAGGGGTGGAGCTTCCCCACCGACATCGAGGACTACGCGGTCGTGGACGACTCCACGCTGCTCGCGCACCTGCGCCGGTCCCGGGACCCCTGGGCGCGCCGGATCGTGCTGCGCAAGGAATACAAGCTGTTGATCGAGCGGCACGGCAGCCCCGCCCAGGTGGATCTGAGCCCCGTCACGGACGCCCTGACCGCCGCTGGGATCCCGTTCTTCACCGCCCAGAGCAGGGGGCAGCTGAGCAAGTACTTCGCCCACCGCAAGGCCGCAGGAGGCATGCAGTGGAAGCTGCCCCTGGGCGGCGTGCACGCCGACGACCAGCTGGCCACGGCCCCCATCTACGTGTTGCGGCATCGCTACCGGGGGGCGACCGTGCCTGACGTGTCCGAGCTCGGGGAGAGCACCCAGCTCTTCGAGCGCTACGAGGCCCAGCTGAGCCTGAGTCGGGTGTACGTGCCTCCCGACGCCTCGGAGCGCGCAGGCGCGGCGATCGACCGGCTCGTCTGACGCGCCTCTCAAGTAAGGTCCCAGCGCACCGATCTGTCTGTTCTGCAAGGCCGCGCCCGTGCGTGCCGACGAGGAGAACCCGCGTGTCCCGACTCACCATCCATGCGGTCTTCATCGCCCTCCTCGCGGGGTGTGTGGAGCCGGTCGTGCCTCCCTTCGTGGTGCCGGACGACGACGACTCGGCCGTCGACGACGACGACGACACCACGCTGGCGGACGACGACGACTCGTCCATCGGAGACGACGACGACGTCACCGACCCGCCGCCCGCCGTCGTGCTCCTCCAGGCGGACGCCCCGGTCGGGAGCGTGGTCCTCGTCCAGGACGGCGATGGCCCCTGGGCACCGTTGGCCCTCACCGACCTGGCAGGGGAGTTCACGGTCGCGGATCCCCAGGGCGAGTACGGGGTCCTGCTGGCCTGCGTCGGGCTCGCACGCGCGACCACCCGTGTGCATCTGTCCACCGTGGCCGCCGAGCCCTCGGTGGTGCTCGCCTGCTCCGAAGAGGTGCTGCGGGATGGGGCGGGGGTGCTGTCCGGGGACGTCATCGGGGTCGAGGGCGACCTCTGGTCCCTGTTCGTCGGCAGCCGCGCGTTCCAGAACCTCTCATCGACCCTGACCGAGTACATGGTGCCCGGCGGACCGGACCACTTCGACCTGATCGCGCACCGGCTGGGGGGCGACGGCACGGTGAACCTGCAGATGATCCTGCGCGTGCTGGACTCCGGCGCGGATCCGAACGCGCCCATCGACTTCTGGAACGTCGACTCCGGGGCCCCGCACACCCCCGAGGGCTACGACGTCGAGGTCACGGTCCCGGCCACGAGCGTGACGACCCACGCCACCTGGCTCTCCCGAGGGGGCACGGTCGTCCCGCTGGGCACGAAGCAGGGAGCCGAGGTGTCCTTCCCCCTCATCTCGAACGAGCGGCGCTTTGACGACGAGGTCGCCATCACGGACACGATCAGCGCCTACGAAGGCGGCTGCGCAGCGCGCACCCTCGCCATCGTGGACAGCGATCTGATGCTGGACAACGCCGTGGTGGCGCGCCACTCCAACACCCTGATGAGCCTGGATCCCCTCCCGGAGTCGGTGTGTGCCGACGCCGCGGCGCCGAGCATCAGCGCGGACACCGCCCTGACTGTGGACTGGAGCGGGGCGTTGACGGGGGGCGCGCCCACCGACGTCCTGCGTGTCGCGCTGGCCTCTGCCTCGGGCGCCCAACGGTGGATCCTGAGCGCGGCGGGGGGACGCACGGATCAGGCCGTGGACCTGACCGCGGTGGGGGCCCTGGTGGGTGAAGTCTACGGCGCGCCAGCCGCGGGATGGACCTGGAAGAGCTCGGCGTGGTCGCTGCCTGCAGCGGGCGTGCCAGCCGGGGTGCCCATGCTCGTTCTGGACACGAACCTGTTCGAGGACCTGCCCCGAGGACGCAGCCGCTTCCGCTTCGAGCGGGTGGACGCAGCCGATCTGGGTGAGCGGAACCACGAATACGAGGAGGACGACCTGACCCGGCCGATCATCATCCTGCCCTGGGACATGGACGAGTGGGCGGTCAAGGGGATCACCCGGTCCGGGACGCTCTGAGGTGAGCGGCCGTCCTGCGTGGCTGTTGATGGGGGCGCTGTTCGCCGCGGGCTGTACACCCCCTGAGGCGCCCACGTTCCACCCGATCGGCTACGCGGCACCGAGCGTTCATGCGGCCCCCTTCAAGCTCCAGCAGGTCGATTGCCGTCCCTGTCACGGCGCGGACCTGGCGGGGGGAGCTCCCGCCGGGGAGTGGCCCACCGATGTCGGGTGCGACTCCTGTCACGACGACGGCTGGCGGCAGGACTGCACCTTGTGTCACGGCGGCGACGAGACCGAGGGCGGCGCACCGCCGCGCGACATCGACGGCCGCGGCGGGCCCGACGGCACGTTTGCACCGCACACCACGCACGTGACCGGCACCGTGCACGCCGAGTGGGACTGCACCCAGTGCCACGTGCAGCCCGAAGACGTGCTCAGCGACGGACACGTCCTGGACGACACGCCGGGCCGGGCCGAGGTGCTGTTCGACGCCGGCCAGTCCCCGCAGACCGTCTGGGACAGCGTCGGGTGCAGCAACAACGCCTGTCACGGCGACGGGCTCTCGGAGGGTCAGGTGCTTCTTTCGGACGCGCCGCTGACCTGCGACGGGTGCCATCCCGGGCCCGAGAGCCTGGCCACGGACCAGTCGGACATGTCGGGCGATCATCTGCAGCACACGATGCACGGGATCCCTTGTTCGTGGTGTCATCCAAACGTAGACCCGCAGGGGGAGATCATCGATCCCACCACGCACGTCGATCTGGCGCCCACCGTAGGCATGCCGGAGTCGATCACCGTGGACAGCGGGCACTGCTCGGGCCTCTGCCACGAGTATCAACATTTCTCCATCAGCTGGTAGTGAGTGCGGATCCGATGGCCATGACGCGGATCGAACGCTCAGCCTTGGTACGATCCGCCCATGCAGGTCTCTGACGCGCTGTTGAAGCAAACGGTGGAAGTGGTGAAGGCCGCGTCCGTCGAAGTGATGAATCGATTCCGACGCTCCCAGACCGTCTGGGAGAAGGACGCCGCTGCGTCCGCGGACGGGCCGATCCAGAACCCCGTCTCGGAGGCGGACCTGGCGGCGAACGAGATCCTGCGGACAGGACTCACCGCGGCCCTGCCCCATGCGGGGTGGCTCTCGGAGGAGACCGCCGATGATCCGGTGCGACTGGACCGACAGATGGTCTGGATCGTCGACCCCATCGACGGCACCCAGGAGTACATCAACGGGATCGACGAGTTCGCGATCTCCGTGGCGCTGTCCGTGCACGGCGAGCCCCGCCTGGCGGTCCTGTACAACCCCGCTCGCGATGAGCTGTTCCAGGCCATGGCGGGTCGGGGCTGCCGGTTGAACCGCAAGCCCGTCCGGGCGCGCCCCCGCAACAAGCTCGAGGGCAGCAAGCTCCTGGCGAGCCGCACCGAGTCCGAGCGAGGCGAGTTTCGCCCCTTCGAGGACAAGTTCGAGGTGCAGGTGGTCGGTTCGACGGCCTACAAGCTCGCCATGATCGCCGCGGGCAACGGCCACGCGTACTTCACCCGCAAGCCCCGCAACGAGTGGGACATCGCGGCCGGCGTGCTGCTGTGTCGGGAGGCTGGCGCGATCGTGACCGATCTGGACGGCAACGCCCACCGCTTCAACCGGCCGGACCCGCTGTGCCGCGGCATCGTGTGCGCGGTCCGTGGCGTGCACAGCCACGTCATGGAGCAGATCAAGAAGGCCGGCACGCTCCTGTAGAGGCGTGTCGCCTCGTCAGACGTGGGCCACGATGGCGGCTTCGGGGCCGTCCGGCTCGCCCACCTGTACGGCTCCGCCCACCGGGTTCGCGCGCTTCTTCAGGTAGCCCAGGAACACCGGCCCGCCGCGTCGCGCCGAGAACACCGAGCTCGTCACGTATCCGACGTTCTTGCCGTCCGCGAACAGGTCCGTGCCGGGCATCGGCGCCTCATCGCCCCCCGCCATCTGGACCAGCAGCCGAGCCGGCGTGCCCATCGAGTCGATGCGGCAGATCACCTCCTGCCCGATGTAGCAGCCCTTGGTGAACGACACCGACCGGTCCTTGAGTCCGCCCTCCAGGACGATGTGCATGGTCGTGACGTCGCCGCCGGGCCGGGGCAGCGCGGCCTCGATGCGAAGGGCTTCGAGGACCTCGGGGCCAGGGCAGGGGAGCGCCGCCAACGCCTGCCGGACGGCCTCCACGCCCTCGGGCAGCACGAAGATCAGGAGATCGTCGCCCCCGCCCAGGTCCTGGCGCGCGATCCGCACCTGCGCGCCGCCGAGGGTCGCGAGGCAGTGGGCGTGCTCCCCGGCTTCGGGCAGGGTCGCGCCGGCCGCAGCGAGCGCTTCGGACGCCCGCGGGCCCACCACCGCCAGCACCTCGTGCGCGGTGCGCTCGAAGTACACCTTCTCGGCGATCACGTACTTGTCGAGCATCTGGACCAGCGGCGCCTCCGCTTCGTCTTCGAGCAGCGCCAGGATCGAGCCGGTCTTCTTGTCCTGGTCCACCAGGTACAGGTGCACGTCGGCGACCAGACGACCCTTGAGATCGTTGAGGCTCGCCCGCAGGCCGTGGCCCACGCCGGCGCGATCCATGGCCGCCACGTCGTTGCTCAGCATCGCGTGCAGGAACCGGATCCGGTCCCGACCCGTGACCTCGAGCACCGCCCTGCCGGCGAGCGAGAAGAGCGCCGCGCCGCTGGCGTGCACGACGGTTGTGTCCACCGGACCCGCCGCTGCGACGGCCTCCAGCGCAGACAGGACGGCGGGCAATGTCGATAGAGACCACGGAGAGCTGCTGGACATGGGGCAGTACATCGCACCGGCGGGCCCCGTTGTCCACCACCGGGCGGCAAGTGACTGACGATCCTGGGATCCCGTACGAAGAGTCAGACTGAGGCGGTCCGCTGTGGGCTTGCTACGATGCGCCCCGTCTGGTCCATCTGGAGGTCTGCGTGGGTTCGAATGCTGCTGCTCGGTTTGGGGGACTCGCGCTGGCCCTCGTCCTCGGCCTCCTGGTGTGCGCCCCGGCCGCGCAGGCGCAGCCGACGCCGAGCTTCGACGCCCAGCGCTACCTGCCGGCGGGCAACCACCATGGGTTCCTGGTGGTGCCGGAGGCGACGATCCTCCCCAAGCTCAAGTTCGCGTTCGACGTGCAGCTCGACTTCGCGTTCCGGCCGCTGCAGAAGCTGACCTCGAGCCAGAGCCGCGACATCGGGGTGATCGACGGGCTCTTCGCGGGGCACGCGCGGGTCGGGTTCGCGCCGGCGGACTGGGTCCAGATCGACGCCATCCTGGCGTTCATGCAGTTCGCTCGCACCGGCGATGGGCTCAACGACATCGGCGGCAGCCTGGACCAGGTGTTCTCGCTCGGCGACCTGTGGGTCCAGGGACGGTTCCGGCTCCTCCGGGAAGACAAGCACTTCGTCTCCGTCGCCGTGATGCCGTTCGTGACCTTCCCCACCGGCAACCCCAACCTGCTGCTCACCTCCGGGGTGCCCACCTTCGGCGCCAACGCGATGATCAGCAAGGTGATCTGGCGGTTCCGGCTGGCGGGCTCCATCGGCTACCGGCTCAAGCTCGGCAACCCCGGCTACAAGCTGCTGGGCGACCGGGTGGCGGCCGACGACGAGCTCATGTACTCCGCGGGCCTGGGCTTCAAGGTCGTGCCGGACCGGCTCGACGTGAACATCGAGCTGTTCGGCACCGGCATCGTCGGCCCCGGCCGCAGCCCCGGCGTCACGGGCGACTACGCGGGCAAGGCGATCGTGCACAGCCCCCTGGAGGCCCTGGTGGATGCGCGCATCCACATCAAGAACGGCTGGGCCGCGGTTGCGGGCGTGGGGTGGGGCATCACCACGGGCATCGGCACGCCGGCCTTCCGGGTGATCGCCGGCGTCAGCTACGCGCCGAGCTTCGACCGGGACGGCGACGGCATCGTCGACGCGAGGGACGAGTGTCCCGAGGAGCCCGAGGACTTCGATGAGTTCGAGGACGCCGACGGGTGCCCCGAGATCGACAACGACCTCGACGGCGTCGCGGACGTGTTCGACAGCTGCCCCAACGATCCCGAGGACAAGGACGACTGGCAGGACGAGGACGGCTGCCCGGACCCGGACAACGACGCCGACAACTTCCTGGATGGAGAGGACGCCTGCCCCAACGAGCCCGAGGACGTCGACGGCTGGCAGGACGACGACGGTTGCCCGGATCCCGACAACGACGGCGACGGGATCCTGGACGCAGCAGACTCCTGCCCCCAGGACCCCGAGGATCTGGACGGCTGGCAGGACATCGACGGCTGCGCGGAGCCGGACAACGACGGCGACGGCTTCCTGGACGCCGACGACCTGTGTCCCAACGAGCCCGAGAACGTCAACAAGTTCAAGGACGACGACGGCTGCCCCGACGACGTCATGGCCGTGGTCCGCGACGGCAAGATCCTCATCCTGGAGAAGATCCTCTTCATCAGCGGCAAGGACGTGATCCTCAAGCGCTCCTATCCGATCCTCGAGGCGGTCAAGCAGACGCTGCTCGACAACCCCCGGATCCTCAAGGTGCGCATCGAGGGACACACCGACGACAAGGGCAGCGACAAGTACAACCAGACCCTGTCGGAGAAGCGCGCGAACGCCATCCTGCGCTACCTCGTCAAGGCGAACGTGGACCCGGACAAGCTCACCGCGGTGGGGTACGGCGAGGCCCGCCCCATCGACACGAACAAGACGGAGACGGGTCGGGAGCGGAACCGTCGGGTGGAGTTCACGATCCTGGAGACCGAGCCGCAGGTCGAGATGCGCGGCGTCGATCTGCCCGCCGAGAGCAGGGGCGAGTAGCACCCTTGCCCAAGCTCGATCCCGTCCGTCTGACCGAGCGGCTGGTGGCGTTGGACACGGTGTCTGCACGACCCAACGCGGCCTTCGCCGCGTTGCTCGCCGAGCACCTGCAGGCCCTGGGGGCGCGGGTGCAACGGCTCCCCAAGGTGGACGATCCGGAGCAGGTCAACATCCTCGCCTGGCTCGGTCCAGAGCCCTCGGGGCGCGCGGGGCTGGCCCTCGCCGGGCACACAGACACCGTGCCCTGGGACGCCACGATGCGCGCCACGACCCGCCCCGAGCGGGATGCGCGGCGGCTGTACGGGCGGGGGACGTGCGACATGAAGGGCGCCATCGCAGCGATGCTGTGTGCGGTGGAGCGCGTGGACCGGACGACGCTGCGCAAGCCGCTGGCCCTCGCGTTCACCTTCCAGGAGGAGATCGGCTGCCTCGGGGCGAAGCACCTGGTCAGGAGCGTTGACCTGCCGGTGGAGCACTGCATCATCGGCGAGCCCACGGGAATGCGGCCGGTGACCCAGCACAAGGGCTACGTCATCGCCCGCGTGCACTTGCGGGGGGTGCCTTGCCACAGCTCGGACCCCGACCAGGGGGTCAGCGCGATCCACGCCGGCGCCCTCGCGGTGCAGGCGCTGATGGGCCTGGCCACCCAGTGGCGGCAGCGGGTGGATCCCACCGGACGGCTCCAGCCTCCCTGGACCACCCTGAACGTGGGGCTCTTCGACGGCGGGGCGGCCCGCAACATGGTCCCCGAGCGCGCTGCGTTCACGGTGGAGATCCGGCCCCTGCCGGGCCAGGATCCCAGCGCGCTGCTGGACGAGGTGGAGGCCGCGGCGCGGGCGGCGGCGGGGCGAGTGCGCGGGATCGTCGTCGAGATGGAGCGGGTGGAGGTGGACGTGCCCCTGGCCACCGCCGAAGACGCCCCCATCGTGCGCTGGCTTGCGGAGCGCACGGGCCGCGCGCCGGGCACCGTGCCCTTCTATACGGAGGGGGCCTTCTTCACGGACCTGGGCGCCAGCACCGTGATCTGCGGTCCCGGGGGGATCGAGCAGGCGCACCGGGTGGACGAGTGGGTGGAGCTGGACGCGCTGGAAGAAGCGGCCGAGGTCTACCGCTCCGCCATCGAAGAGCACTGCACGTGACGGAGCCCCCCGTCCTGGCCTTGAACTCCGAGCCCTGGAGGGTGACCGAGGAGCCGTACTACCGGGCCACGGGCGAGGAGGTGGAGCTGTTCACCCAGGCCGCGGTCCAGACGATCCCGGTGCTGCTCAAGGGTCCTACAGGCTGCGGCAAGACCCGCTTCGTCAGCTACATGGCCCACAAGCTGGGCCGCCCCCTCATCACCGTGGCCTGCCACGAGGACCTCACGGCGAGCGACCTGGTGGGCCGCTATCTGTTCGTCGACGGACAGACGAAGTGGGTGGACGGTCCGCTCACCGCCGCGGTGCGCATGGGAGCGATCTGCTACCTCGACGAGGTGGTCGAAGCCCGAAATGACACGCTCGTCGTGATCCACCCCCTCAGCGATGACCGGCGCATCCTGCCCGTGGAGAAGCGCAACGAGCTGCTCCGGGCGCCCCCGGAGTTCCAGCTCGTCATCTCCTACAACCCGTCCTACCAGTCGGTGATCAAGGACCTCAAGCAGAGCACGAGGCAGCGCTTCGTGGCCCTCAGCTTCGACTACCCCGAGCGCGATCTGGAGACGGAGATCGTCGCCCACGAAGGCGGCGTGACCCAGGAGTGCGCCTCGCGGCTCGTGCGGGTGGCCCACCGGGTGCGCAAGCTGCGCAACCACGGGCTCGAGGAGGGCGTCAGCACGCGGCTCCTCATCTACGCCGGGCGCCTGATCCAGGGTGGCCTGACCCCCGCGGTGGCGTGTCGGGCCGCCATCGTGGAGCCCCTCTCCGACGACCTGGACCTTCAGCGGTCGATGACCGAGGTGATCCGGGACTTCTTCTAGGCCGGCGGCGGGGACGCTATCCTCACCCCATGGCCAACGGCGACGACGACGGCGGTGATCGCAAGAAGGGGGGCCTGCGGTCACGCCTGGGCTCCCTGCACGTCGGGGACGCCGCGGAGCTGCTGGTCCTGGCCCGGACGCGCATTCGCGAGGCTCCCGTCGAACACGCAAAGGCCGCCGCCGATGCGACCCGCGCGCTCGCGGAGGCCCGGGGCCGGCTCGCCCCCTCCGCGTTCCAGGTGGTTCGCCGCGCGGTCCTGCTGGTGGCACGCAAGGACTGGACCGCGGCCGCGCACCTCGCCGAGAACCTGCCCGATCTCGCCAGCTTGCACCCCGACTCGGTGCAGTGGGTGGGAGAGGCCGTGGCGCGGGCCGTGCAGTCCGACCGGACCCTGGCCCGTCAACTCGCCCGGGTCCTGCCCCGCTGCGCCACCGAGGTGCCTGACAAGGGTCCGCGCCTGCGCATCATCACCGCGCTGTCCGACCTGTGCCGACGCCACCCGGGGCTCGGCCTCGCGGCCCTGCCCACGGTCAGCCGGCTGCTGGAGGAGAGCTCGGCGGAGGCGTTGGCGGGGTTTCTGGAGGAGGCGCTGACGCTGGCGGGGGGGAGCGAGTCGGTGGCGCGCTCGTTCCTGCTTCGGGAGTCCCGGCTCGGCCAGGAAGCATGGGACGCCCAGCGCGAAGGCCTCGCCCTCATCGACGTCGCCCGGGTGCTCCAGCTGTATGCCGAGGCCCACGCGGGGCAGCGGGTCGAGATCCGAAGCACCGGTGATCTGCCCGACGCGCTCGTGTTGCCCGACCGCGCCATCGCGGTGACCGACGGACGCACGGTCTACCTCGCCCCCCGGCTGGACCGGTTCGAAGATCAGGCGCGCAACTTCCTGCTGTACAAGGTCGCGCTCGCCCACGAGGTCGGCCGCATCGAGTTCGGCACGTTCACGCTGGATCCGCGGGGGGTCCCGGGCCTGGATCCCGTGGTCCTGGAGGGCGGCGAGCGGGACGAGCCGGCCGACGCAGGGAACCCGGTGTTGGCCTTCGCGGCGCGCTTTGTCGAGCCGGACCTCGCCCGCCGGGTGTTCCTCTTCGCCGAGGACCTGCGGGTCGATGCGTGCATCCGGCGCGAGTACCCCGGGCTGGCGCGGGACATGGAGGACATGGCGGAGCTGGACCGGTCGGCCCGTCCGGACATCGACACGCTCCAGGGGGTCGACCAGGCCCTGGAGCTGCTGGCGCGCTGGCTCTGGTACGGAGAGCCCCTGCCCGAAGGGGAGGTCTTCAGCCGGTACCGCCAGGCTTCCTGGTTGTTGCAGGCGCTGCGGCACCCCAGCGCGCGGGTGCAGGACTCGGCTTCGGCTGCGGTGACCCTGTACCGGCTCTTCGGCGGGCAGGGTGAGCCCGGTGATCCGCCGCTGCCGGACACCCCGCCCAGCCCCCTGACCGCGCTGGCGATCCTTCGAGGACAGCGGCCCGAAGACGACGGCGAGGGGGAGCCGCCGGGCGACGAGGGGTCGTTGGAGCCGGCCTCCGAGGGGCGCGGGTCCGTCTTCGGAGGGGAAACCGGCCCGGGTGACCAGGACGGCCCCCGGGAGCCTGCGGCGCCGGGAGGGCGCATCTATCACGCCGATGTCGTTCCGGACGCGAGCGCGGTGCGGGAGCAGGAGCTGGCCGAGCGGGCCGCGCGGATCCAGCGGGCCCTGGACGCGCGGGGTGTTCCCGCCCCCCTGCGGGAGATCCTGGCGGCCCTGCGGCTCGATCCGGAGCTCACGGACGCGGCCCTGGAGCGCTCGATCACCGAGGCGTTTCGGGAGGGGCTGCGGAGAGGGGGCGATCAGCCCTCCCAGAGCCTGCTGCGGCCCAACGGGGAAGGGGACGAGGCGGGCGTCCAGATCGTGCGCTACCCCGAGTGGGACGAGCTGATCGGCGACTACCGCCCGCGGTGGTGCAGCGTCTGGGAGCGGCGGGCCAGCGGCCGCGCGACGGGGTTCGTGGACTCCGTGCTCGACGAGCACGCCGCCAAGGTCGCGCAGCTGCGGCGCGAGTTCCAGATGCTCCGCCCCACTGGGCTCGGCCGCGAGCGCCGGGCCCGGCAGGGGGACGCCCTCGACATGGACGCCCTGGTGGGCGAGCTCGTGGAGACCCGGCTGGGGCGCCCTGGGGAAGGGCGGGTGTACCTGCGCCGGGTCCGGCGCGAGCGGGACGTGGCGGTGGCCTTCCTGGTGGACCTGTCTGCGTCCACCCGGGAGCTGGTCGCCGAAGGCGGCAAGTCGGTGATCGAGGTCGAGAAGGAGTCGCTGGTCTTGATGTCCGAAGCGCTCGAGGCCCTCGGCGACCGCTACGGGATCTTCGGGTTCTCGGGGCGAGGCCGCCAGATGGTCACGTTCGACGTGTTCAAGGACTTCGACGAGCGCTGGGGGGACGAGGTCAAGGGCCGCATCGGGGCGATGAACTACCGGATGGAGAACCGCGACGGCGCCGCCATCAGGCACGCCACGCGCCGCCTCGCCGCGGTGGACGCGCGGGTGCGGCTCCTGGTGCTCCTCAGCGACGGAAAGCCCCTGGACTGCGGCTGCGATCTGTACCAGGCCGCCTACGCACAGGCGGACACACGCATGGCGCTCCGCGAGGCCCGGGAGCACCGCGTGCATCCGTTCTGCATCACCGTCGATCCCCACGGCGAGGAGTACCTGCGCCAGATGTACGGGGACGTGCGCTACGCGATGATCGACTCGGTGGAGCAGCTGCCGGCCCGGCTGCCCGCCATCTACCGACGCCTGACGACCTGATCAGGGCGCGCAGGCGGCCGACACGGTCGAGGGATCGGTGGCGTACTCCTTGCGGCACTGCATCAGCCGCGCGGTGATCGACTGCTCGTTGTCCATCGCCTGCTCGAGCTGCTGCGGATCACCTGCCATCAGGCCGGCGATGCCGATGACATAGGACCCGAGCAGCTCGTCGATGAACCTGAGCTCCACCAGCGATCGCGGTGACAGCCCGCCTCCATCGCTGCACAGCGCGACGCTCCGGGTCAGGCCGGTGCGGGTCACGTTGAGGCGCTGCAGGGCGCTCGCGTCCCGCGCCGCGGGGGGCACCACCATCTGCTGGCGGATCCCCCGGGCGAGCTCCCGCGCCCCGGCCCGGACATCCACGAGGCAGGTCGCCACCACGTCATCCTCCAGGTAGTCGCCCTCCCAGAAGATCGCCGCGGTCTCCAGCCAGCCTGCGTACGCGGCGAGCTCTGCCGCGTAGCGCTGGGCGTGTTTGCTGATCGTGTCGGCGTCGGCCGCGGCGATCCAGGCCTGGCAGAGGTCCTTCAGGGTCTTCCAGACCGTGACGAGCTGCTCTCGCTGGCGGGTGATGACGCTCTCGGTGATGGCCCCCGCAGGCAGCCGGGTGATCGCCACGTCGCACCCGCCGCGGTGCCCGACCCACTGTCGCTCCGAGTCACCGAGGACCCCCGCGAGGGTGTCCCGGTCCATGGTGCCCACCCGCACCGCCTCCCAGTGGCGGGCCAGCTCATTGACGTCATCGACGAGCTTGTTGCACTGGGTGCGCGCGTCCCCCGCCTCGTCCAGGAGCTCGCGGGTCACCCCGGCCTTCCACGCCTCCTCGTCGGCGAGCGGATCGACGTCCTGGGCTCGCGCCGCGGGCGCCAGAACGACGCCCAGCAGCAGCCCGAGCACTGCGCTCCCCAAGGGGGAACGGCGTGGGACCCCGGTGCGGATGGCCTACTCGACGGGCTTGAACGTCGCGGTCTTGACCTGGGTCTTCTGGGTGACCTTGAGCGCTCGCTGGAGCTTGCCGACGGCCTCGCTCTCCTCCTCGGAGTCCGCGAAGCCAATGAGCTTGTACAGGTACCAGGACACGCCCCGGGCCTTCTCGATGGACTCGCAGGACTCGCCCTCACAGGTGAGCTCGTCGATCTTGAAGTCCAGCCGATGCATCTTGCGGTCGACCACGCGCAGGGTGCCCTTGTGCTCGGTGGTGACGAGCTTGACCACGGTGGGGTGCTTGAGGGTGCACTCCCAGGTCGGCGCGTCGCCCAGGTCCTGTACGCCCTCGGAGTAGCAGTCCACCGCCTCGGTGAAGTTCACCTTCTCCGAGGTCAGGGACTTGACGTTGGACCAGTCCGTCTCGAACTCCGCCTCGTCATTGACCACGAGATTGAGCTTGGTCGGCTCGAAGGCGGGGCTGTCGGGCTCGTCCTCGTCCTCGGCGACGATGCGAATGACCTTGCCGGCGATCTTCGTGCCGTCCATCAAGGTGGCGCTGATCATGAACGGCGTGATCGCCGCAGCGGCCTCCGGGCAGCCGTCCTCGTCGTCCCAGCCGTCCACGTTCTCGGCCTCGTCGGGGCACTTGTCGTCCGCGTCGGCGACGCCGTCTCCGTCGTTGTCCGCGTCGGGGCAGCCGTCCGCGTCCTCGAAGCCGTCCTTGTCCTCCGCTTCGGCGGGGCACTTGTCGTCAGCGTCGATCACGCCATCGCCGTCCCCATCCGGCGGCGGGGGCGCCGGCGTCGCGACTTCGGCGTCCTTCTTGCCCTTCTTGCCCTTCTTGTCCTTCTTGTCCTTCTTGACGTGCTGCTTGCCGAGGTCGTCCACGTCGATGCCACCGGGCAGGTCGCTGCTCGGGGGTGCCGCCTGGGCGGCGAAGGGGACGGCGAAGGAGAGCGCGGCCATCAGACTCAGCTGCTTCAACATGTTCAGGTCCTCGGTGGTTCACTCAGGGCTGGGCGGGGGCAGCATACAGACGGGCTCCCCACCACGAAAGACGCGTCTGCCCCCCGATCCGGGTCAGCCCGTGCGCAACCCGTGGTCGGGTCGGGGCGCCAGGATCCGCGCGGCGTCCGGCTCTGCGCGGAGCGGCTGGTCCCACTCCCACGCTGTGTCGATCGCCGCGATCACGTCCTCCGCGGAGAACAGCGTGTTCAAGAGACGCTTGAAGTCTCTTGCTCCAGGAGCGCCGTCCACATAATGAATCAAGTGCCCGCGAAGGTAGGCCATGGCGCGCCCTTCGGCGGCCCCGACCTCCCGCGCCTTGTGGGCCCAGCGCCGGAAGCTTTCGTGGGTGGAGGTGACGTGGCCCACGATCAGCGCCCTGCGCTCCGCGGCGCTCGGCACAAGGACCGGCCGGTCGTGCCAGGCATCGTCGATCTGGCTGAAGATCCAGGGGTTTCCCAAGGCTCCGCGCCCGACCATCACCGCGTCGACCCCGGTCTGCTCGCGCATGCGCAGGGCGTGGGCAGGGTCATGGATCCCTCCGTTGCCGATGACCGGGATGCTCAGCGCCTGCTTGATCTCCGCGAGCAGCTCCCAGTCCACGGGGCCCTCGTGGCGCTGCGCCTTGGTGCGCGCGTGCACCGCCAGCGCCTGGCCGCCGCCGGCCTCCACCGCCTTGCCCACGTCCACCGCGTTGATCTCCTTGTCGCTCCAGCCGGACCGGGTCTTGGCGGTCACGGGCAGGTCGACCGCGTCCACCACCGCCCGCACGAGGCGCTCCACCAGGTGCGGCTGCCTCATGATCGCCGCGCCGGCCCCCTTGCTGACGATCTTGGCCACCGGGCAGCCCATGTTCAGGTCGATCAGATCGCAGGGGATGTGCTCCTCCACGTAGCGCGCGGCCTCCGCCAGCGTCGCCGGATCTGGCCCGTACAGCTGCACGCCGACCGGGCGCTCGGTGGAGGTGGTCTCGGCGTTCTGCAGGGAGCGCCGCACGCCGCGCACCAGCAGCTCCGCGTGGACGAGCTCGGTGTACACGAGCCCGCAGCGCTGCTCCATGCACAGCCGGCGGAACGACACGTCGGTCATGCCCGCCATGGGAGCGAGCACGGCCACCCGGTGGATGGGCAGATCGCGAATGTGGAACGTCACGGGCGCCGTCTAGACGAAATGCCCACGCCACACAAGCTCGGCGTCAGCAGGGGTCCTGACCGGCGGCGGGCCACACGAAGTAGGGCAACAGCACGATGTTGGACTGGTTGCCGGCGGAGTCGAGCACGTAGTAGGTGAACTCGTACTGCCGGTTCCGCGAGATCCCGTCCTGTCCGATGCGCACCAGGTGGGTGAAGGTGCCGCCGTTCCCCATGTCCTCCTCGACCGTGAACTGGGTCAGGGGCCCGGCATCTCCGTTGTCCATGTTCTCCCAGCTCTGGAAGTAGCGAACCGGGGCGAGCAGGTCGCCGTCGGGGTCGTCGAGCTCGATCTCGAACCCGATGTAGGCGCTGCCGATGAGCTGGGTCTCGCACGCCTGGATGGACACGATCACCGGCGCGTTCGCGGCGGGGGTGCTGTCGTCGTCGTCCCCGGAGGTGGCGTCGTCATCGTCTCCGATCGTGTCGTCGTCGTCGCCCGAGTCGTCGTCATCGGCGCTGGCGTCGTCATCATCGGGGGTGGTGTCGTCGTCGTCCCGGTTCGTCGCACAAGCGGGGGCGACGAGCAGGGCGAGGAGCAGCAGCAGCGGCAGGTTAGGCATGGGTCTCCCTGGGCGTGACGCTAGCAGGGACCGGCCCCCTCGACCCGGGACAAGGAGATCCCGGCGGCTGCTACAGTCCGCGGCCATGTCTGCGCCGATTCCATCGTCTCCAGCCCCCGCCCGCGCCGGCGAGCCGGCCTCCGCCATCGCCGGCGAGCTGCTGGTCCTGGCCGGCCTCGCGGCGCTGCTGGGGTACTGGCAGTGGCAGTACCGCGGGTACATCAAGGACGACGCGTTCATCTCCTTGCGGTACGCCCGCAACATCGCAGACGGGCTCGGGGTGGTGTTCAACCCTGGCGACCGCCTCGAGGGCTACACGAACTTCCTGTGGATCCTGCTGTCCGTGCCGGCCTTCTGGCTCGGGGTCGATCCCGTGGTGTGGGTCAAGGTGCTCGCCTCGCTGTGCGCGCAGGGCGGGCTGGTGCTCTGCTGGTTCGCGGCCCGCTTCTTCGGGGGGGACCGGTGGGACGGCTACACCCTGGTGGCGCCGGCGCTGTGGGCGGCCAGCAGCTCGGTGGTGCTGTGGTCCCAGGGTGGCCTCGAGCCCCCGATGATGGCCCTGCTGTGCAGCGGCGGCACCTTGGCCGCGATGATGCTGTGGTCGCGCAACGACGACACGGACCCGGACTGCAAGGGCCTGGCCATCGGAAGCGCGCTCCTGCTGGCCGGGGCCGGGCTCACCCGTCCGGACGCCCACGCGTTCTTCGTGCTCGCCGGCGGCATGGCCGTCATCGACGTGATCCGCCGGCGTTCCCTGTCGCGGTGGTGGCTGCTGTGGGCGGGCATCGTCCTGGCGATCCTGCTGCCTTACCACGCCTGGCGCGTCGCCTACTTCGGCGACCTGTTCCCCAACACGATGTACGTCAAAGCCTCGGCGGGCCCGGAGGTGTGGGTGCGGGGCCGGGAGTTCCTCGCCAGCCTGTGGGGGTTCAACGTCAACGGCGCAGTGTTCGGGCTGGCCCTGGTGTCCCTGTTGGGGCGCACCCGGCGGGGCGCCAAGCTCTGGGGCGTCGGCGTCGCCGCATTCTTCATGCTCTACATGGTCAAGATCGGCCGGGACGAGATGAAGTGGTTCCGGCTCTTCCTGCCCCTGTACCCGCTGGTGGTGGCCCTCGCAGCGGACGGCATGCGGCAAATCGGCGGGGGCCTGACCCGCGCCGCGGACTCCCTGAAGCTGCCCCGCCGTCTGCCCGTGGGCCTGCTCGCGGCGCTGCTCGCCACCGGCTGGATGGTGCAGTTCTGCGTGGAGTACACCGCGAGCAAGGCGGACTGGCACGGGCAGTACCTGGGCTGGTCCGAGCGCAGCTTTCAGGAGATGGGGGCCTACGTCTCCGACCGCAGCGAGCCCGGCGACAAGATCGCGTTCCAGGACATGGGCGCGGCGCCCTTCGCGGGCGGTGACCTGGTCTGGATCGACACGATCGGGATCCTGAACCGCTTCGTGGGTCAGCAGTGCCGCAAACACCGGGTCAACCCGTTCATGAAGGGTGAGCGGCGGGGCACTCCGGGCGGGGCCCAGGCCGTCAAGGCGTACGAGAAGGCGATCCGGGACGACGTGCTCGAGCAGGAGCCCGAGTGGATCGCGTTCGTGGCCTACATCAGCAAGAACCAGCGCAAGGACTTCAAGCGGAAGGTCCGGCAGGCAGGCCGCGCCCAGGAGCCCGTCGAGCCGCTCTTCGCCCCACACCTCAAACGCAACGGACACGCGCAGGGGATCTTCTCGGACCCCCGCTTCCAGTCCCGCTACGTGTGGGAGACCCACTGGATGCGCAACGACGGCTACTGGCTGGTCCTGTATCGACGGAGTGATGGCTGATGGCTGGATCGACCACCGGGGTGCTGTTTGTCGTGACCACGTGGGGCGAGAGCCACGGCGGAGGGGTCGGCGCCGTGGTGGACGGATGCCCGCCGGGCCTGCAGCTCGACGTGGCCGCGATCCAACGGCAGCTCGACCGTCGGCGGCCGGGGCAGAGCCACCTCGTGAGCCAGCGCAAGGAGACGGACGTGGTGACGATCCTGTCCGGGCTCGCCCCCGATGGGCGCACGCTGGGTACACCGATCTCGATGACCGTCCCCAACACCGACGCGCGGCCGGCGGCCTACGAGGATCTGGACGACCTGTACCGCCCCTCCCACGCCGACTACACCTACGACGCGAAGTATGGGCTGCGAGCCCGCAGCGGCGGAGGGCGCGCCTCTGCGCGGGAGACCGTGGGCCGGGTGGCGGCGGGAGCCATCGCGCGCCAGGTGCTGTCCGAGCGCTTCGGGGTGCAGATCGTCGGCTGGGTGGACTCGGTGGCCGACATCCTGGTGCCCCACGGCGCGGTGGACGAGGACACCGTGGACGAAGCGGCGGTGGACGCGCACGCCACCCGCTGCCCCCACCCCGACTCCGCCGAGCAGATGGAGGAGGCGATCCTCGAGGCGCGGGACGACGGCGACACCGTCGGGGGCGTGGTCCGCTGCGTGGCGCGCGGCGTGCCGGTGGGCTGGGGAGAGCCGGTCTTCGACAAGCTGGAGGCGGACCTCGCCAAGGCGGCCCTGAGCCTGCCCGCGAGCAAGGGGTTCACGGTTGGCTCGGGGTTCGCGGGCACGATGCTGCGCGGCAGCGAACACAACGACGCCTTCGTTCCCGGGCCCCACGGGCCGGTCACCCGGACCAACCACTCCGGCGGGATCCAGGGCGGGATCAGCAACGGCATGCCCATCCGGATCGCGGTGGCGTTCAAGCCCGTGGCCACGATCTTCTCTGAGCAGGACACGGTCAACAGGGCAGGGGAGGCCGCGGTGATCAAGCCCCGGGGCCGCCACGACGCCTGCGTGCTTCCCCGGGCCGT
The DNA here is from genome assembly GCA_937891735.1 of uncultured Pseudomonadota bacterium. GTDB lineage: Bacteria > Myxococcota_A > UBA796 > UBA9615 > UBA9615 > JAGSHC01. The sequence continues at coordinate 18,602 of CALAGR010000366.1, read as the reverse complement.
GCCCATGGTGGAGGCGATGGTGGCCCTGGTGCTGCTGGATCACGCGCTTCGTCAGGCTGCCCGAGGCTGATCCCCAGGCCCAAGCGCAGAGGGCGGACCCTCAGGCCCGCCCTCGCGTGATCGTCTTGCCGGTCGGCTACTGCTGGTTGTAGTCGGGTCCGTTGAGCGCGGTGTGGGTGGTCAGCGTTCCGATCTGGTTGAACACGCGGTCCGGCCAGGTGAACGTGCCGACCGTCCAGACATCCCCGAAGACGAGGGGCTGACTGGGCGTGAGCTCCGCGACCAGGTTGTCGAGCACCTTGATGCGGATGATGGGGTTCGCCGGCAGGGTGGTGCCCCCGGTCATCGCGACGTGGTCCGCGTAGTAGTGCACGCGGACCAGGAAGCCCTCGGTGGTGTCCGTCGGGGTGTCCAGGTAGATGGTCTCGCGGAAGGGGCCGGAGCCCACGCCGTCGGCGTCCGTCTCGAGCTCGGGGTTGTCCAGCGCGAGGCTGCCGTCGCCCCAGTCGGGGTTCGGGTTCCACGAGAAGCAGTCCGTGCCTCCCGCGAAGTCGAAGTACACGCCGCCCGGGGTCATCAGGTGCGCGTCGAGATCGGCGCCCGCCTCGGGCCACTCGAGCTCGACCTCCATGCCGCTGGGCGGCACCGACTGCACGAACACCAGCGCCATCTCGGAGACGTCGTCGTCGTTGTCGGTGACCACGAGGCCGATGCGGTAGGTGCCGAGCACGTCGGGCGCGAAGGTCGGGAACAGGGACTCGTTCTCTTCCGTGTCCGGATTGTCCTCGGGCACGAAGATGTCTTCGGACAGCATCTCACTGCCCTCGGGCCAGTCCTCGAGCGTCCAGGTCCAGCCCACCACGTCGCCGTCCGGGTCCCGCGAGAGCCGCGCGTCCAGGGTCGCGGTCTCGCCGGCGATGGTGTAGCCCAGGAACTGGGCGCTCTGGTCGTCGATGTTCTCGCCGCGGTAGATCGCGGCGACGGCCAGGGGCGCGTCGTTGGGCAGCGCCCGGATCTGGGTGGGCTCAGCGCAGCCGGCGGTGAGCGCTCCGGCGGCCAGGACGAGTACGAAGTTGCGCATGGGACTCACCACTTTCACTGCCGCCGCCGGAGCAGGCCGGCGCCGACGAGGAGGAGCAACAGCCATCCGGTGCCGCCGGTGCTGCCAACCTGGCTGCAGCCACGACCGGGGCCCGAGCCGCCGTTCGGAGGGGCCGCCGCGTTGGTCGTGAACTGGAAGGGGTACCCCGGATCGGAGGCCAGCCCCGTGGGGTTGGTCACGACGATCTCCACCCAGCCTTCGGCGTGCTCGGGGGTCAGCACGCTGACCTCCATGCCGCCTTCGATCGCCTGGACGGACTGCACGTCACCGGCGAGGTCGCCATCTCCGTCGATGAACGCCACGGTCGCGCCCTCGACGAAGCCCACCCCGCGCACCCGGATCTCGGTGCCGCCGCTGGGGTTCGCGCTCGACGGAAACACGCTCGTGACGCGGGGCGGGATGTCGCCGCCGGAGCCTTCCCAGTAGGTGTAGGCGTCGCCCAGGGTGACCTCTTCGAGGCCCCGGATGAGCACGATGTCCACCGGGCCGCCCGCGGCGTCGGTGCCCGCGCTGACGGCGTCGGGGACGCCGTTCAGGGTCAGGCTGTCGCCGCCCGAGCCCACGGTCAGGTCCGTCACCTGGGCGCCGCCGAAGTACACGGTGATGTCCGGGGTGAAGTTGACCCCGTACAGCATCACGTCGTTGCCGCCCCCCAGCACGCCCTCCTTGGGGCTCACGAAGAACACGTCGATGGGGTTTTCGGGGGTGTCGTCACCGGTCCAGGGCCCGTCGCCCGGAGGCGGCGTCTCGCTGAACTGCAGGTTGTCGATCATCACGGCCGAGTCCCACACGCCGTCCGCGACGTCGTAGATCTCGAAGGTGATGTTCATCGTCTCGCCGCCGGTGCAGGGCGCGATCGTGGTCACCCAGCCCGTCGCGCCGTCCTGATCGAAGCCGGTGCCGACGAGCAGCGAGGGGTCCGTCACGCTGAACAGCGCGTTGTTCACCGTCACCGGGTTGCCGAACGCGTCAAACACGATCTGGCCCTGGTAGCTCTGGCTCTGCAGCCACACCTCGAAGGTGTCGTTGTAGGCAGAGCCGACCCACTCGGGGTACTCGCGGCTGAAGAAGTTGAAGTTGAACGAGAAGCTGTTCGCGTACTGGGGCACGGCGATGTCGAACCCGAAGGTGACGTGATCGCCAGCCGAGGTGTCGCCGCCCGTGCCCGGGTAGTCGAAGTCCTGCAGCTGCGTGATGTTGTCCACGTTGCCCGTGGAGAGCAGCGCGGCCGTCGGCGCGTTCTGGGCGCTGAACGGACCCAGGGAGCTGCGCACATCGAACATGGTGGCCGAGGTGCCGGGCGTCTGGACGCCCCCCACGATCAGGTTCTGGTCGATGTCCATCGCGGCGATGAGCGCATCCGGGGCCGCCGACGCGAGGGCCAGCGAGGGGAGCAGGAGCGCGACGACGGGCAGGGAGAAGCGAAGCGAGAGCTTCATCAAGGAGCCTCCATGGTTCCCACCCCGCGTGCACGAATGCAGGGAGGGACGTGGGTCTTATAGTCGAATCGGGGTGGACGTACCAAGCTCATTGGCGCTCCCACCCCTCTTTCACATCGTCGCAACATCCCAGGGGGGTTGGATGAGGCCACGCCTGGGCAGTGCGAACGACGCGCCCGCGGATCGGGCACAGCGTCGCCCGCTATTCCCCAAGCCCGCCGGCGTCCTCGGGATGGAAGTCCGGCTCGGTCCGCACCACCGCGTCGCCCAGCCGACCGCAGAGCTCCGCGACGGCCTGATCCACGCAGGCGCGGTCGCGTCCTTCGACGGTCAGGAGCACCCGCCACCCGTCCTGCCCGTGCCGGGGATACGAGCCGATCTCGGCCGACGGACACGACGCCACCGTCGCCTCGAGGAGGGGGGCGAGCTCCGTCTCTCGCAGGTTCGTGTAGACCGCGGTGCACGGCATGCGCTCCCCCGCCAGGGACCGCGCGATCTCCTCGAACTTGTGCCGGAGCAGCGCCGGCACGCCCGGGAAGATCCACACGTTCCCGTAGCGAACCTGGGGGTAGGCGCCGAGGTTTTCGAGCTCCGAGCCCCGAGGGACCCGCGCGAGGCGGCGCTGCACGCCCACCAGCGCGGAGCCGATGCGCTGCTCCAGCGCGGCGACCAGCGCGGGATGCTCGATGACATCGACACCGAACGCCAGGGCGATCCCGTCCATCGTGACGTCGTCGTGGGTGGGGCCGACGCCCCCGGTGGTGATCACCGCGTCCGCTTCGGCGGCGGCGGTGCGCACGGCGCGGGCGATGCCCTCCACGGTGTCCGGCACGAGGTCCACGCCGGTGCAGATCGCGCCGATCTGGCGCAGGCGCCGCAACAGCCACGGCGTGTTCGCGTCGGCGACCTTGCCGCTGAGGACCTCGTTTCCGATGATCACGAGGCGCACGGTCTTGCGGCTCAAGGGGCCTCCTGATGTGGACAAGGGCGGGGATCGTACCCGATGATCGAGTCGTACCGTTTCGCCCTGCCCCCGGAGTCTGTCTGCATGGTTGCTCGCTGGTCCCTTCCGACCCTCATCCTGTTCGCCTCGCTCCTGGGGTGCCCGGTTGAGGAAACCGTGTCCGCGCCGCCGCCCCCCGAGCCGGCGGCGGTGCCCCAGGACGACGGAGGCGGAGGTGGCCTGTTCGCCAGCTCCGCCGATGAGATCGTGATGAAGGACCGAGCTCCCAGCCTCGGCTCCCTGACCCAGGCCCCTGGCGACATCCGCGAGCCCGACGACGTGCGCAAGAAGCGGGTCGACACATCGGCCGCGGTCACCGCCGACCTGGGGGGACGCACCCTCACCGCGAGCCAGGTCAAGGCCGTCGTCAGCGCGAAGACCCCCCAGGTGCGCGCCTGCTACGAAAAGGAGCTCAAGAAGTCCTCGGGGCTGTCGGGCAAGGTCGTGGTGAGCTGGACGATCAGCGCATCAGGAAAGGTCAGCGGGGCGCGCATGGTGCGGAACACGACCCGGAATTCCGCGATGGTTCCGTGCATGATTCGGGCTGTGTCGAGCTGGACCTTTCCACAGGCGGAGTCCCCCTTCGATGTGGAGTACCCCTTCGTGTTCCGGCCCAAGGACTACTGAACGAACGAGGTTCCGAACATGAAGCACGCGGCGCTCCTGACCCTCCCCCTGCTGCTCTGCACCGGATGCAGCTCGCTCGGCGTGGGTGACTACTTCCAGATCGCTGAGGGGAACACCTGGGGGTTCTTCGTGCGCAACTCCGAGCTCAATGACGAGCAGTGGACGCTCTCGGTGCTCGACGCGGACGACAACGAGCAGAGCCAGCGCGGCACCCTGTACTGGCAGTTCCTCAAGACCTACAAGGACGACGTCAACCCGGCCATCGAGTTTGAGACGCTGCTTCGCAGCTTCAACGTCTCGCCGGACTACGGCGGTCTGGGGGAGGACGCCACTCCGGTGGGCTGGGTCTACAAGTTCGCCAACGCCGACGAAGGCGACCGCAACGAGAACTTCCTGGTGCAGCCGGGCACGGACTCGGACTGGACACAGACCTGGGACTACACCGTGGGGGGCGCCGGAGGCGGATCGGACTTCGAGTTCGTCATCGAGATGGCCTACGAGACCGAGCCGATCCAGACATCCCTGGGGACCTTCGAAGACACCGTGGCCGTCACGCGTACGCGCACCACGGTCTCCTCGGGCGGCGACCCCCTGCAGAACACCCGGCAGGAGTGGTGGGCGGTGGACGTGGGGTTGATCCGGTACATCGAGACCGGCGCCGACGGGCTGTCCGTCGAGGGCGTGGTGCGCACCACCAACGTCGTCGCCGAGTAGGTCCAGGCGGGCTCAGTCCAGCTGCTCCGGCAGCCGATCCGTGCACAGAAACGCCGTCGCTCCCTCTGCGGTCTCCTGCGTCAGGAACGCCTCCAGGCGCCGCACGGTGCGCTCGAACTGTTCATCGTTCACGGTCGTCAGGTTGACCCGGACCAGCGCTACGCGCTCCCGTCCGTCGATGCGCGGTCCGTACCTCGCCGCCGGCGACATGCTCAACGCGAGGAGCAGCTGCGCGGTCTCGGCGCGCGCCTTGGGCAGCGTGTAGGACTCGGGCTTGCCCCCGTGCAGCCCCTTGCGCACGGTCTTGAGGTCATCGACCACCGTGAACGACCCCGCGACGGTCTTGAGGCCCTCGGCCCGTTCCTGGAACCGCTCCAGGGCCTGCAGGTGCACCAGCTCCTTCAAGGCGCCGTCCGCCCCTGCGTCGTACAGGCCCACCACCGAGCGCGCCCCCGGCCCGGTCCCGGCGATCACGCCGTACTCCTCCCGCCCCTGCACGTCGCCGAAGTCGATCGCCCCCCGGAGCAGCGGCTCGGCGCCCACCGCGGTGGTGAACAGCGCCCTGAGGTCCACGCCCAGAAACGACACCAGGGGCAGGTGCGTGTAGGCGACGAGCCCCGAGTCGTCCATGACGTCGCCGGTGCCAAACTCGAGATCCCGGGTGGTCTGCTCCAGCCGGTGGTCGTCCTGCTCCGTCGGCGCCGGGAGTTCCTCGCGGATGGTGATCTGGCGCGGCAGGGAGTTCTTGCGGGTCTCCATCAAGGGCACCGACGTCAGGCACTTCACGGCGAGCTCGTAGTCGGTCTGTGCGTCCTCGAAGGTGCTGCACACCCGGTCCAGGGCCTGCAGGATCTCGTCTCGGAAGATGGGGCCGTCGTCCGCCGCGCGCAGGGCGATGACCGCTGTCTCCTGCTCCAGGAAGGCCTCGTTGATCTCGCTGCGGCAGGTGGCCCGGTCCATGGTCGGGGTGGGCACCCGACGGCAGCCCGGAGCCAGCGCGAGCAGAGCCAGGGCGCCCGCCAGGAGCGCGGGGGCGCCGACCCTGTGCCCGCCGGTATAGTCGCGCTGGATCGGAGAGCAGGGCCCGTGCACGAAGTGATCGAGTTCCTCACGCAGGCCGGCCTGTGGATGGCCGCCATCGCCGGGGCGGTGCTGGCCTACGAGCTGCTGCGCGCCTCGGTGCTGCGGCGGGTCCGGCTCCGACTGGAGCGGTCCGTCAGCCAGTACCTGGCACGTCATCGGGTGCGCCTGGATCGGTTCAAGTTCACTCACAAGCACTACATCCGCGAGGCGCTGCTGGCCGATCCGGCGCTCAACGAGTTCATGGTGGAGCAGAGTCGGGAGACGGGCACCCCGGTCACCGAGCTGTCGCTGCGCGCCGAGGAGTACATCGAGGAGATCGTCCCGTACTTCAATCTCGTCTCCTACTACAAGGTCGGATACGGCGTGGCTCAGCCCCTGATGCGCCTGCTGTACGACGTGGAGTTCTCGCGCTCCAACCTCGCCGCGGCGGAAGACGCGGAGCCGGACGGAGCCGCGACTGTGTACGTGATGAACCACCGAAGCAACGCAGACTACGTGCTGTTTGCGGTGTCGATGTCCCGGCAGGTGGCGCTGTCGTACGCCGTCGGCGAGTGGGCGCGGGTCTGGCCCCTGGAGACCCTGTTCAAGTCCTTCGGCTCGTACTTCGTCCGACGCGGGGAGAAGGACCCCCTGTACCACCGCACCCTGCAGCGCTACGTGCAGCTGGTGACCGCGGGCGGCTTGACCCAGGGCATCTTCCTGGAGGGCGGGCTGTCCCGGGACGGCCGCTTTCGCACCCCCAAGGTGGGGCTGCTCGACTCGCTGCTCGGGGTCACTGAAGACGGCGGAGACGTGCGGTTCGTGCCCGTGGGCCTCAACTTCGACCGCGTGCTCGAGGACCGCAACCTGCTCAAGGAGGCGGCCGGGGACCTCGCCGAGCCCGACGCGGTGGACAAGGTGCGATCCCTGGCGTGGCTCCTGTTCACCGTGCCCCGGGCCGCGGCGGTGCGGCTGGTCGCGCTGTTCAGCTCCGCCTGGACCCTGGCCCGGCGGCGCTTCACGGGGTTCGGAGTGGCCGCGGTGCACGCCGGACCGCCGATCTCCATCCGGGAGTTCTTCGGCGACGAGCTGGACTCCCTGCGGGACATGGACCGCGCGGGACGCCGGGTGGCCCTGGAGCGGTTCGCCGCCGAGCTCATGACCCGGATCGGCCACGAGGTGCCGGTCACCGCGGTTCCCCTCGCCGCCGGAGCCCTGGAGCGGGCCGGCGCGTACACCCCCGAAGGAACGACCGAGATCGACGTGGTCCGGGAGATCGCGGCGCTGCTGGTGGAGTTGAGGGCGGCCCGCGCGCCGATCCTGTTGGGTCCCGGGCTCGCGGACCTCAAGGCGGAGCGGTCGGCCCTGGAGGACGAGGCGTCCGGCAGCGGCCGGCCCCTGCTCGACCTGGAGGCCGACATGATCTCGGGCGAAGAGGCCGAGGCGATCTGGTCCGTGGCCCGCTCGATGCTCGGACGGCGCGATGCCCTGGTCCTGGCCGGCGTGCGGGTGACCGTGCGCCCCTCGCACGCGGCCCTGGTTCGCTACTACGCGGGCTCGCTGCAGGGCCACGGAGTGCTCCCGGCGTAGGAGATTAGGCCACCTTCCGACCGAGATCCGGGGGGTTGAGGCGCCAACGAGGATCGGCCCGAGGTTATCCACACTGTGGACAACCTGTGAACAACCGATCCAACATTCTGGAATTACTGGGAAGAGCCATTGTGTGGTTTGTGGGTTGTTGGCGGTCTCGAAAGAAACTCACAGAAAAAACCCGGCGAGGGATCCGCTGCGCGCTGGCTCCTTGTGGGGCGCACGTACCGAGGCCGGCCCCCAGGGTTTGGTGGTCGAGGAGCCCCGTACTAGGGTCGCTCCCGCAGGGGCGATCTTTGAGAATGTGCGTCGAGAAATCTCGCTCGGAGAGCGGGCCCCGCTGCGTCTGAAAACGGCGCGGTGGCGGCTACGGCCCCGTCCCCTGTGGTCCTTGCGGCCGAAGGGGGCAGGGTATTGTGAGTCGAGCGAGCCGAACCCCAAGGGTGTTACCGACCGAAACATGTCGGAGGGCCAGGCCGGGAGCAAGCCGTCGAAGTCGTGAGAAACGGCAAGGGCGGACCGGCAGCCGGTGGCACGGCTGCCTTGCAGCGCGTCCGCGCGCGCTGTGGACAGGGACCGGGTGGACCCCATGCGTCGAAGGGGCGGGAAAATCTCAGGAGAGGCGACGGGCCTTCTCCCTCGTGGCTTCGTCACGGGGTGAGGGTTCGGAACCGCTCGATGGTGGCGCTGAAGGAGAGGTCGGAGTTCAAGGACGGATGACTTGCGCAGGGTTTGACGCCTGCGCACCTCGTCCGGGGAAAGACGCCGAAGGCCAACCCGAGAGGGGCAAGGTCATGGGCGGAGCGGTCAGGCCAGGCAGCCGCTACCCCGGTCGGGGATCAACACGTCGAAGGACAGACCAACTCCACGAGCGCTGCGACGACCAGGCGGGGGCGCCCGTCCGTCGAGCCACGAGCCGGGTCTCTGAAGAGAGGCGCACACACGCGACAAGGACGCTTCATTGGAGGGGTCGGACTTCGGTCCGGCCCCTCCTCCTGCTTGGCGGACCCTGCTAGAAACCAGCGTCCGGCCGATTGCGGGCAGGAGGTCTCATGCGGTTCGAAGGCAAGGTCGCGTTGGTCACGGGCGGTTCGAGAGGCATCGGCGCCGCCACCTGCCGCAGGCTCGCCGCCGAGGGGGCGAAGGTCTGGGTGGGCTTCGTGCACCAGGAGGATGCCGCGCACGCCGTGGTGACGGACATCCGGGAGGCCGGGGGGGAAGCCGAGCCGCTGCGCATCGACGTGCGCAGCACCGAGTCCGTCAACGACGCCGTGGCGACGGTCTTCGCAGATCGGCGCCGCATCGACGTGCTGGTCAACTCCGCGGGCATCACCCGGGACGGCCTGCTTCTGGGCATGGACGAGGAGCAGTGGACCGACGTGCTCGACACGAACGCGACCGGGTCGTTTCGCGTGATCAAGGCGGTGGGCCGGATGATGCTCATGAAGCGCAGCGGCTCCATCGTGCTGCTGTCGTCGGTGGCGGGGCAGAAGGCCGGGCGCGGACACGCCAACTACGCCGCGAGCAAGGGGGCGGTCGAGGCCCTGACCCGCGCGATGGCGGTCGAGCTGAGCAAGAAGAAGATCCGGGTGAACGCCGTGGCGCCCGGGGTCATCGTCACCGACATGTCGGCGCGCGTGCGGGAGGCCGCCCAGGATCAGATCCTGGGCGAGATCCTGCTCCAGCGCTTCGGCCAGCCCGAGGAGGTCGCCGCGGTCATCGCGTTCGTCGCCTCGGATGACGCCGCCTACATGACCGGGCAGGTCCTGGCCGTGGATGGCGGACTCAAGATGTAGGAGCCGCCATGACTCGTGTGTTCATCACCGGCGTGACCGGCTTCCTCGGCCGCTACATGGCGGATCGTGTCCTTCAGCGGCCGGACGTGGACGGCATCGACGTGCTGGTGCGCGCCCGGGACGTCGATCACGCCCGGGAGCGCTTGTTGAAGTCGATGCGCTTCGCTGTGTCCGAGGCGCGCGCGGCCGAGGTGGTCGAGCGGATGAGCCCGGTGCTGGGCGACCTGCGCCAAGAGCGCTTCGGGCTGGACGAGGACGCGTGGAACAGCCTCGCCGAGCGGACGGACTGCATCCTGCACGCCGCCGCCAACGTGCGGTTCGATCAGCGCATCGAGGACGCCCGCGGGGAGAACGTGTTCGGCACCCAGCAGGCCGCGGCCCTCGGCCTGGAGGCCCAGCGCAGGGGAGGGCTGAGCCGCTTTGACTGGGTGGGCACGGCGTTCGTGGCGGGGCTGCGGCGCGACGTGGTCCGCGAGGAGGATCTCGAACACACCGCGGGCTGGAAGAACCCGTACGAGCAGAGCAAGTACGAAGCGGAGCAGTGGCTTCGGTCCGAGGCGAGCGCCCTGCCGCTGACCGTGTTCCGCCCCTCCATCGTCGTGGGGGAGACCGCCACCGGCGCCACCACCAACTTCGGGATGATGTACTGGCCGATCCGCCTGTACAGCAAGGGCTGGTGGCGCACCATCGTGGGCTCGGCCCAGACTCCGGTGGACATCGTTCCGGTGGACTTCGTGGCGAACGCCATCGAATGCCTCAGCCGCGCGGATCAGGCCGTGGGTGTCACCTACCACCTGACCGCCGGAACCGAGGGCGCGGTCACCATCGAGCGCCTCGCGGCGCTGGTGCAGGAGTTCTTCGGGGGCGGCAGGATCCGGTTCATGGATCCGGCGTTCTTCATGAAGTGGGTGCGCCCCGTGGTGGATCTGTTCATCTGGGGGCCCAAGCGGCGGGTGCTTCAGGAGGGCGGCACGTTCTTCATCCCGTACTTCTCGGGGAACCCGCTGTTCGACAACACCCACGCCGCCGCCGCGCTGGCCGCGCACGGAATCGCCGTGCCCCGCGTGCAGGACTACTTCAGCACCCTGCTGACGTTCGTGCGCGACACCGACTTCGGCAAGAACCCGCCTCCCTGATCGACGGGCTGTCTACAGGGCGTCCGAGCTCGCGCAGCTGCCCAGGGCGCCGCTCCAGGTCAGCGCCGCGCCGCTCAGCTCCAAGGTGGGCACCGCGTCCCGGATGGACGGGTCCAGGTGCCCCGAGCCGATCAGGTCGTCGAGCACGTCCAGCCCCACGGGGCGCTCGTACAGGGCCAGGGTGACGGACGTGGGCTGGCGCCCCTGCACGTCTTCGAAGGTCCAGATCCGGGTCTCCTCGAGGCCGAACTGGCGGATCCCGGGCAGCACGTCCCGCTCGATGGACGCGACCTCCCAGAACATGTGCACCTCTTCGCCGTCCGCCCCCGCCAGGTGGTCCCGCAGCAGGATCCCCTGGGCCACATCCACCGCCGGTGTGCCCTCGGGGACGAGCCCTCGCTCCCAGATCACGCCCTGGGCGTCCTCGGCCCTCAGGTGCGCCCAGACCCGGCGATCCTGCGAGGCGCCGCTGGGGAAGGAGTGTCCGGCGGAGACGTTCTCGAGACCCACCATGAGCTGGAACCCACCCGGCAGCGGGTTGACGCAGATCTGCGAACGCACCGTGGACTTCAGCAGGCTCTCGACCTGCTCGCGCTGGTCCGCTTCGTCGAACCAGGGGGACACGGCGACGTCGATCGCGGCCATGCGGTGGTCGTGGAAGTCCCGGGCCGGCACGCCGTCGAACGTGGCCACCGGGCGCGGGTTGCGGTTCTCGCGGGCGTCGGGGGGGCCGACGCTGAACATGTGGCAGTTGCCGCAGGTGGTCAGGGTCGCGTCCTCGGAGAAGACGGTGTCGTTCCACTCCGCGAAGGTCTGCTCCAGGTGCACGCCGTTGTCGAGCACGATGTCGTGGCAGCTCCCGCAGAGCTGGGCGCTGTCCCGCTGGCTCCGGTCCAGCAGCGGCGAATACTCCGCCCGGTGGGCGGGGCTCCTGGTCGGATCGTCAAACGGCCCCTTGAGCACGGTGCGTGGGTCCAGCTCGATGGGGTTGTTGCTGTCCCCGTCGGCGTGGGCCGCGAGGTGGCAGAACGCGCAGGTGACCCCCTTGAGGTACTGCGGGAAGTCGGGGTCTTCGAGCTCGAGCCCGTCCACGACCTCGCCCAGCTGCACAGCCAGGGGCGCGTGGCAGTTCACGCAGAAGGCGCCGAGCTCCCCGTTGGTCTCCTCCTGGCCCCGCCGGTTCATCGCCAGGAAGACCGGGTCGTCCCCGGCGTACGCGTGCATGGACGCCTGCCACTGATCCAGGTGCTCCTGGTGGCACTCGCCGCAGCTGGCGGGGTCGTAGACCTCCTCGCGGGTCAGCGAGCCTGCGCAGCCCGAGGCCAGCAGGAGCAGGAGGGCCGCGGCGGGGACCGGGGTCCGGCGGCTCATCGACTCGCCCCCTGCTGGACCCACAGGCGCAAGACGCAGCGCTCCGCTTCGCCCAGCGGGGCGCCCGGCGGCATGAGCGACGCGGCGGCCTCGGACTCCGTCCGGATGATCATGGGGCTGCACGCGGCGTCCCCGGGCAGGACCCGTGCGGCTCCCGTGGCCGGCTCCACGAGCGCCACCCACGCCGTCTGGGCAGGGGTCAGCACGAGGTCGCCCGCGGCGTCGTCCGCGGAGTGACACCCGGCGGACGCGCAGCTCGTCTCGATGGTGGAGGCGTGCACGGTGTCCCAGGACAGGTCGCTGTACAGCGGCGCGCAGTCCAGATCGAGATCCTGCACGCAGGGCGGATCGCAGCCGATCCCCGCGAAGAGCAACGCCAGCACGCCCCAGGACCTCAAGGGCGCCTCCGAGCCAGGATCCCCAGGCCCAGCGCCCCGAGCAGCCACAGCCGGGGTGCCGCGCGATCCGCGGCGTGGCTGGCGGCGCAGGTGCAGTCGTCGTCGTCCCCCGTGGAGTCGTCGTCGTCCCCCGGAGTGGAGTCGTCGTCATCCCCCGCAAACAGCCCGAGCACCACCGAGGCATCGGGCCACAGCTGCGAGCAGATGTCGGCGTGGCGCGTGCCCGCGGGGCACACCAGTTCCTCGGTGACGTCCTCGAAGGCCAGCAGCGGCACCACCGCACCGTCGTCGATGCGCGCCACCGCGAAGTCCTCGATGAGCGCGTTGCTCGCCAGGTACAGGTTCGACGGGGTGCGCGCGACGCCCTGGGCGAAGGGCAGGGTGGTGTCGGTGGACAGGGTCGCGCCGTCGCCCACCAGGGGCCGCAAGGAGGCCACCGCCGCGATCAGCTCGGCGCCGCTCCAGACCGCGTCCTGGACCGTGGACGCGTCCTGGTGCACCAGCTCCCAGCCGAGGCCACCGTCCGTCGTGCGGTGCACGTAGTCGAAGGACTGGCCCGCCGAGCGCACATGCACGTGTCCTGCGTCGATCGGATCCACGGCGAGCACGGACAGGTTGGTGGGCACCTCGTCCTCGATGAGCACGTCGAAGGGGACCGCGCTCCAGGTGCGGCCCGCGTCCTGCGTGACGAAGAGCGTGGCCGTGCCCGCGACCGCATCGGCGGATGCGGCCCACGCCGTCTGCCCGCCGCCGGCGATCACGTTGATGAAGTAGCCGGGCAGGCCCGTCGTGTCCGAGGCCACGAACGTGGCACCCCCGTCCTCGGACCAGAACAGACCGTTGTCGCCCCCGATGTCCCCCGAGCCGGCCAGCACCGTGAGCCCGTCATCGAGGACCGTCAGATCGGTGATGGAGCGGCCGGTCAGTCCAGCGACCGTCGCCCAGTCGCAGCCTCCGTCCGTCGAGCGGTAGACGGACTCGTCGGCAACGAACCCGATGCCGGTGATTGACAGGGTCACCAGGATCGAGCCGTCCCCGGCCCGCACGTACCGGGGGAGCAGCGCGCCGGAGTTCTGGGGATCGCCCAGCAGCGCTTCGTGGCAGGTGAAGCGCCAGGACACCGCGTCCTCGCTGATGAAGTAGCCGAACAGCGACTCGAGATCGAGGGGCAGCTCCGCTCCGGGCGGGTGTTGCAGGTCCACCGTCTGGGGCTGCAACCCGATGTGCGCGGGAGCCGAGGTGGGGACGATGAGGAGCGCCCCGGCGAGGGTCAGGACGGCGGGCGTTCGCATCCGCTGATCATAACCAACGGGGGAGGTGGGGCGTGTGATCGCCGAACCGGCGTCTCAGCTCCGAAGCGTCAGCGTCGCGCGGGTGCCCATGCCGGGGCTGCTCTGAACCTCGATGTGCCCGCCGAGGAGGCGGAACAGGTGGGCCGCGAGCACCAGGGGCAGATCCTGCAGATCAGCGTCCCCCCCCTGGGCGAGCAGGCCGAGGGTGTCCTCGCCCTCCACCCGGGCCAGCGCGGCCGCCGACATGGTCGCCCCCACATCGATGATCACGAAGCAGACGCAGTCGCCCTCCTGGGTCGCGGTGAGGGTGACGGTCGAGCCGCCCGCGTCGACGGCGCGGATCAGGAACTGTCGAAGCGCGTGCATCAGCAGCCGCGCATCCACGAACAGGGACGCGTCCTCCTCCACGTGCACCGTGTGGATCTCGGTCTTCTGGGCCCGCGCACGCGCCTGGAGCCGCGGCAGGAGCGCGCCGAGCACCATGCCCACGTTCGTCTCGGTGCGGCGGATGTCCAGGGTGCCGTCCGCCACGCGGGCCATGTACTGCAGGTTCTCGGCCGCCGAGCGGATCTGATCGCCGAGCGCCTGGATCTGCTCCAGCCGGGAGCGGGTCTCGTGCCACGGACGGTCCGGGCGCTCCAGGCAGTGGCGCGTCAGCAGCTCGATCTGCGCCGCGGGATGACGCAGCGCTTCGGCCGTGGGCGTCACCGCGGACAGGGGCAGACTCACCCGGTCTCGCGCCGGCGTCGCCGACGCCCGCCGGTCCGTCACGTCGCGCCCCACCCACTGCATCGCGGGGCGGCCGTGCCAGGTGATCTTGGTGCAGTTCATGAGCAGCACCCACGGTGTGCCTGCGGCGGACGGAATCGTGAGCTCCAGCTCTCGGCGGGTGCCCACCCGGAACACCCCGAGGCCCTGCTCGGACACGAACGCCTCGACCTCCTCCATCACCTCCTCGATCATGCGGCTGCGGAGCCGGCTGATCGGCATGCGCAGGTACTCCTCGGCCTGCGCGTTGGCGTGCATGACCAGCCCGCGGTCAGGATCCACGACGAGGATCAGACCGCCCGCCCGGGTCATGAGCAGGCGGTTCTGGAGATCCAGCTCCATGCGGTCGCGGCCCGTGCGGGCGCGCTCGGTGTCGTCCCGGACGTAGATGAAGAAGCAGCGGGGCTGACCCTCGGGCGCGACCTGGCTGCACGTCAGCTCTGCGGGGAACGTGCGGCCCTCCCGGGTGGCGGCCGCGCTGATGCGCACCGTGCCGGACTCCGTGGCGCCCTTGATCAGGGAGTCCCGAACCTCGCCCGTGTCCCAGCCGAAGATCTCGGACACGGCGCGCAGTGTCCACCGACTGGCGTCGGCGGCGAGCAGGGATGGCAGGGAGCTGTTCCAGCCGAGCACGGTCCCCGAGCCGTCGATGCAGACAAGACCATCCGGACCATAGGAGTCCAGATGCGACCGCATCCATTCGGGCAGAGGGATGTCGTGCTGTGTCGCTGCGGTGCCGGCGCTCTGCAAGGAGCCCCCCAAGGTGATGCGAGGTGAATCCTACGCGACTTGTCGGGACAGATGGGTCAGCTCAAGGATTCCGGCGGACGGCCGATGAGGAGTTCGTCTGAACGGAGAAGGAGATCGTCTTGGCTGGTCGCGCCAACATCATGGCAGTCGTGCTGCTCGGCTCGGTCCTCGCGGGGGCCGGCGTCGGGATGACGGCGGTCTCCAACTGGCTCGCCGGAGACTGGCGCAAGGTCCAGGACTGCGAAGCCTCCTTCTGGACGTGCGAAGCGAACGTCGCCGGCGCGCCCCGAACGGGCGGCAACGAGCTGGTCGGCTTCGTCCGGATCGCGCGCTCCTGCCATGAGTACCAGGCGTGGGAGACCGCGGTGCGCCGCGCCTCCTTCGACTGCTCCATGGGACGCGGCGTCGTCGGCCAGACCTGCAAGCTCGCCGAAGCCGAGTGCCACCTGCCGACCCAGCTGTACTGACGCGCCCACGGTGATCGATTGCTAGACTGCCGGGCGCCGCGCCCCGGCCGCCGGCAACAGGAGAAGCCATGGTCCCGCCCCGCGCTCTGCTGGCGCTCAGCGCCTTGTTGTTGGTTCTCGTCGCGGTGCAGGCCTCCGCCGCCGACGGCGTCGATGTCATGAAGCGCGTGGGCGCCGCCATGCAGAGCCCCGGCGAGGAGGTGTCGGTGACGATGCAGCTGGTGCGCGCCACCGGGGCGACGGAGACCCGCACCTTCCGCATGTGGACCCGCGCGCCCGAGGGCAAGGCCAGCAAGGCGCTGATCCGGTTCGACAGCCCCGCATCCATCGCCAGGACCGCGCTCCTGACCATCACCCGGCCCGCGGGGGGCCAGGACAACTGGCTCTACGTGCCGGCGCTGGGCCAGACCCGGCGCGTGGCGCCCCAGGACCGCAGCGAGTCGTTCGTGCAGAGCGACTTCACGATCGAGGACCTCACGGTGTCGATGGACACCGACACGCGCGTCTACACGACGCTGGGCACGGTGGACTGCAGCGGCCGCCCCTGCACCCAGGTCGAGGACAAGCCCCTGAACGAGGCCGCGGCGAAGCAGAGCGGGTACGGGCGGGTGGTCCTGTACGTGGACGACGAGCATGCGGTCGTGCATCGGGTCGATTTCTACGACAAGTCCGACGGGCTCTTGAAGGTGCTCCAGGCCGACGGGCTGGTGCAGGTGGGGGACAAGTGGCGGTTCGACAGGGCGGTGGTCACCAACGTGCAGACGATGAACCGAACGGTGATGACGGTCACGAGCCGCGCTTCCGGAGCCGCCGTGGACGACTCGATCTTCTCCGCGACCGCGCTGGACGCGCTCTAGACCCGCCCATGGAGCGCGTGTCGGAGCTGCCATGGGTCGGGTTCGCCGTGGCGTTGCTGGCCCTGGGGGCGGTGCGGCCCGCCCAGGCGGAGGACACGGAGCCCGCTGAGGAGGACACGGAGCCCGAAGAGGGCGAGCCGGACGCAGAGGAGAGCCTGCCCGCCGACGTGCCCGAGGTCCCGGATCTGCCGCCCTTGCCGCCTGTGCCCGATCCGGCGGACGAGCCGAGCCCCACCGGGGCGGACCCCATGGCCGGGGTGATCCTGCCGTCCGCTCCGGTGCTGATGCCGCCGCCGCTGGAGGTCACGCTGGGCGGGTTCGTCGGCTTCGACTGGCAGCCGTACCTGCAGCCCCTGTCCGGCGCGGTGGACTCGGTGGTCCAGGTCAAGGTGGCGCCGCGGCTCGAAGCGCGCTTCCAGTACCTGCGGGCGGCGGCCGAGATCGAGTACCGCCACGACTTCGTGGACCCCGGACGCAACCGGCTGATCCTTCGGGAAGCCCGGCTGGGCCTGCGCTACAAGGGACTTCGGGTCGAGGGTGGGGCGCTGCTGGAGCGCTGGGGGAAGATGGATGTCTTCTCGCCGACCGACAACCTCGTCGCCTTCGACTACGAAGACCAGTTCTCCCCCGAGGCGCTGCCCGTGCCCGGCTTCCTGTTGGGCTACGCGCGGGGGCCGGTGTCCGCGGAGTTCATCGTGCTTCCGGCGTTCCGCCCGTCGCGCTTCCGGGGGGGCTCCGTGTCCCGCTGGGACATCACGCGCTTCCTGCCCGCGACCCAGGAGATCCCGCTGCCGTTCAACCAGGTCGCGGTCGTCGCAAACGACTACAGCGAGTTCCTGCCGAGCGTGCTGGACGGAGACGCGGAGCTGGGTCGGGGGATCGAGCTGGGGGGCCGGGTGGACCTGTCCCTGCCCGTGCTCGATGTGGGGTTGAGCTTCCTGTACAGCCGCGACCGGCTGCCGACCTACACCGGATACCGCACCCTGAACTCCGATGACACGGACGGAGACGGCCAGCCGGACGTGCTGGTGGAGGGGGTGGCCCACATCGAGGTCACGCCGCACCACCGGCGGCTGTGGATCCCGGGGGTCGACCTGGCCGCGGCCCTGGGCCCGGTGGTCCTCAAGGGCGAGGCGGCGCTCTTCGCCACCGAGGATCCCGGCCACAGCTCGTGCCTCGTGGACGACCCGTACGTGAAGTACGGCTTCGGCGCGGAGCTCGTGCTGTCCAACCTCGTGGGGGACTTCGACGTGGCCATCCGGGCGCAGTACAACGGCGACGTGACGCTGCCGGCCAGGTCCCAGGAGGGGCCGGACCGGTTCAGCGACAGCCTGCACATCCCCGACGGGGCCGACGGCGGCAACCACGACCGGGGCTGCTTCGCGGTGAGCTATCCCACAGACCAGGCCGATGTGCTGCCGACGGACTACGCCACCGGGTACACCGGCACGCCGGAGCAGCGGCATCCCTTCAGCCACGGCTTCTTCCTGAACGTGAACCTCGCCTTCACCCGCTCCATCTCCCTGGATCTGCGCGGGTTCGTGGACGTGGCGGGGGATGCGCTCTTCATGCCCCGGCTCTCGGTCCGGCTGCTCGACCGCCTCGACCTGAACCTGGGCGCGCTGGTGGTGGTCTCCACCGGCGAGGACACGCTCTTCACGCCCTACGGCCGCAACCATCGCCTCGAGCTCGGGGTTCGCTACGCCTTCTGATGCGGCCCGCGCCCCCTTGCTCTGGCCCCTGCTCGCGCTCCTGACGCTGGCGGGGGTCCTTGGTCTGCCGCGGCTCGTCCTGGAGCCCGACGCCCCGTACCGCCTGCCCGACGACCACCCCGTGCAGCGCGCCACGGTCGCCCTGCGATCCGCCACCGGCGGAGACGACGTGGTGCTCGTGGCGGTGTTCTCGGACGGCTCCGTGCTCGACGCGGCGGGCGTCGCCACCATCGAGGCGATCCGGGTGGGCATGGCCGCTTCGCCGGCGCTGGAGGGGGTGCGCGCCGTCACCACCGCGCCCCTGCTCGCGGTGCGGGATGGCGTGCTGTCGGCGGAGACCCCCCTGCTGCCCACGCCCTCGGCGGAGGCGGCCCAGCGCGTGCTCGCAGACCGCTTCGTGGTGGGCCCCCTGGTGGGCGAGACGGGACGCGTCGCCCTGATCCCCGGCTGGATCCGGCGCCTGGACGCCGACGCGGCGCTGGTCGCCCGCGCCACCAGCGCCCTGGCCGATCCCGCGC
>CALAGR010000365.1 GCA_937891735.1 uncultured Pseudomonadota bacterium | reverse complement strand
CGCATCGGTGGCGGCGCGGCCGAACATGTCCGTGAGGGGCGGCCGGTCGTTGAGCGAGCGCAGGGGCGGCGGGGCGACCTGGCGGGCCGGCGGGGGGCGACCGCTCCAGGACGAACGCGGGGGACCCGACGCGGCGGGCGGCGGCACGGGCTCCGGTGTGGGCCACTCGCCGGACATGCTCGCGAAGTCGCCCGGGCCGACGCGGTGCTTGGGGGTCCGCGCGAAGCTGGGCAGATCCTCCCGGTGCACGATGGGACCCCGGGCCAGGGTCACGGCCCGCTCCACGGCGTTCTCGAGCTCCCGCACGTTGCCGAACCACGTGTGCTTCTTCAGCGTGTGCATGGCCTCGTCGCTGAACACCTTGACGTCCACGTCGAGCTTGCGGGCGTACCGCTGCAGGAAGAAGTTGGCGAGCAGCTCCAGATCGCCGTCGCGCTCGCGTAGGGGCGGCACCTCGACGCACACGATGTTCAGCCGGTAGTACAGGTCCTCGCGGAACCGCCCGTCCTCGATCATCGACACGAGGTCCTGGTTGGTCGCCGCCACCAGCCGCACGTCCACGATGGCGGGCAGGTTGTCGCCGACCTTGCGGACCTCGCCCTCCTGCAGGAAGCGCAGCAGCTTGACCTGGGTGGCGAGGCTCGTGTCGCCCACCTCGTCCAGGAACAGCGTGCCCTTGTCGGCCTGCTCGAAGAGCCCCGTCTTGGTGCGGAAGGCCCCCGTGAACGCACCCTTGACGTGCCCGAAGAACTCGGACTCCTGCAGGGTCTCGGGGATCGCGCCGCAGTTGACGGCCACGAAGGGGGCCTTCGCCCGGGGCGACAGCGCGTGGATCGCCTGGGCGATCAGCTCCTTGCCGGTGCCCGACTCACCGATCACCAGCACGGTCGCGTCGGTGCGGGCCACCTGGGTGACCAGGCGCATCACCTGCATCATCGCCGCGCTCGAGCCGATGATCTCCCGGGGGCCCCGGTCCGCGGGGATCTGGCCCTCCAGCCGGCTCTCGAGGATCCGCACCTTCTCCGTCAAACGCGCCTTCTCGGCGGCCCGCTCCGCGAGCAGCAGCACCTCCTCGGCCTTGAAGGGCTTGGTGATGTAGTCGTAGGCCCCGCCGCGCGTGGCGAGCACCGAGGACTCCACCGAGCTGAAGGCGGTCATGATCACGACCTGGGCCCGGGGCTGGATCCGCTTGACCAGCTCCAGCACCTCCAGCCCGTCGTAGGGATAGCCCAGCCGCAGGTCGGTGAAGACCACGTCGTATTCGTGACTCCCGAGGCGCGTGTGGGCCTCGCCGCCGTCGGACACGGTGTCCACGGTGTAGCCCTGCGCGACGAAGAGACGGCTCAGGAGCTCCAGCGTCGCGGGCTGATCATCGATGACGAGGATGCGGGTCACGGAACGAGAGTAGGTCCTTGCTGGTCAGGAAGAAGGCGGAAGGGGCTTGTCGCTCCGTCGATGGAGCAGCTTGAAGCCGATGGGCAGGATCACGGACAGGAGGATCGCCAGGAGCACCACGGCGCTCTCGCTGGCTTGATCGAGGACCCCGGTCTGCCAGCCCAGCTCGGCGATGGCCACCAACAGGGTCAGGGGCGCGCCAAGCAACAGGGCCACGCCCAGCGCGTCCCGGGCCGAGCAGTCCGGCCCCACCAGCCCCACCGAGGGCAGCAGCCGCGCGACCACCAGGAACACCCCCAGGATCGACGCCTTGAGCAGGCCCTCCAGGCTCAGCTGCTGCAGGTCGAAGCCGACACCCACCGACATGAAGAAGATCGGGATGAAGAAGCCGGAGGAGAGCGCGCTCATCTTGCCCTCGAGCACCCGCACGTCCCGAAACACCGCGCGGAACGCAGCGCCGGCGATGAACGCGCCCAGGATCGCCTCGACCCCCAGCCACGCCGCCAACAGCACGAAGCCCAGGCACGCCACCAGCGCCGCGCGCACGCCGAGCTCGCTCGCGTCGTGCCGCTCGAAGACCCGGGCGAAGACGCCCGGATGCCACCACGTCCAGGCGCCCAGGTAGCGCAGGAAGAGGCCGCCGGCGATGAACAGGGCCGCGAGCTTGCCCAGATCGACCACCAGCTGGATCGACAGCCCGACCTTGCTGGCGACCTGGAAGACGGTCATCGCGATGAGGGTCAGGAACTCACCCAGGGATCCCACGATGAGGACCTTCTGGCCCACCGTGGCTCCGGTCAGGCCCGTCTCGCGCAGGACCGCGACCCCCAGGCCCACGCTCGTGGCGCTCAGGATCACGACGTAGAACGCCGGCAAGCCCAGGATCCACACGATCACGCCCGCCACCGCGAAGAACCCCGTGGCCACGCCGAGCCCGTTCAGCAGACCCGCGCGCCCGCCACGCTCCACCGCGTCGAAGTCGATCTCCAGGCCGGCGCCGAACATCAGCAGGATGAAGCCCAGCTCCGCGAGCAGGTGCATCACCTCCTCGCTGGGCCCCGTGTGGCCGAAGCCGAGCACCCCGATGGCGATGCCGTAGCCGATCTGGAGCACCGCCTCGGGCACCCCCAGCCGCGGCGCGACGAGGGGCGACAGGGCGGATCCGAGGACCAGCAGGAACAGCAACGCCGCGACATCGACAGACACGCGCTCAGTCCCAGCTGAGCAGGAGCGCGGAGCAGCGCGCCCCGAGGGCCATGCGCAGCCCCACGTCCGGCTCGATGTAGGAGTCGGGCTCGTTGTGCTCCCGGGCCACGACCAGCAGCTGGCTCTGGGCGCACAGCGCCAGGACGCGCTTGATCGGGTTCCCCACGATCAGGGCGAACTTCAGCGGCACCTCGTACAGCCGGCCCAGCTGCTCGACCCGCTCGGCCACCCGGGCCGAGTCCTCCTGCGCCCTGAATCCTCCGATGAACACCGGCGGAGCCACGTGCACCGCGAAGATCTGGGAGCCCAGCAGCCGCGCGATGTCCACGGCCAGCTCCAGCCCGCGCCAGCTGCTCGGCGAGCCGCTGACGGCCACGAGGATCCTCCGATACGGGTGGCTGCCCCGGGCGATGAGCAGGGGCGACGGCGACACGTTCATGAGGGAGCGAATCGCGCCCATGCCCCGCTCCCGGAACAGCCGCTGCCTCGCGGGGGGCACCACGAAGAGCCCCGGGTTCGCCGCGAACACCGACTCCAGCGCGGTCACGGGCACCCGGCCACCGCGGCCCGGCGACACACCGAGCTCCACGGGCCAGGGCTCCGCCTCGGAGCTGGGACCATCCGGGACGGCCACGCGCAGGTAGTCCGTGCAGCCGGTGATCTCCCGGAGCCAGGCGGCCTCCTCGTACACCGCGGGAGCGGCCGACTGGTCGGGATCCCACACGATCACGGCGCGGCCGAACTGGTGCGGGAACTGCGCGCCGCCGAGCCGGAAGTACTCCGCGACGGCCCGGAGCGTGTCCGGCCGGCCCACCAGCAGCACCTGATCTCCGGCGTCGATGACGGTGTCGCCATGGGGCACCACGAGCTCGCCGTCCCGGTAGATGGCGGCCACCAGATACTCGCGCGTGGCGACGGCCTTGATGGTCTGGCCCACCACGGGCGACCCTGCCAGCACCCGGACCTGCAGGATGTCGCCCTGCCCGAGGCCCACTTCGCTGGTGGTCACCACCACGCCCGGCAGCTGCGCCGTGAGGGCTCCACCCATGGCCTGGGGGCCCGTGACGACCTGGGCCCCGATGGTCCCGGCCTCGGCGGCGCGACGGGGATCCTGCAGACGGCACAACACCACCGGCACGCCGCACTCCACCGCCAGGCGACAGGCTTCGATGTTGACGTCGTCTTCGGACGTCGCGGCCACGAGCGCGTACGCGTCGGCCACGCCTGCTTCGCGCAGGACGAGCAGGCTCGTGGCGTCCCCGCGGATGAAGCGGGCCCCCTCCAGGGGCTCCGGCAGCGCGTCCTGGGACACTTTGCGGTCGAGCACGGTCACGGGCATGACCCGCGCCGTCCGACGGGCCACGGCGAGCCCCGTCGGACCCGCCCCCACAACGATCAAACCGCGGCGCAGGTTGTTGCCGGGGGGTCCGTCAGGGAGGATGGGTGGGGTACTCACCGGCGAATGATAAAGGGTCCCTTGACGTCGCGCCCTTGTGCAGGGCGGATCCCGGCATTACAGTGCCGCGTCCGCAAAAAACAAGATGGAATTGGAAGGAGTCACTTGTGACCCGTCCGCCCATCGTGTATATGCGGCGCTCGGTGGCGAACGGACGATCTCGCGCGCGTGTGCGACTTTGAACCCGGCCGCTTCGGGACCTATTCCTTCCGGGGTGTTGCCCAGCAGGACACCCAGCGCCCGGTAACGGGCCCATCCGGCTCCTCGGGGAGCCGAAAGCGAGGCGAGGCGGCGCATGGTCAATAAGCGTGACGACAGGTGGTTCGATTCCCTGGTTGAATCCGGCCGCAAGGGCGGTGGCCAGCTGAGCGTCGATGATCTGAACAAGGGTCTCGACAAGCAGCACCTCTCCCCCGAGCAGCTCAACGACGTCATGTACAAGCTCAACGAGATGGGCGTCGCCGTCGTCGACAGCGAGGGCGCGGCCCGCAAGGCGCGCAAGGAAGCGCTCGCCAGCAAGACGGAGGCGCTCTTCGACAAGAAGCGCCGCCGCGACGAGGACCTGTACGGCGGCGGCCGGCAGGACCCGCTGCGGGTCTACCTGCGCAAGATGGGTGGCGTGTCGCTGCTCTCCCGCGACGGCGAGGTGGACATCTCCCGCCGGATCGAGAAGGGCGAGACCCGTGGTCGCCGCGCCCTCATCGCGACCCAGTACGGCGAAGGCCTGCTGTGGACGCTGTTCGACGAGGTCGCGGAGGACGACCCCTTCCGCGCCGAGATCGTCGAGACCCTCGAAGAGCTCGGCGACTACGAGGAGAAGTTCCTCGCGGTGGTCGCCGGCATGCCCCGGGGCGCCAACGTGGACCCCGAAGAGGTGCAGGCCCACGAGGAACTCCTGGACGACCTGCACGAGGCGAGCTTCCACACGCTCATGCGGCTCAAGCTGGACCGCAAGCGCTACCTGCTCGTCACCGAGGTGTTCAAGTCCCAGGCCCAGGAGATGCTCCAGGCCGAGCGTGACGCGTGGTCGGTCGCCCGGCGCGCCAACCTGACGCTGGACGAGCTGCGCAAGACCATCGAGAAGGTGCACAAGGCCCGGGCCAACAAGAAGTCCACCAAGACGCTCATCGCGTCGGAGGATCTGGCCGAGTTCGAGGCGCTGCTGGCCGACTCCGACGCCCGGATCGACCGGGTCTGCGAGCAGACCGGCTTCACGCCGCGCACCATGAAGGACCTGTACAACCGGGTCCGCGACGCCGAGCACTTCGCCGAGCGCGCCAAGACCGAGATGGTCGAAGCGAACCTGCGGCTCGTGGTGTCGATCGCGAAGAAGTACACCAACCGCGGGCTCGACTTCCTGGACCTCATCCAGGAGG
>CALAGR010000364.1 GCA_937891735.1 uncultured Pseudomonadota bacterium | reverse complement strand
GCCGAGGCGCTGGCTTCGATCTGGGCGCGGCGGGCGATCAGCATCCCCGCGTACCTGGGCCTGGCCGCCGTCTGCCTCCTCGGGGCGCCGGTGTGGCTCCTCGCCGCCCTCCTCCTGCACGTGGGCCGCGGCCAGCTGGCTCGGCGCCCCCGCACCCGCGCCGTCGCGTTCTTCGCGCTGTACCTGGGCTGCGAGGTGATCGGGCTGCTCGCGGCCGGCGGGACCTGGTGCGCCACCCTCGGCGGGAGGATGGGCGGCCCCGCGCGGTACCGCGACGCCAACGCCGCGCTCCAACGGGGGTGGTCCACCACCCTCTTCCAGGGGGGCGCCCTCCTCTTCGGCTGGACGATGGAGGCGGAGGGACTCGAGCTCCGCGACCGCGGTCCGCTGCTCCTGCTCGTGAGGCACAGCAGCGTCGCCGACACGGTCCTGACGGCCGCGCTCGTAGGGAACCCCAACCGGCTCCTGCTGCGCTACGTGCTCAAGCGTGAGCTGCTGTGGGACCCCTGCCTGGACGTGGTGGGCCGGCGGTTGCCCAACGCCTTCATCGATCGGGCGGCGCCGCGGAAGGAGGCCGAGGTGGAGGCCGTCGCGCGGCTCGCCCAGGGCCTCGATGCGGGCTCGGCGGTGCTCATCTACCCCGAAGGAACGCGGTTCAGCGAGCGCAAGCTCGAGCGTCGAATGGCTGACCTGCGGGAGCGTTCGTCGGAGGAGCTCCTGGCCCTCGCCGAGACCTACGGCGCGGTGCTGCCGCCCCACCTGGGCGGCGTACTGGCCCTGCTCGAGGCCGCCCCGGGGGTGGACGTCGCCCTCGTCGAGCACTCGGGCTTCGAAGGGGCCGCGACCTTCGCGGAGTTCTGGGGCGGCGCCCTGGTGGGGCGGACCATTCGGGTCCGACTCCGCCGCTTTCCCGCCGACACGATCCCCGAGAGCGGGCGCGATCGTTGGTTGTACGAGAGGTGGAGCGAGATGGACCGTTGGATCCAGGAGTGCCCGCCGGGCGGAGCCCCCCGATGACCGCTGCGCTGCTCGCCGCGAACGCGGCCCTCGTGCTCGCCCTGCTGGTGGTGCTCTGGCTGGTCAGCGTGCGCAAGCGCGACGCGAGCATCGTGGACCCCTGGTGGTCGATGCTGTTCCTGCTGATCACCGCGAACACGATCACACAGACCGGCTTCACGCCCGGCAAGACGCTCCTGCTGGTCCTCGTGGCGGCTTGGGCGCTGCGCCTGTGGCTCCACCTCCTGGTCCGCGCCCGCGGCCAGGCCGAAGATCCGCGCTACGCCGCGTTCCGCGAGCGCTTCGGCCCGGAGCGCTACTGGTGGTTCAGCTTCTTCCAGGTCTTCCTGCTGCAGGGGTGCCTGGCCCTGTTCGTCTCCGCGCCCCTGCAGCTGGCCGGGGCCGCGCCTTGGCCCGATGGCCTGACGCTGCTCGACGGCGTGGGGGCGCTGATCTTCGGGCTGGGCTTCGGCTTCGAGGTGGTCGCCGATCGCCAGCTGGACGCCTTCCGGCGCGACCCGAGCCGCCGCGGCCAGGTGCTCGACACGGGGCTCTGGCGCTTCAGCCGGCACCCCAACTACTTCGGGGAGGCGCTGCTGTGGTGGGGGTTCGGGCTCTGCGCCCTGGATCAGCCGCTCGGCTGGGTCGCGCTGGCGGGGCCCCTGCTGATGACCTTCCTGCTCGTCCGGGTGTCGGGGGTGAGCCTGCTCGACGCCCACCTGAGGTCGACGAGGCCAGGCTACGCCGACTACATCGAACGCACGCCGGGCTTCGTGCCCTGGAGGCCGCGCCGGTGACCAACCGCTCGCTGTTCGACCGCGCTCTCGACGCGACGGTCGCCCTGTCCTTCGATCGAACCGGCTTCGCCCGCCACGCCCGGGGGTTCGACCCGGCCGACCTGGACGTCGATCTTCGCGGGCGTGTCGCGGCGGTCACGGGCGCCAACTCGGGCCTCGGGTTCGCGACCGCGGCCGGGCTGGCCCGGAGGGGCGCGCAGGTCCACATGCTCTGCCGCAACGAGGAGCGGGGCGAGATCGCCCGGAAGCAGCTGGTCGAGCAGACAGGGGGGGATCTCCGGCTGAGCGTGGTCGACGTGAGCGATCGGGACTCCGTCGCCCGGTTCTGCGCCGATCCTGGCATCTCGCGGCTCGACATCCTGGTGCACAACGCCGGGGCGCTGCTGGCCGAGCGCGAGGGGACGGCGGACGGCCTCGAGGTGACCCTGGCGACCCACGTCGTCGGGCCGCTGCGGCTGACCCTCGGCCTGCTCCCGAAGCTCGTCGACGGGCCCGAGGGCCGCCCCGCGCGGATCGTCTGGGTGAGCAGCGGGGGCATGTACCCCAAGCGCCTGTCGGTCGACCGACTCGCCGCCACGTCGGGACCCTTCGACGGCGTCGCGGTCTACGCGGACTGCAAGCGCGCCCAAGTGGTGCTCTCCGAGCTCCTCGCCGAGCGGCTCGACCCCAGGGTCGTGACCAGCAACGCGATGCACCCGGGCTGGGCGGCCACGCCGGGGGTGGCGAGCTCCTTGCCGCGCTTCCACGCCGTCACCCGGAGGATCCTCCGATCCCCGGAGGAGGGCGCCGACACCGTGCTCTGGCTCGCGGCTTGCGCGCGCATCGGGGGGCAGACGGGCCGGTTCTGGTTCGACCGGCGGGCGGTCTCCACGCACCTCCTCCCCGGCACCCGGGAAGGCGCCGAGGAACGCGGCCGGCTCTGGGAGCAGACCCTCGCGTGGGCGGGTCTGCCCTGGCCCGCCTGAGGAGCCCAGCGCAGCTGGGCCGTCAGCGCACCTGGCCGCCCAGGGTCAACGACAGCGTGTGGAACCAGTTGTCTGCGTAGCCGTCGCCGGGCGGATCGGGGGTCTCGTCGGTGCCCGTCGCGCCGCCGCGGATGCAGCGGAGGTTCACGAACACGTCGCCGACGGGCCGCAGGACGATCCCGGCGCGGATCGACGCGTCGATGATGGCGGCGTCGAAGTCGTTGGTGCAGCCGGATCGGCCGCGACATCCTGACCAGGCAGGAGCAGCTCGGCTGGGGTGCCCGGGTCATCGACCAGCTCTCGGCCGACTTGCGCCGGGCGTTTCCCGAAGTGAAGGGACTCTCCTTCCGCAACCTCAAGTACATGCGCGCCTCTCGGAGGCGTGGCCCGACGAGGAGCTCGTGCAACAGGCTGTTGCACACATCCCGTGGGGCCACGACGTCCGCATCCTCGACAAGGTCGCCGAACCCCAGACGTGCCGCTTCTCCATGCTCGGACCCTCGCCAACGGCTGGTCGGGAAACGTCCTGGTCCTGCAGATCGAGAGCGGGCTCCACGAACGAGCGGGGCGGGCGATCACGTACTTCGAACTGACGCTGCCGGCGCCCCAGTCCGATCTCGCGCAGCAGATGACCCGCGATCCCTGCTGCTTCGACTTCCTGACCCTGGCGGACGACGCCCGGGTCCGCGAGCTGGCGCGGGGGCTGATCGAGCACGTCCGCGACTTCCTGCTCGAGCTCGGGGTGGGGCTCGCGTTCGTCGGCAGCCAGGTACCGATCTCGGTCGCCGACCGCGACTTCTACGTCGACCTGCTCTTCTATCACCTGTCGCTGAGGTGCTACGTCGTCATCGAGCTGAAGGCGGGAGAGTTCAAGCCCGAGTACACCGGCACGCTGAACTTCTACCTGTCCGCAGTCGACGGTCAACTCCGCCACAGCGACGACCAGCCCACCATCGGCATCCTCTTGTGCAAGGGGCGCGAAGACCTCCTCGTTGAGTACGCCCTGCGTGACATGACCAAGCCGATCGGTGTGGCGAACTGGGAGAGCCGCCTCGTGCAGTCGTTGCCTGTCGAGCTGGCTGGCCGACTGCTGACGGTCGAGCAGCTGGAGGCGGAGCCGTTCAGGGATCACGACGATGAGGCGGAGTGACCGAGGCGCCGGGGTGCAGCACTCGGTATTTGTGTCTGCTTTCTTCAGATTCGTGCCAGCGTCGACGCCAAACACCTGAAATCAAACAACGTTCTAACTATCACCACCAGCACCTGCACAAGAACCCTGGAGGGTACTGCGGGCTCGGGGGCACGGGCGTGCCCTGCCCGATCGGGGTGCTCGCGGTGGGCTGAGGCCCGGCAAGCCGTCGACTCATGGATCTCGACTCGAAGGTGAAGCGCTTCCCCATGGCCTGGCCGAGTTGGGCGGGGTCCGCCTGATCGTCCGAGTCGACGGGAAGCGGACTGCGACGGGCTGGGTGGGGCGACTACCCGGCGAAGGCCGCCTTGTTCGCGGCCCGCAGGATCGGATCCCAGACCGGCGCGAAGGGCGGTGCGTAGCAGAGGTCGAGGTCCGCGACGTCGTCCACGGTCATGCCCGCGGTGATCGCGGTCGCCAGGACGTCGCAGCGCTTCCCCAGCGCTGCGTCGCGGCCGGCCAGCAGGGCTCCGACCAGGCGCCGGTCGTCGGCTCGGAACACAAGCTTGATCCACACCGCCTGGTGTCCACGGATGTAGTGGGCGCGGTCAGTTCCCGAAGCCTCGACCGATTGTGTCTGGATGCCCGCTCGAGCCGCGGCGGCGCTGTCCAGCCCCGTGCGGGCGATCGCGAGCTCGCACACCCGGGTCACCGCGCTGCCGACGATCCCGGGGAAGGTCGCATCCCCGTCGGCCATGCACACGCCGGCGACCCGGCCCTGTCGGTTGGCGGTCAGGGCCAGGGGGACCCAGGCGGGGCGGCCGGTCACCCTGTGCAGCGCCTCCGCACAGTCCCCGGCCGCGAACACGTCGGGGGCCGAGGTTCGCTGGTGCGCATCCACCGCGACCGCCCCGGTCTCGCCGAGCGAGATGCCGGCGGCGCGGGCCAGCTCCACGTTGGGCCGGACGCCGAGCGCCACCACCGCCAGATCGGCTTCCAGCGGTCCGGCGTCGGTGGTGACGGCGCGAAGCACGCCGCCGTGACCTTCGAACCCCGTCACCGTCGTCGAGAGTCGGAGATCACATCGGCCGGCCATCTCCTCCTGGACGAGCTCGGTGATGTGGGGGTCAAGGCCGCCCATGACGCCGTCTGCGCGCTCGACGACGGCCACCTCCAGCCCTCTCCGCGCGAGCGCCTCGGCCATCTCCAGGCCGACGTAGCCTCCACCGACCACGACCGCGCGGCGCGGTCCCTGTTCGAGCAGGGAGGTCAGCCGCGCAAGATCCTCGAGGTTGCGCACCACGACCACTCCCTGGAGCTCTCGTCCCGGCCACGGGGGAACGATCGGCAACGCCCCCGTCGCCAGCAGAAGACGATCCCAGCCGATGGTCTCCTCGCCGCCCTCGTGGGCGAGGCGCAGCGTGCGCGCCCCCAGGTCAATCGCCGTCGCCTCGGTGGAGGTGCGCACGTCGATTCGTCGCTCTTGGCGGAACCGCTCGGCGGGGAACACCTCGAGGTCCCGGATCGACTCGACATCCCCAGCCACCGCGTAGGGAATCCCGCACGCGGCGTAGGAGGTGAAGCGGCCTTTCTCCAGGACCGTGATCGACCACTCGGGTCGTTGCCTCCGGATCTGGGAGGCTGCGGACATCCCGGCCGCGTCTCCACCCACGATTACACAGCGCATCGCTCGTCCTCCTCGCGGCTCTTCCAGCCATCGGCATCAACCCGGTCACCTCGACGCAGGATCAGCCGATGTCGTACCGGTCGAGCATCATCACCTTCGCCCAGGCCGCCACGAAGTCGCGGACGAACTTCGCCTCGGCGTCGCCGCTCGCGTAGACCTCGGCGAGCGCCCGAAGCTGGGAGTTCGACCCGAAGACGAGGTCCACCCGAGTCGCGGTCCACTTGATGTCGCCGCTCGCGCGGTCCCGCCCGGCGTACCCGCCACCCGGGACCGGCTCCCAGGCCGTGCCCATGTCGAGCAGGTTCACGAAGAAGTCAGGGCTCAGCTGACCCGGCCGGTTCGTGAACACCCCGTCCGCGGACTGCCCGACGTTCGCGCCCAGCACCCGCAGGCCGCCCACGAGCACCGTCATCTCGGGCGCGGACAGCGTGAGCAGCTGCGCTCGATCGACCAGCCGGTCCTCGGGCTTGCGGCCGTCCTCGCGGCCCACGTAGTTGCGCAACCCATCCGCGCTCGGCTCCAGGACCGCGAACGAGTCGACGTCGGTCTGCTCCTGAGCCGCGTCGGTGCGGCCGGGGACGAACGGGACCTCGACCTCGTGGCCGGCGCTCTTCGCCGCCTGCTCGATCGCGGCCGCCCCGCCGAGGACGATCAGGTCGGCCAGCGAGACCCTCTTGTCTTCGGCGGCCGAGGTGTTGAAGTCGGTCTGGATGCCCTCCAGGGTCGCGAGGATCTTGCTGAGACGTGCGGGCTCATTGACCGCCCAGTCCTTCTGCGGGGCGAGGCGGATGCGCGCGCCGTTGGCCCCCCCTCGCATGTCGCTGCCGCGGAAGGTCGAGGCCGACGCCCACGCCGTCGAGACGAGCTCGGAGCCCGAGAGGCCCGAGCCCAGGATCGTGGCCTTGAGCGCCGCGATGTCGCCTTCGTCGATGAGCTCGTGGTTCACCGCAGGGACCGGGTCCTGCCAGATCAGCTCTTCGTGTGGGACCGCCGGGCCGAGGTAGCGCGCGCGCGGCCCCATGTCCCGGTGGGTGAGCTTGAACCATGCCCGGGCGAAGGCGTCCGCAAAGGCGGCGGGGTCCTGGTGGAAGCGCCGCGAGATCGGCTCGTAGATGGGGTCGAAGCGCAGCGACAGGTCGGCCGTGGTCATCATCGGCGGGTGCTTCGTCGACGGGTCGTGCGCATCGGGGATCATGTGCTCGGGGGCGACGTCCTTCGCGTGCCACTGCCAGGCTCCGGCCGGGCGCCGGACCAGGTCCCACTCGTAGCCGAAGAGCATGTCGAAGTAGCCGTTGTCCCACTGCGTGGGGTTGGGCTTCCAGGCGCCCTCGATCCCACTCGTCGTGGTGTGCACGCCCTTGCCCGTGCCGAAGGCGTTCTTCCAGCCGAGCCCCTGCTCCTCCAGGGGCGCGCCCTCCGGCTCGGCTCCGACCTGTGCGGGGTCTCCGGCGCCGTGGGCCTTGCCGAAGGTGTGCCCGCCGGCGACCAGCGCGACGGTCTCCTCGTCGTTCATCGCCATGCGGGCGAAGGTCTCGCGCACGTCACGCCCCGAGAGCACGGGGTCGGGGTTGCCGTTCGGTCCCTCCGGGTTGACGTAGATCAGGCCCATCTGGACCGCGGCGAGGGGGTTCTCCAGGTCGCGGTCACCGCGGTGGCGCTCGTCCCCGAGCCACTCGGACTCGGGTCCCCAGTAGATGTCCTCTTCGGGGGCCCAGACGTCGGCTCGCCCGCCGGCGAAGCCGAAGGTGCGGAAGCCCATCGACTCCAGGGCGACGTTGCCGGCGAGGATCATCAGGTCGGCCCAGGAGATCCTGCGGCCGTAGTTCCGCTTGATCGGCCAGAGCAGCCGCCGCGCCTTGTCCAGGTTGCCGTTGTCGGGCCAGCTGTTCAGGGGCGCAAAGCGCTGCGTGCCGCTCCCTGCGCCGCCGCGACCGTCGCTGATCCGGTACGTGCCGGCGCTGTGCCAGGCCATGCGGACGAAGAGCGGACCGTAGTGGCCGTAGTCGGCGGGCCACCAGTCCTGGGAGTCCGTCATCAGGTCCACGAGATCCTGCTTGAGGGCCTCGAAGTCGAGGGACGCGAACGCCGCGGCGTAGTCGAACGCTTCGCCCATGGGATCGGACGCCGGGGGGTTCTGGTGGAGGAGCTTCAAGTTGACCTGCTCGGGCCACCAGTGCTGGTTGGAGGTGGACCCGCCGGCCTTGTGTCGACCGGGTCCGTGCATCACGGGGCACTTGCCTTGGGTCGTCATGGTTCTGCTCTCCGCCATCATTGGAGGGTTCGGGACTACGGGACCGGGAGAGGCTCCGCGCCGCTGCCCCTCGATAGTGGACCTTCCAGCAAAGGGTGTCCCGCGCCAACTACCTCTGTCGGTCCCGGCGCCCCCGCTCGCTCTGATGCCCCTCGCAGCCCACATCGCCTGCGGCCGGTCCGCGGAGGTGGCGTTGGTTCAAGTTCGATCCGCTGGGCCCCAGCGGGGGTATGGTCTTCGGAGAGAGCCCCGACCGCTACGCCGTGCGCGTGTGGCCTGCCCTCGCCCCACAGCCCCTTCGACCTCCGTCAAGACGTCGGAGGCCGAATCCCCCCTCCGAACCAGGAGTGACCTTGTTCAAGCCCACCATCGCCCAGAAGGGCCCCTACGGCGTCGATGTCGAAGCGGGCAAGAAGTACGCTTGGTGCGCTTGCGGGCGCTCGAGCAAGCAGCCCATTTGCGACGGTTCCCACAAGGGGTCGGCGTTCCTGCCCACCGTGTTTCAGGCGGAGGAGACCAAGACCGTCTACCTGTGCGGCTGCAAGCGTACCGGCAACCCGCCGTTCTGCGACGGCAGCCACGCCGGACTGGACTGACTCCTTCCAGGGGGGCCTGGGTCGGCGGATCGCCACGTCGGCCTCCGGGAAGAAGAGTCTGCGCGTCGCGGGCTCGTCCTTCTCCACGCACAACACACAGGAGCCCTCCATGCTGCCCACCACCGACGACTGGTACGGCGAGCCCGCCTACACCCTGACCCGCTTTCTCCCCGCCGCCGACTACGACGCGACGGTGGCCGCCACCCGCGCCGCGCTGGCGACCGAGGGCTTCGGCGTGCTCACCGAGATCGACGTCAAGGCGACCCTCAAGAAGAAGATCGACGTCGACTTCCGCCCCTACGTGATCCTCGGCGCCTGCAACCCACCGCTGGCCCACAAGGCGCTGAGCGTCGAGCCTGGCATCGGCGCGCTGCTCCCCTGCAACGTGGTGGTCACGTCGGGCGAGCACGGCACCACGGTCTCCGCGATCAACCCCGAGCACATGCTCAAGGTGGTCCCTCGAGACGACCTGGCCGAGTTCGCGGCTGAGGTGAAGGTGAAGCTGGAGCGGGCGCTGCAGAAGATCAGCGTCTGATCACTCCGGGGGCCGGAGGGGGCCCGTGTCCAGCAACCAGATGCCGGCTGGCAGGCGGGGGGCAGCACGGCCAGGTCTTGTCTCCTCTGCAGGTTCGTCAATCCCCCGACTGGAGAGAGCGCCCATGGCTCACGATGAGACCCACCGCAGTCACCGGATCGGCTGGCTACGCGCCTCAGTCCTGGGTGCCAACGACGGGATCGTCTCCACCGCCAGCCTCGTGATTGGAGTCGCAGCGGCGCAAGCCGGGCACACGGAGGTCCTGACGGCGGGCGTCGCAGGCCTCGTCGCGGGGGCGATGTCGATGGCGGCGGGCGAGTACGTCTCGGTCAGCTCGCAGTCCGACACGGAGCGCGCCGACCTCGACCGCGAACGCGCCGAACTCGAAATGGATCCAGCCAAGGAGCTGGCCGAGCTGGCGAGCATCTACGTGGGTCGAGGAGTCGAGCCCTCGCTCGCCCGACAGGTCGCCCAGCAGCTCACGGCGAAGGACGCGCTGGGCGCGCACGGTCGCGACGAGCTGGGCATCACCGAGGCCCTGGGGGCTCGTCCGGTGCAAGCGGCGCTGTCTTCGGCCGCCACCTTCGCGATCGGGGCGGCCGTGCCGCTCGCAGCGCTGGCCTTCGTCCCCGTGTCCCTGGCGATCCCGATCGTGGCGATGACCTCGCTCGGCTCGCTCGCCGGCCTCGGGGCGACGAGCGCCCGGCTGGGTGGCGCGCCTGTCCTGAGAGCAACCGCGCGGGTGACGTTCTGGGGCGCCCTGGCGATGGGGATCACGGCGGTGATCGGCGCATTCTTCGGAACCGTGGTCTAAACCTGCAGTCCAGGCGGCCGCCCTTCCATCGCACCCACCGGGTGGTCGCCGGAGAGCCCATCGCACACGTTCGGGCTGCAGCCCAACAACAGACGGTAGGAACGCCCACATGCTCGAGCTTCTGTCCGACCCCGACGCCTGGTTGGCCCTCCTGATCTTGACGGCGATGGAGATCGTCCTCGGGATCGACAACATCGTCTTCATCAGCATCCTGACCGACCGTCTGCCTCCAGAGAAGCGGCTCGCGGGCCGGCGGCTGGGCCTGGTGGTCGCGCTCCTCTCTCGCATCGCGCTCCTGGCTGCGATCGGCTGGGTCGTCACTCTTCAGGACGAGCTGTTCACGCTGTTCGTGCCGTGGAGCGGCAAGGACCTGATCCTGTTCGGCGGTGGGCTCTTCCTCCTGTGGAAGGCGACTCGCGAGATCTACGAGAACGTCGAGCACCCCGAGCAGGCCGGCGGCACCCACGGGTCGGGGGACAAGCCCCGCGGCGCGCCGGTCTCCTACGCCGCGATCATGGGTCAGGTGGCGATCCTGGATGTCGTGTTCTCTCTGGACTCGGTGATCACCGCGGTGGGGATGGTCGACCACCTCTCGATCATGGTCGTCGCCGTGCTGATCTCGGTGGGGATCATGCTCGCCTTTGCAGGCCCTATCGGCGACTTCGTGACCCTGCATCCGTCGGTGCGCGTCCTGGCGCTGGCCTTCCTGGTGCTGATCGGCGTGATGCTGATCATGGAGGGGACCGGTGCGCACGTCTCCAAGGGCTACATCTACTCCGCGATGGGCTTCAGCCTGTTTGTCCAGACGCTCAACATGCGGCGGGACAGGCGACTCGCCCGCACGAAGCCAGAGTGACAGCGACCGGGATGACAGGACGGCCCGGCATCCCGTAGCGAGCCTCTTCGCTCGTGGTCGCCCATCGCGGCGGCGAAGGGGGCCAGCGCCCCGCGGACGCCCCTCGTCACGGCCCTCTGGCGGGTTCGGCGGCGACGGCCTGCGTGCGGCGCTGGGTGTACGCTGTCCCCGTGCCTTTCCGCAGCCGAGGATTCCGCCCCCGGCTCCCGGTCGGCAGCCCATGCGTGATCGGATAGGCACTCCGTCGAGCGATTCCGACCCCCTGGTCAGCATCGGCTGACAGCGTTCTGGTCTGCCTCGGAGGTCGGGGGGCTTCGATCATCGCGCCGCGTGCCGGTGCCAGCCCCACTGCAAGCCGATCCCCATCGTCGCTACGACCCGAGGCGAGAGGCGTTTCCGGTTGGGGTCCATGGCCAGGCGAGCCAGGCGCTCCCACGTGAGTCCAGTCCGTGTCCTTCTCCCTTCGAGCCAGCCGACCATCAGGTCGACGATCCGGTCGCGCCAGACCTTGACCCACAGCAGCGGGTTGATCCAGCGGCCCCTTGAAAGCAGACGCTCCGCCTGAGCCTTCGCCCCCATCGCCAGGGTGGTGCGCAGCAGCGCGGCGCGGATGAGCGTCTCGATGACGTGCGGCGTGCGGCTGGTGATCTTGTCGAGTCCCATGCCCGATTTCGCGGATACATAGAAGCGCTCGACCGTCCAGCGGAGCCTGTAGACGGCGGCGGTCTGCTCAGCCGTGAAGCGTGCCGGCGGGACGTTCGTGACGTAGACCTGATAGCGCTTCTCGACCTTGTTCCAGACCGCGACGACGCGGAAGTGGCGCTCGAACTTGCGGCCTCGGGCCTTGCCGTAGGGGCGCACCTGGACCGTGAAGCGGCATATGACGTCGATGCGCCCGCCGTGGCGGCCCTTCATCACGTCGCGGACTTTGCGGCCCAGCGCCTTCCTGCGCGAGCCGCGGTGGCCCGGGTTCACATCGACGACCACGGCGTGGAAGTTCCTCTTCAGGCGCGTCACGAAGAAGCCACCGACCCGGTGGATCCGCCACCACAGCGCCGCAGCGGAGTAGCCGCGGTCGAGCAGGAAGAGCGCGCCGCGAGCCCAGTGGCCCACTCCGAACACCCTGCACTCCGGTCGCGTCTCGGCGGTGATCTTGTAGCGGAGCAGCTCGCCGGTCAGCGCTCGGATGAGCGTGTGGACCTTCACGGCCGCGTCCGAGCCGGTGCCCTTCCACTTCGCCTTGAGGCTCTTGTGGACCTGGACGACTGTGGCATCGCCAGCGATGACGTCCGTGAACCCCTTCAGGAACCCCGTGAACGGTTTCGGCTGCGCCCAGGACCGCCCGATGAGCGAGTCCAGCATCCAGCGCACCAGCTTCCCGAAGGCAGGCGAGAGCCGAGCCCAGAAGCTCGAGCTCGCCAACAGCAGGTTCGTCCGACGTTCCAGAGCCCGACGCATCCCGGCGATGGGCTGCTCCCCGTTCCCCTGGGTCGTGAGCACGACGACGAGGACCAGGGCGAGGATGTCCAGCTTGCGGATCCGCTGGACGCATCCCACCTTCTTCGCCATTCGGCGGATCGCGGCGGCCGGAAACAGGTCGAGCAGGAAGGTCTCGGGCGAAGTAGGCTGGGGGCTGGCCATGGGGGCTCCGTGAGGGGGTTGGTCTCGCAACCAGATCGTCTCACGCCCCATGGCCTTCTTTGTTCTGACGGTGTCAACTTCCTGCGTGGTTACAGTTGCTTGCGCCCGCTATCCGGTCCCGCATTGCACGAGAGCCGGGGAGGTGCTGCGGGCTCGGCGGCACAGGCGTCTCATGCCCCGTTTCGCCGCTCGCGGAGGAGCGCCGCCCGGTCCAGACTTCGGTCGAAGTGGACACAACCCTGCGCCGATCCGCCCCGTTTCGCCCCGGATGGGTGTCCGGTTCGCCCCCGGCAGAGGCACCGTCCTCCGTCTGGTGCTTCAGTCAGCTCGGCAGGGCGCCATCCCGTGGGCGCGCCGCGTCGCGGAGTCGTACCCTGACGACCGTGTCCGAAGGCCGCCCGACCCCCTCCTTTGACGCTACCCGGCTCCTCCATCGGGACGACGGCCAGCACGTCGACCGCAGCTCGATGTTGGAGGGGCCACCCGGCAAGAAGGTCGCCCGCAAACCCGGCGTTCTCGGCGACATCGCCGGGGCCCTCGGGGCGCAATCGGTCCTCGGTCTCCTGGAGTGGCAACACCGCCATGCTGGGCGTGCGCTGTGCGACTACATCGACCAGCGGGTCCCGATGGGCACGCTCATGGACCTCGTGCGGCGCGCGTCCCGGGGCGCCGTCCGGCAGGGACAGCCGCTGGCTGCATCCTGTTGGCCGCTCGCCGCCATCGGCGCCCTGCTCCTGCTGCTCGGAGGCTGCTTCGCTCCGACCGAACTCGACGTCCTCGTCGCGCCCGACTCCAGCCGGGACGGGGAGGGGGGACGGGACGGGCCCCTGGGCGCCGGGTTCTTCTCCGCGTCGACCCTGGCTCGGGTGGACGACCTCGTTCGCTACGAGGTGCTCGTTCCGCTGCTGGAGGACGGGAGCGTCGCAGGATCCGCCGACGCGAGCCTGCCGCTGGTCGTGATGATCCACGGCGGCTTCGTGGAGGTCCGCCGCTACCGCTGGCTGGCCAGTCACCTGGCGACCCGGGGCTACGTCACGGTGATGGCCGACCACGACGCCAACCTGTCCTTCCTCAGCAGCGCCAACTCGACGGTCGCGGTGGACGATCTCCTTGCTGAGTCGACGGGCGTGGGGCATCCGCTGCAGGACCGACTGGATCCGACCGCGCCGGCCTCGGTGCTCGGGCACTCACTGGGGGGCGTCGCCGCAGCGACCCTCTGGGCCGGCGATCCCGAGCGCTGGGATGTGCTCGGCATCCTCGCGTCCTACCCGGCCCCGGGCACCGACGTCGAGCAGTTCGTGGGGCGGCCGTCGATGCACCTCGTCGGCAGCGAAGACGAGCCCGAGGCCAAGCGGGAGCAGGGCTTCGAGCGGTTCGGGGAGCCCCGGATCCTGGGGATCGTCGACGGAATGAACCACTACGCGTGGACTGACGAGGCCACCGCCCGGGAGCTGGCCGGAGACGGGCCCGCGCTGCGCAGCGCGACCGAGACCCGGCCCGATGCGCTCCAGATCATCGACACCGGGCTCGATGCCTGGATGAGGAGCGATCCGGAGGCGTTGGAGCGCCTGAGGGTCGGCGTGTTCCCGGGCGTGGAGGTCGAGCGGTGAGGGCGCGCCGATCACCCCTCGCCGGGCTCGCGGCCCTCCTGGTCGCGGCCGTCCTGGTTCAGCCGGGGCAGGCCTCCGCCGATCCCGTCTCCCTGCGGCTGCCCGGCACCTCCCGCCAGCTGGCGTTGGAGGCAGGCTGGCGCGACGTCACCCTGGCCTGGTGGTTCCGGGACGACCTCGGGGTGGC
This sequence comes from uncultured Pseudomonadota bacterium, assembly GCA_937891735.1. GTDB lineage: Bacteria > Myxococcota_A > UBA796 > UBA9615 > UBA9615 > JAGSHC01. The sequence continues at coordinate 12,649 of CALAGR010000364.1, read as the reverse complement.
GGTGGACGTCGGGCTGCGGGGCGAGGCGGTGGGGCTCTCCTTCGGAGGGCGGTTCGCCCCGGTGGACGGGCCCCAGGGCTGGGGCGTCGATCTCTTCCTCTCCGGCGGCCTGCGCGCGCTCGTCGCAGACCCGGGACTGGCGCTCACGCTGACCCCGGCCGTCGCGGCGGGCAGCAGGGGGCCGGTCCTGGCGACCGTGGGCGTCGCGTTGCCCATGGCGGTCCGCCTCGGACAGCCGCAGGCGCGCCTCCCTGTCCTCATCGAGCTTCGCCTCGGCGGGCAGCCGGGACCGGTGAGCTTCGGCGTGCGCGTTGCCCTGGGGCCCGTCTTCGCGCCCGGGGACCCCGTATCGGTCGCGATGCAGTGGAGCACCTGGCTCGCGCTGCGCATGCCGCCGTCCAGCCCTGCCACCCCAAGGAGCATCTGATGATCCACCTTCCGCGGCTCGCCCTCCTCCTCGCGCCCTTCGCCCTCACGCTCCTCGGGGGATGCAAAGCCACCAGCACCGCGCGGCTGGGGCTCCCTCCGCTCCAGGCCGTGGAGTCGGTGGACCTCGAGCGCTACCTCGGAACCTGGTACGAGATCGCGAGCTTCCCGCAGTCCTTCCAGCGGGGATGTACGGCGACAACGGCCACCTACACGCTGGCGGGGGAGGGCGAGATCGAAGTCCTGAACCGCTGCCGGAAGGGCACGCCGGAGGGGCCCGAGGACTCCGCCCGCGGTCGGGCCCGGGTGATCGACGCCGCGACCAACGCAAAGCTGGAGGTCAGCTTCTTCGGCCCGTTCTGGGGGGACTACTGGATCATCGACCTCGGGGCCGGCTACGAGTATGCGGTCGTCGGGCACCCAGGCCGCGACTACCTGTGGGTCCTGTCGCGGACGCCCACGCTGGACGACGACGTGTACGCGGGCATCCTCGCTCGCCTCGAGGAGAAGGCCTACGACACGTCGCGGCTCGTGCGGACCCTGCAGTGACGACGCAGGGCGGGCCGGGTCAGCCCAGGTCCTCCCCTTCGGGCTCCGGGCGGAGTGAGTCCAGCGCCGCGATCTGCGCGTCGAGCACCCGAGCCAGCTCGAGCTGGGCTTCGTTGGTCCTCGCGACGAGCCCGACGCTCTGCTCCAGGCTCCCCACGAGGCTCGCGGACCGGGTGGCGAACTCGCCCAGCATCCTGGCGGTCGGCCGCAGCGTGAAGAGATAGAGCGCGACCAGCGCCAGCACGAGGACGAGCAGGGCTGCGACGAGGGCGAGCACCACCGTGAGGCGGACGTCCCAGGCCAGGTCCGCCATGATCTCGGACACGGGCTCTCGGCTGGCCTCGACGGCGCCGGGCAGGCGCTCGACGGCCTCGACGACCCGCCCCGAGAGCAGGTCCACCCGCTCGAGCACCGCGAGCAGCTCCGCCTGCTGCTCCTCGGTGATCGTCGGCGAGTCCGCGAGCTGCCGAACCGATGTCGCCATCTCGCCCACGGAGGCCGCCACGTCCCGCGCCGCCCCCTCGATCACCCGCAGCTCGACCCCCACCGTGACAGCGACGTAGGGGGCGCTGCGCTCGAGCTCGCTCGCCGCCCCGTCCTCGGGGGGGACCTCGTCGGCCCGCGCAGGTCCAGGCGAGGCCACGAGGGCGAGCAAGCAGGCGAAGACGAGGGAGCGGGTCTCGAGCATGGCGGTCCTCCTCGCTGGCCTCAGCGGCGCTTGCGCCCGCCGCGCCCGCCGCCTCCGCGGGACGGGGCGGACCCGCCAGACCCGCCGTCCAGACCCGTGTCGAAGCCGGGCATGATGTCCCGCTGGATGGTGGACCCGATGGCCTTCTCGATGGCCGCGAACTCGGCCTCCTCCTCCGGGGCGACGAACGTGATGACCTCTCCGGTCTCGCCTGCGCGCCCGGTGCGGCCGCTTCGGTGGATGTAGTCCTCGGACGACCTCGGCACGTCGAAGTGCACCACGTGGGAGACCTTGCTCACGTCGATGCCCCGGGCCGCGACGTCGGTGGCGATGAGGACCGGGCAGCGGCCGGTTCGGAACTCCTCGAGGGCCTCGATGCGCTCCGCCTGGGTGCGGCCGGAGTGGATGCTGGCGGCTTGGCGCCCGGACAGCCGCCGAGCCGTGCGAGCCAGTCGGTCCGCTTCGCTCTTTCGCTTCACGAACACGATGACCGACACCATGCGTTCCTCGTAGGACAGGACCCGGCCCAGCAGGGCTTCCTTGCGGTCGTCTGCCACGCTGAACGCGCAGTGATGCAGGCCTTCGGCGGGCTTGCTCGGGTCGACGGCCACGGTCTGGGGGTCCCGCAGGATCGAATCGGCGAGCTTGCGCACGATGGGCGGCATGGTCGCCGAGAACAGGAGCGTCTGCCGCTCGTCGGGGATGCGCGACACGATGTGGTGCACGTCGGGCAGGAAGCCCATGTCGAACATGCGGTCGGCCTCGTCGAGGATGAGGAACTGCACCGTGCTCAGGTCCAGGTGCTTCTGCCTCATGTGGTCCATCAGGCGGCCCGGTGTGGCCACGATGATCTCCACGCCAGCGCGGATGGCGTCCTCCTGGGGGCCCATCTTCATGCCGCCGACGATGGCGACGCTCGACAGCCCGACGTGGTAGCCGAGCGCCAGCGCCTGCTCGTCGATCTGCAGCGCCAGCTCCCGGGTCGGGGTGAGGACGACGACCCGCAGCCCTTCGGTCTTGGTGCCCGTGAGCTGTTGGAGGACGGGAATCAGGAAGGCGGCGGTCTTGCCGGTGCCGGTGGAGGCCGATCCGATCAGGTCGCGGCCGGTCATGGCCAGCGGGATCGCCTTGGCCTGGATGGGGGTGGGCTCGGTGTACCCCATGTCGGAGAGGCCCCGGAGGACCTCCGGGGCGAGGCCCATGGATTCGAAGGAGATGTCTGGCTCCGGAGAGTGAATGGTAGGGAGTGACGCGCCGCCCGCGAGGGACGGCGGCCGCCGGTGCACCCGGGCCGGGGCCGGCGGGTGACAGTACATGCCAGGACGACAAACGCGGCAGAGGTTGATCGGCCGGGTCACTCGGGGCCGTCGCACGACAGCCACTCCCACACCAGCAGCGCGTCCTCGGCGGTGGTGAACTCCGCGTCCTTCGGCATCCGCCCCGAGCTGATCTGGCTCCAGACCAGCCACGCCGACGACCGCGCCGCCTCCGCCGAGTCGTAGTCGAAGCCCTCGGTCGCGTCGCTGCGCTCGTCAGAGGTCACGAGCTCCGACGCGTGGCAGCGCGTGCAATTCCCAGCGAAGACGGGCTGGACATCCACCCAGGAAACGCTGCTACCGTCAGGACACTCGCCGAGGTCCGACGGGAGGTCTCCGGACGGGCAGCCGGCGAGAAACAGCGACCCAAGGAGCGAGACGAGACGATCCCTTGCGTGGGAGAGGACCTCCCCAGCGCGCGCGGGCTCGTCCTCGTAGGTAGGTGCCATGCAGATGGATCGTACTGGATGAGGGCGGCTGCCTCCCCCCGGCACGCGGCAGCGGCGCTGGCGCTCGCCCTGGCGCTGACGGGCTGCGCGCCCGATCCGTGCCTCGACGCCGTCTGCGTGGTCGCCGAGGACCTCGCGCAGGGCCTGCTCAGCGTGCGGGCCCCGGCGGACGACGACGTCTGGGTGGTGGGCTCCTCGCCGGCTCCGGATGCGGCTGAGGGAGCGCCCGGGCCCCTCGCGGCCCGGTGGGACGGCGCCGGCTGGACCGCGTTGGACACCTCGGACTGGGACGGCCTGGAGCTGTGGTGGGCGCACGTGACCGCCGACGAGGCGGTGCTGGTGGGCACCCGCGGCACCATCCTGGAGTACGACCGGGCATCGGGGGCGCTGGAGCAGGTCGTCGATGCGGGGCAGGGGGCGGTGTTCTTCGGCGTGTGGGGGGCGAACCCCGACGACCTGTGGGCCGTGGGTCAAGGAGTCGAGCGCCCCGACGCCGACGGAGACGGTGAACCCGAGCCGGCGCTGCCGCTCCTGTGGCGCCGTCAGGGCGGGGTCTGGGCCGCCTGGGAAGACCCGACGTTCGGACCCGGCGAGCCCAACGCCATCTGGTTCAAGGTCCATGGTCGCTCGGCCGACGACCTGTGGATCGTCGGCAGCGGAGGCACGGCCCTGCACTGGGACGGCACGGCGCTGGCCGCGACCCCCACCGACGCCGAGACCGACACGAGCACCGCGCCGCTGCTGACGGTGGATGCGGGGGGCGAGCGGCCCTACGCCGTCGGCGGGGCGGGGGCGGGGTTGATCCTCGAGTGGGACGGGGCGCAGTGGCGGGACGCGAGTCCGGAGTTCCAGTCGTCGTACAACGGCGTCTGCACCGGGCCCGATGGCGCCGCCGCGGCGGTGGGTCGGTCCGGCGGGCGGGCGCTTGCCTTGGACGGCGCCTGGAGCCCGGATCAGGATCGCGGCGTCGAGTCGGTGACCTTTCGCGACTTCCACGCGTGCACCTATTCGCCCGGAGGGGCGCTCTGGGCCGTTGGTGGGCGCATCGGGAGCCGGCCCTTGGGGATGGGGATCGTGACGTACACCGGCCCGGGTACCATCCAGCCACTGACCGCTACACCGGAAGGGTCGTGACAATGAGAACAGACTTCAGGACTGGACCCCTCTGGCTGGCGCTCGCCTCGCTCGTGGCGGCGTCCGCGGGCTGCGTGGCCCCCTGCCCCGACTCCGGCCAGGTCTGCACCGTCGCCGGCACCGGCGAGGCCGGGGCCAACGAGAACGAGGCCAGGGCCACCCGGAGCCCGCTGTACGGCCCGATGGACGTCATCGCCTGGCCCGGGAGCGGTGGCTCCTTCTTCATCGGGGACTGGAACAACCACAAGATCCGCCTCGTCGAGGACGGCACGGTCTCGACCGTCGTGGGCACGGAGTTCCTCGGGGACGGCGACCCGGACTTCCTGGAGCGCGAGGGGGACGGCGTCCCGGGCATCGAGGTGGCGCTCAACCACCCCACCCAGGCCGAGTGGAACCCGGTCACGGGCAAGCTGCTGCTGCCCTCGTGGCACAACCACCGCATCCGCGAGTGGACCCCGGAGACCGGCCACTCGGTGGTGGTGTGCGCGAACACCGCCATCGATGACGGCAACGGCGCCAACGCGGGCTTCGCCGGGGACGGCGGTCCGGCCGCCGACGCGCTGATGGCGTTTCCGAACTCCATCGCCGTGGACCCCGACGACGGCTCCTTCTGGTTCGTGGATCAGAAGACGAACCACATCCGGTGGGTGGCCCGGGACTACTCGCTGATCGACTCCATCGCCGGCAACGGCACCTCCGGCTACGAAGGCGACGGAGGTCCCGCGCTCGAGGCCTCGTTCAACTTCTGGGACAGCGAGGACCTGCAGCCGGAGCCGTCGGGGTCCATCGAGTACGACGGCGCGCGGTTCCTGTACGTGGCCGACACCACCAACCACGCGATCCGCGTCATCGACACCGCCGATGGCACCATCGACACCCTGCCGGTGGCCCCCGAGCAGCCGCTGACCGGAGGGACCTGCGACCCGTCGGCGCTCTGCTTCCCCGGCGACGTCGAGCTGGGGCCCGACGGGCGGCTGTGGATCGCCGACACCGGCAACCACGTCATCCGGGCGTACGACCTCGACTCCGGGGTGCTCGAGACGGTCGTGGGCACCCTCGAGGCGGCCAACGGCGAAGACGGCCTGCCGGCCCTGGAGACCGCGCTGCGGCGACCCCACGGGATCGACTTCGACGACGACGGCGCGCTCCTGATCGCCGACACCTACAACCACCGGATCCGGAGGGTCACGCCATGAGGCGTCTGCTGTCCCTGCTCGCCCTCCCCCTCCTGCTGGCGGCCCCGGGCTGCGAGGCCCCCACCTGCGATCCCGGCGATCTCTGCAACTGGTTCGGCACCCCCGGCGAGGCGGGGGTCTCGGTGGACGGCACGCACCGGCTGGACGCCAAGACGTTCTGGGTCGTCGATCTCAACTTCAGCCCCACGGACGGCGCGCCGGTCCTGATGGACTGGAACAACCACCGGATCATCACCCTGGACGAGAGCGAGTCGATCGTCACCCTGACCGGCGTGGCCGGCGAGCTGGGGGACGGCCCCCCGGGACCCGCGCTCGACGCGCAGTGGAACCACCCCACCGACGTCGACTGGCGCTCGGACGGCTCACTGGTGATCGCGGCGTGGCACAACTCGCGGGTGGTGGCGCTCGATCCGTCCATGCAGGAGGTGGAGTTCCTCGCCGGCACCGGCGGGCGGGACTTCTCCGGGGACGGCGGCCCCGCGACCGACGCGGTGCTGGACCTGCCCTGCGGCGTGCGGGTCGGCGACGACGACTCCATCTACCTGGCCGACATGGCCAACCAGCGCGTCCGCCGCATCGCTCCGGACGGGACCATCGACACGGTGGCGGGCAACGGCGAGCACGGCTTCAACGGCGACGGCGCCCTGCTGGAGACGTCCCTGGCCAGCCCCGCGCTCCAGCGCGCCGAGCCGGCGTTCAAGATGGACTGGGACCTGGACGGCACGATGCTGATGGCCGACACCCACAACGGGCGGATCCGGCGACTCGACTTCGACGCCGGCACCATCGAGACCGTCGCGGGCATGGGCGAGACGCCGGCGGGGAGCGACAACGGCACGGGCTGCACCACCGGCTGCGGCTACGGCGGCGACGGGGGACCGGCCACCGAGGCCATGCTCAACTATCCGGCGGACGTCGCCGTCGCTCCCGACGGGACGGTCTACATCGCGGACGCCTACAACCACTGCATCCGGGCCGTGGACACGGACGGGACCATCGCGACGTTCGCCGGCATCTGCGGTGAGCCGGGCAACGAAGGCGACTTCGGCCCCGCCGGCGACGCGCTGCTGAACACGCCGTTCGGGGTGGAGGTCGGTCCCGACGGCGCCGTCTACATCGCTGACACCTACAACTCGCGCGTCGCGCGGGTGGAGCCGCTGTAGGAGCGTTTGCCCCGCGGCTGGACGGCCTGGGCCCCGCGGCGTCCCTCGTCCTCCTCTTCGCCGGCCTCGGTGCGGGGGGCGGCTGCGCCCCGACCTGCGACGTCGGCCAGGTGTGCGTCCTGATGGGCACGGGGGAGCTGGGCTTCAACGGCGACGGCCTGCCCGGCCCGGAGACCATGCTCGCGTCCCCGATGGCGGCGCGGGAGGACCCGGACGGGCGCCCCGTCGTCATCGACTTCAGCAACATGCGCCTGCGCGCGGTGCAGGGCGACGACGGCCTGGTGCAGACCATCGTGGGGAGCGGCATCCACGCCTACTCCGAGCCGGGGGCCGCTGCGCTGGAGAGCCCCCTGGAGAACCCCATCGACGCCCGGTGGGGGCCGGACGGGCTGTTGTACGTGGCCCCGCTCCACGAGGGCCGCCTGATCCGCGTCGGCGAAGACGGTCGGATCGAGCGGGTGGTGTGCACCGGCGAGTCCCTGGACTCCACGGGCGACGGGGGCGCCGCGCTGGACGCGACCATGGGCTACCCCGGGGGCCTCGCCTGGGGCAGCGACGGCACGCTGTTCGTCTCGGACAACAGCAACCACCGGGTCCGCGCCGTGTCGCCCGATGGCGTGATCGACACCGTGATCGGGACCGGCGAGCGCGGCTTCGACCTCGAAGGGGAGGGGATCTCGGTCCGGCTCAGCTACCCGATGCAGCTCGAGGTGGTGGGCGAGCGATTGCTGGTGGCCGACTCCGGGAACCACCGCGTGGGGGAGCTCGACCTGGCCACGGGGATGTTTCGCACGCTGGTCGGCACCGGCGAGGAAGGCTTCGCGGGGGACGGTGGACCGGCGACCTCGGCCCGGCTGTCGGAGCCCACGGGCCTCGCAGCGATGGATGGGCGGATCTGGGTGGGGGATCTCGGCAACGGGGTGGTCCGGGAGATCGCCCCCGACGGCATGATCGAGACGGTGGTGGGCGGCAGCGCGGACGACGCCGAGGGTGACGTGTTCGACGCTATGTCGGCGCCGCTGCGGCGGCCCGCGGGGCTGGCGACGACGGCGGCCGGAGAGCTGCTGATCGCCGACCGTGGGGCCCATCGCGTCTTCCTGTGGCGACGGCCTGCGGGACCAGCGCCACAAGGGTCTCGATGAACGCGCTCCGGGCGTCCAGGTCCGTCGGCCTGGCCATCACGAGGTCGCCCCCCAGATCCTGCCCGCGCGGCGCGCGGCGCGGGACGGAACACGAAGGACCGGAGGCATTGCGGTGACACCATCTCGGCTGGCGAACTCGTTGCTGCTCGGCCTCGGCCTCGCGGCCCTGGCGTTCTCTGCGTGCAGGTCGGAGGAGGAACAGGTGCCGGAGGAGCAAGCCCCCCGGTACGCCACCGAGTTCACCGCTGTCGAGCTCGATCCCGAGGCCCCGGCGCCGCTCCAGCTGGCCGTGCAGGCCTGCGCGGGGCTGAAGAACCGCGCGCTCGGGGGCTCCATCTACGTCCAGATGGAGCCTCACGACGGGCAGTGGCTGGAGGAACTCGATCTGCAGCCGCGCGAGGTGGTCGCCGCCTCCGACTTCCTGGATGCGTGCGTCGCCGAGTTTCCGGCCTGCGTGCGCTACTCCTACGCAGACCAGCAGGAGCTGCTGCCCAGCATCCTGACGGTCGCGTCTGCCCTCGAGGCGGTCCCGTTGGCACAGGAGCTGAGCGTGCCCTGCGACGCTCCGGCGTTCGACGCGACGTCCGTGTTCGCGGAGCGGAGCACCCCCGAGCTCGCCACCCGCTATGCCTTCGACACCTACGGCGACCAGACGACGGGGCTGGCGATGCTCAACCCCGGCTATGAGATCGACGCCGACGATCTCTCCAACCCCGATCTGACCAGGGACATGCCGTCGGCGATGGTCGACTTCGTGTTCTCGCGCAAGCTGTTCGTCGTCTTCCTGATCAACGGCTGCAGCGACGGGGAGCCCGAGAACGCGCTGCTCGACGACATCGTCAACAGCGGTCGGTGGCCGACCCCCCTCGGGGTGTACGGCTACAACAACTCGTGGCTCGTCGCGGGCTACCTGCACGAGGCCCAGACCCGCTGCCTGGACTCGCGCAACATGGGCGCCATCCCCACCGAGACGGGCAACCTGTCCTTCTTCTCGACCCGCCGTGCGCCGATCCTGGACCCGGGCGTGCTCCGTCAGAACGACCTGGGGGACGTCGTCTACGACCCGAGCAAGACCTACGTGGCCTTCGTGGTCGGCGACGGCGACAACGTCCGGTTCATCATGACCACCCGCAACGTCTGGCTGCGCCAGCGGCTGGCGGACTGCGCGCTGGCCGACAACGCGTGCGCGCCCATCACCTGGAGCATCTCCCCCCACCTGCCCTCCATCGCCCCCGACGTGATCGAGTGGTACTACGCGCGAAGCCAGGAGACCGGGAAGGACTACTTCGTCCTCCCGCCCAGCGGACACCAGTACGCCTACCCTTCGTCACTGACGGAGGAGGACCAGGACCGGTTCGTCGCGGCGACGGAGCAGGACGCCCGCGTGCTCGGCCTGGCCAGCACGGTCCACTGGGACTGGTTCGACACCTGGGATGAGGCGATGGAGCGCTTCCTGCCGAAGTACGCCCGCGCCGACGGGGTGATCCGCGGGGTGTTCCCCGTCAACGTCCCGTACCTGTTCGAGGCGTTTCCCGGGTGGCCGCAGGACAAGTTCTTCGAGGTCCTGTCCGGCGCCGACGGCGCAGACGTCGTTGTCTTCCGGCCCCGGCAGTGGCGGGGGATCCACGACGACGCGGATCCGTTCTTCCTGAGCCCGCAGAAGATGGCCGAGGAACTGGCCGCCTACCCGCCGGGCACGGTCACCGGGGTCTACATGACCAGTGACGGCGGCCTGAACCTCGGCAACTCCTTCATGGAGCTGGTCCGGCTCCTGCCCCCGCACGTCGAGCTCGTCAGCGCCGACACGGCGGCGAGGCTGGCGCGCGAGGTCGACTCGTTCACCGCTCCGCGGCCGTGAATCCAGCTGCGGGCGCGCCGCCCGTATCGACGTGCACGTCCATCTGCGGGTACGGGATCCCGATGCCGGCGGTGTCGAGGGCCTGCTTGACCCCGCGGCGCGCAGCCTGGAACACGTCGAGGAAGGTGTCGCGCGGGGCCCAGACCCGCACCTCCCAGTCGATGGACGAGGTACCCAGTGCGACCAGCACCACTTGTGGCGGCTTCTCTGCGACCTGCCCGGGCACCGCCAGCGCGGCTGCCATCAGCACCTCGCGCACGCGGTCCAGGTCGGCTCCGTACTCCGTGCCGACGAGCACGTCGGCCCGCCGCGTGGGATGGAAGGTCACGTTCTCGATCGCCTGCCCGAACACCTGCCCGTTGGGGAGGATGAAGCGTCGGTTGTCCGGGGTGTCCAGGATCGTGAAGAAGATGTCGATCTCGTCGACCTTGCCCCGCTTGCCGCCGATCTCGACGGTGTCGCCGACCTTGAACGGGCGGAAGATCAGCAGCATCACCCCCGCCGCGAAGTGGGACAGGGTCCCCTGCATGGCGAGGCCGATGGCCAGGCCCGCGGCGCCCAATATGGCGGCGAAGCTCGTGGTCTTGATCCCGAAGGTGCCCATCGCCATCACGATGGCGACGATCATGACCCCCCACCGGATCAACTTCCCCGCGAACTTCGACAGCGTGGGATCCACGTTCGCTCGGGCGCACGCCGCGTCGCTCAGGCGGGCGAGCCGCCGCGCTACGAACAGGGCGACCAGCACCAGGAAGAGCGCGCCGAGGCTCCGCCCAGCGAAGCTGAGGGCGAGCTGCCAGGTTCCTGGGGGCAGGTGCAGGCTGTCGAGGTTCATCGGCGCTCCTTGGGGGGGCGGAGTCTGCCTGTGGAGACACCGGACCGCCAGACCGTTGGCAGGTAGGGTCGGAGCGCCTCGCTGCTTCGGGGCTGCGTGACGCGGGTCGATCACCCAGGTCCGGCAGTCACCGACGGAGCGAGACCACGCCCGAGGGAGGCTCGTGATGAACGGCGAAGGACTGGTTTCGATCCTGTGGCTCGACGGCACCGGCCACGGGACGGCCCTCACCCAGGGCGAGCTCCGCGCGGGAGCGCCGGCTGGCGGGACCCTGTGGGTCCACATCGACTACGGGGAGGAGGCGGGCCGCCGCTGGCTGGAGCAGGACAGCGGGCTCTCGGAGCTCGCGGTGGAGGCGCTCCTCGCCGACGAGCCGCGGCCTCGAAGCCTGCAGATCGGCGATGCGCTCCTCGTGATCCTGCGGGGGGTCAACACCAACGCGGGCTCCGACCCGGAGGACATGGTCTCGGTTCGGGTCTGGCTCGAAGCCGGCCGCGTCATCAGCGTCCGGCGACGCCGGGTGGCGGCGATCCAGGACCTGCGGGAGCAGCTCGCGAGCGGGAACGGCCCGAAGGACGCAGGTGAGCTCCTCGAAGAGCTCGTGAACCGCCTGCTCGAACGCATCGGCGACACGGTCGGCGGGCTCGACGACCTGGCCGACCAGCTCGAGGACGCCGTGCTGTCCATCGAGGGGCGCGAGCTGCGGCCCAAGCTGGGGGCGCTGCGCCGTCAGGCCATCGCGCTGCGGCGGTACCTGGCGCCCCAGCGGGACGCGGTGGCCCGCCTGCAGGCCGAGAAGGTCTCGTGGCTCGCCGACATTGATCGCGCCCGGCTGCGGGAGGGCGCGGACCGCATCACCCGGTACGTCGAGGATCTCGACGCGGCGCGGGACCGGGTGGCGGTCACCCAGGAGGAACTCAACAACCGGCTCGCCGAACAGATGAACCAGACCATGTTCCTGCTCTCGGTGGTCGCCGCGATCTTCCTTCCCCTCGGGCTGCTGACGGGCCTGCTCGGGATCAACGTGGGCGGGATCCCGGGGACCGAGTCGCCGTATGCGTTCACGGTCGTCTCCATCTCCCTGATCGTGATCGCCGCGCTGCTCGCCGCGTGGTTCCGCGGCAAGCACATCGTCTGAGCGGGGTGTGTGACGGGCTCTCCGGCGTCCGGGTCGGACGCCCTGTCTGCACGGCATCTCAGCGGTCCGCCACGACGATGCCGGCTATGGTTGGCGCGCCGTGGATGCATGGCTCTGAGCCTGGTCCCCGGGGGAGGCGACGATGACCACGATCTGGAGCCGGCTGGGCCAGGAGTTCGATCCCAGCGTCCTGTTGCACTCGGTCACCCTGTGGCTGCCCAACATCTTCGTGGCCGGGGTGACGCTGGCGGCCTTCTGGGGCTTGAACCGGCTCGCTGCCCGCAGCGCGAGGTTCATCATGGGGCGCGCCAAGGTCGACGAGACGGCGAGGTCGTTCGTCGAGACCGTGATTCGCTATGCCCTGTTCACCATCGGCGCGGTCACGGCGCTGGGCCAGCTCGGCGTGGACGTCACGGGGATCCTGGCCTCGCTGGGGGTCGTGGGTCTGACCGTCGGCTTCGCGGCGCGGGACGCGCTCTCCAACGTCATCTCCGGGCTGTTCATCTTCTGGGACCGTCCGTTCGTGATCGGCGACCTGGTGGAGATCGGGGACACATACGGAGAGGTCGTCGCGATCACCATGCGCTCCACGCGGGTCGTGACGCCCGACGGGAAGATGCTGGCGATCCCGAACTCGACGATCCTCAACACGACGGTCGCGAGCTACACCAACTTCCCGAACCTCCGCGTCGACATCGAGGTCACCATCGGCGTCAGCGTGGATCCTGATCACGTCTGCGGCCTGCTGCTTGCGA
>CALAGR010000363.1 GCA_937891735.1 uncultured Pseudomonadota bacterium | reverse complement strand
GTCGTCGTCGTCGTCGTCGTCGTCGTCCCCCGTGTCGTCATCGTCGTCGTCGTCGTCCCCCGTGTCGTCGTCGTCGCCGGCGGAGTCGTCGTCGTCCCCGAACAGGTCGTCGTCGTCCGCGGCGCCGAACCCGCCCCCGTCGGGCGCGACACAGCGCACCAGGAGCAGGGCCCAGACCAGCAGGGAGAGCAGGGGCAGGAGTCGTCGCATGGGCAGACTGTAGCCGTGCGGACTCGTCCGGCACGCCGCCGCAACAGGTGTGGACGCGCCGGCGCGATTTCTCCAGCGCACGCCCACGTCTTCTCACGATGCCTGCCCGACGATGAAGACATGCAAGGCCACCCCACGCTCCCGCCCATCCGCATCGCGCGTCCCTGCAGTTCCTCCTGGGAGCTGATGGAGGGCGACGACCGCGTGCGGCACTGCACCAACTGCCAGCGGTCCGTCTACAGCTCCGCCGGGATCACCGTGCCCGAGCTGGTGGAGCTGATCGAAGCGCGCGAGCAGCGCGTCTGCCTGCGGCTGCTGCGCCGGGGGGACGGCACGATCATCACCGCGGAGTGCACCCTCACCCGGGCCCTCGCCGCCCAGGAGGCCGGGTCCGCCCAAGCGAACGCCTGGAGGATGGCGGCCTGGGCGCTGGGGGTCCTGGGCGTGGGGGCCGCCGTGCTGATCCTGCTCGCCGACCGGCTGCCCCACGCCTCCTACACCGAGACGGGCGACATCGACATCATCGACAGCAACCTGTGATCAGCTCAGGCCGAAGATCTGCCCGTCCGCGCCGATGCCCATGCGGTTGGCGGCGGGCACCTTCGGCAGGCCCGGCATGCGCATGACGTCCCCCGTGACGGGCACCAGGAACCCCGCGCCGGCGGCGATCTCGATCTCGCGCACGGTGATCGTGAAGCCCCTGGGACGGCCCACCAGCTTCGGGTCGTCCGACAGGGACGCCGGGGTCTTGGCGATGCACACCGGCAGCCCGGAGAGCCCCAGCCGCTCGATGTCGGCGAGATCCGCCCGCGCCTGGTTGCTGTAGGTCACGCCGTCGGCGCCGTACAGCGCCCGCGCGACCTTGTCGATCTTGACCTGGACCGGCTCCTCCCAGGCGTACGTGGGCTCGAAGCCGGGGGTCGCCGCGTCCACCACCTCGACCACCGCCCGGGCCAGATCGGTGGCCCCCGCGCCCCCCTCGGCCCAGCCCCGACAGACCTCCATGCGCACCCCCCGGGCCTCACACAGCGCCCGCACCGCCGCCACCTCCTCCTCCGCGTCGGCGGTGAAGTGGTTCAGCGCCACCACGGGGGTCAGGCCGAACCCCCTCGCCGAGTCCAGATGGGCCGCCAGGTTCTCCAGCCCGCGCTCCACCGCCGCGGGGTCCGGCTGGCTCAAGTCACGGAACTTGACCCCGCCGTGCAGCTTGAGCGCCCGCACCGTCGCCACGATGACCACGCACGAGGGCTTCAAGCCCGCCGACACGCACTTGATGTCCAGGAACTTCTCGGCCCCCAGATCGAAGCCGAAGCCCGCCTCGGTGACGACGTAGTCGGCGTAGGCCAGCCCCGTCTTCGTGGCGATGACCGAGTTGGTGCCCTGGGCGATGTTCGCGAAGGGGCCCCCGTGAATGATCGCGGGGCTTCCTTCCAGGGTCTGCACGAGGTTGGGATGGATGGCGTCCTTGAGGAGCACGGCCATGGCCCCCTGGGCGTCCAGCTCTCGGGCGTACACGCCCTCCCTGGTGCCCTTGCGGAAGCCCACCAGGATGTTGCCGAGCCGCCGCTGCAGGTCCGCGAAGTCCTCCGACAGACACAGGATGGCCATGATCTCGCTGGCTGCGGTGATGTCGAAGCCCGTCTGACGCGGGACCCCCATCGTGCGTCCGCCCAGGCCCACCACCACGTCCCGCAGGGCGCGGTCGTTCATGTCCAGCACCCGCTTCCACAGCACCGAGCGGTCCTCGATCTGCAGCGCGTTGCCCTGGTGCAGGTGGTTGTCGAGGAGCGCCGAGAGCAGGTTGTGCGCCGACGTGATGGCGTGGAAGTCGCCCGTGAAGTGCAGGTTGATGTCCTCCATGGGGATCACCTGGCTGTACCCGCCGCCCGCGGCGCCTCCCTTCATGCCCATGATCGGCCCCAGGGATGGCTCGCGGAGCACCACGCAGCCCTTCTTGCCGATCCTGGCGAGCCCCTGGGCGAGGGCCACGGACGTGGTCGTCTTGCCCTCCCCGGCCTTGGTCGGAGTCATGGCCGACACGAGGATCAAGCGTCCCCGCGGCTCCGCGGGCAGCGGCGCGACGATCTTGGCCTTGTCGTGGCCGTAGGGCACCACATAGCGCGCCGGGACGCCGAGGTCCTCGGCGATCTGGGCGATGGGGCGGGGAGGCACAGCGCGGGCGATCTGGATGTCTGCAGGCATGACACGGAACCTACATCGGTGACATCACCCCTTGCTCGGCGCCTCCGAATCCGCGGGCGCGGCGTCCGGCGCAGGGTCCGCAGGAGCCGCGTTGGCCGGCTTCTTCATGCGCACGGCGTGGGCCGTCAGGGTCAGTTCCTCGCCGACGCGCTCGACCGTGCCCTCGGCTTCGCACCAGGCGCCCGTGCCCTTCTTGTCCACGGAGAACGCGTGGTCCTTCATGTTCACGGTCAGGGTGCGGCCCTCGTCCTGGAAGGTCAGCCAGCAGCCCATGGACTGGCACACCGCGGCGACCTCGCCCTCGACCTTGACGGTCTTCCCGACGAAGTCGTCGGTCTGATCGAAGATCGACTTCGCAGCCACCGCCGCGTTGCTGGAGAACTGCTCTCCGTAGGTCAACCATCCGTCCGAGGAGGGCTGGCTGGCCTCCGCGACGACAGCGTCGGCGGGGGCGGTGTCGGTCACAGCCGCGGCGGGCTCGTGCATGGGGGCGGCATCGGCGGCCACGGGGGCCGGCTCGTTTGCACCACAGGCGGCCAGCAGCAGGGCGGCCGCGCCAACAGTCAGGATGGTCCGGATCATGAGGTCTTCTCCACGCCGGTACGGCGACGGCCGGGGATCTACCACGCCCGCGCCTCGGCCCAGAGAAGATCCCTCGCCTCCCGGTAGCATCGCCCGGTGAGCAACCCCCGCACCGCCGACCAGGACAAGTCCTTGGGCCGCTTCTACACGCCGGCCCGGCTCGCTCGCCTCACGCTGGCGCTGGCCCTGGGCCCCATCGGGTCCGAGGCCTGGCGCACCGCCCGGATCTGGGACCCCACCTGCGGGGATGGGGGCTTCCTGCGGCACGCCGCGGACCTGGGGGGCACCCGGCTGGTAGGCCACGACCTGGACGGCGCCGCGATCGCCGCGCTGGCCGGGATGCTGCCGCAGGCGCGCCTGCAGCAGGCGGACCTGTTCGACCTGGACCCTGTGGACCTGGGGCTCTTCGACGCCATCGCGGGCAACCCGCCCTACGTGCGCCACGAACGCCGGGAGCCGCGGCGTCAGCGCGAGATCGCGACCCGGCTGGGCGCGTGGCTCGGGGTGGCGCTGCCCGGCGGCGCGGACCTGAGCCTGCTCGCGCTGATCCAGGCGCTGCGCTTCCTGGCCCCGGGGGGGCGCCTCGCCTTCGTGTTGCCCGCGACGTTCCTGGACGTGGCCCGCGCGGCGGGGGTGCGGGCGGCGCTCCTGGACCGCTTCGCCCTGCGCGCGGTCGTCGAGTCCCGGCGGGATCCGTGGTTCGACAACGCCGCGGTCAACACGGTGGTGGCGGTGTTCGAGCGCTCCGGGGAGCAGCGCACGGTGTTCGCGCGCATCGACCACACCGGACCCGAGCTCGCCCCCGTCATCGAGGCGGGGCGCTCCGCAGACGGCGTGCGCTCCCGCACCATCGACCGCTCCACCCTGCGCGCGGCGCCCCGCTGGTCCACCTTCCTGCGCGCGCCGGACCTGTGGTTCGAGGTCCTGGAGCAGGCGGACGGCGCGTTCGTGCGACCGGAGCGGGTGCTCTCGCTGGCGTACGGCACGAAGCCCGGCATCAGCGCGTTCTTCGCCCCCCGGGATCTCGCGGAGCTCGACGGGATCGAGCCGGACTGCCTGCGGCCCTTCCTGCGCTCCCTCAAGGGGGTCGATGGATACGTGGTGCGCGCCGCCGACGTTCCGGGGCGGATCTTCGCGGTGCCCCAGGCCTGTGATGAACCCCCGACCGGCGCGCGAGCCTGGATCCGCCAGGGCGAGGGCCGTCTCACCCCCGCCGGCGTGCCGTTTCCCCAGGCGCCCTCGGTGCGGGGGAACCGGCCTTGGTGGCGGCTACCCCGCCCCCGCTCGGGCTCGGTGCTCTTCCCCCAGTTCCGGGCCGCGCGGCATCACGTCATCGACAACCCCGAGCACGTGCTCGTCAACAACTCGGCCTGGTGGGGAGCCTGGGCGGCGCCGGGGCTGCACGAGCCGGGCATCGCGCTGCTCAACACCTCATGGATGGCGCTGGCGGCCGAGGTCCTGGGCCGGATCAACCTCGGAGAGGGGCTGCTGACCCTGTACGGCCCCGAGATCGCGGCGCTCCCGCTGCCCGATCCCCGGCGGCTGATGGCCTCTGCGTTCCGCCCCGCCCTGATGGCCGCCTGGGCCTCCCTTCGGGCGCGCAGCGTCCTGCCCTTCGCCGACGAGATCAGCCGACCGGACCGGCTGGCGCTGGACGGGGCGGCGCTTTCGGGTCTGGAGCTTCCACCTTCGCTGGGGCCGCGGATCCGGGACGCGGCGGCGACGCTCATGGCCGAGCGCCTCGCACTGGCCCAGAGTCGCCGAGGGGCACCAGGAGGAGAAGCGTCGGCCGCGCTGTCGTCCTGAGCACCTTTTCGACACAATGCAGATCGGGGTGATCGCAGTGCTTCTCGAGGTCTTCGCAATCGTCGCCGTGGGCGGCGTCGGGTTCAGCATCCTGCGTGTGCTCGCCACGCGCATGACGGCTGTGCCCGTGACGGAGCTCGAGCTCAAGGAGCGCACCCTCACCCACAGCCTGGGCGTTCGCGAGGGCGGCAAGCTCGACGTGTGGATGCACCCCGGCGCGCGGCTGCCGGCCCGCGTGGTGCGCCTCGTGCGCGGCACCACCGAGCCCGGACGCGGCCTGCGCCTGTCGCTGTACGCCGGCGTCGAGGGGGAGTCGACCGCCGTGGACGGCCTCGTGGTGCGCACCTTCCTGGGGCCTCTCGCCGACGACACCCAGGTCTTCGTGGAGGTCACGATGCGGGTCGCGAAGGACGGCGGCATTCGCATCAAGGCGGTGGACAAGAGCACCGGCGCGGAGCTGAAGGTCACGAAGGCCAGGCCTCCCAGCCAGTCCTCTTCGGTGGGGCGCACGACGCTGCGCACCCGCACCCTGCAGCACCGGGCCATCGACCTCGACAAGGACCGGACCTGATCGAGCGCGGTCCCGCGGGTACACTCCGCGCCATGAATGGAGGCTCCGAAAAAGCGGTCTACGCGGCGATCGCCGGCAACTCCGTGGTGATGTTGAGCAAGTTCGGCGCCTTCCTGGTGTCCGGCTCCCCCGGGATGCTGGGCGAAGCGATCCACTCGCTGGCGGACGTGGGCAACCAGTCGCTGCTCGCCCTGGGGATCCGCAAGTCGTTGATGCCCCCCGAAGAGGGCTTCCCCTACGGCTTTCATCGCGACCGCTACATCTGGGCGCTGATCAGCGCCGTAGGCATCTTCTTCCTGGGCTGCGGCGTGACGATGTATCACGGGGTCCACTCGTTCCTGGACCCCCACGTCCCCAACCCGGACCACATCGGAATCGTCATCGGGGCGCTGGTGTTCTCGCTCCTGATCGAGGGGGCCACGCTCCTGGTGGCCCTGCGGTCGGTGAACGACGCGCGGGGCGACCGGTCGCTGCTCGAGTACGTGCGCACCACCTCGGATCCCATGGCGTCGGCGGTGCTCCTGGAGGACGGGGCGGCGGTGATCGGAGTCGGGCTGGCGTTCTGCGGCGTGGGCCTGACCTGGCTGACCGGCGAGCCGCGGTTCGACGCGGCGTTCACGATCCTCATCGGGCTCCTGCTGGGGGCCATCGCCGTGGCCCTGATCCAGCGAAACCGCGCGCTGCTGCTGGGGGAGCGTCCCCAGGTCGAGACGGTGGACCGCATCGTCATGATCCTGAAGGCCCAGCCCGAGGTCGAGCAGCTGCACGAGGTCAAGATGGTCGTCCTGGGCTCCGGCGCGCTGCGGCTGGCCGCGGACGTGGACTTCGACGGCCGGGCCATCGCCCGCACCGTGCTGGCCGGAGAGGACCTCGACGCGATCCGCGGGGCCTGGGAGTCGCCCGAGCACATGCAACAGTGGCTCGAGGAGTTCGGCGAGAAGATCGTCGAGGAGCTTGGGGACGCCGTCGATCGGATCGAAGCCGAGCTGGTGGAGAAGGTCCCCCAACTGTCGCACGTAGACCTCGAAGCGGACTAGGAGGAGCACGGATGGACCTGTTTTCGGAGATCAAGGCGTCCACGTTGATGGCCACGGCGATCTACTCGCTGCTGGGCATGAGCATGTTCGGCATCGCGCTGCTGGTGATGATCCAGTTGACGCCGTTTTCGATCCGCAAGGAGATCGAAGAAGACCAGAACACCTCCCTCGGCATCATCATCGGCTCGGCGTTCATCGGGCTGGCGATCATCGTCGGCGCGGTGATGGGGAGCTGACCGGCGCCTCCCAGGGGACCTGCTCGTGAAGACCATCCAGTGTCCATCGTGCGGCGCAGGCCACACGCTGAACAACCCGGGCATCAGCACGATCGTCTGCGACTACTGCCGCACGACGATCTACCTGGAGGACGACGTGCTGCGCGCGGGCGTCAAGTCCGTGGTGGGCGAGCCCCGCAGCGCGCTGGATGTGGGCCGCACCGGCACGGTCGAGGGGCGCACGTTCCACATCGTGGGGCGCGTGCAGTTCGACTGGTCCGGCGGACGCTGGGACGAGTGGTACGCCCTGGACTCCGCCGGCCGCACCTGGTGGATCGTCGAGGACGAGAAGACCTACTCCGTGGAGCAGCCCACGACGGGGCTTACCGTGCCCGCCACCATGACCCTGGGCACCCGACTGGAGCTGGACGGGGCCACCTTCGAGGTGGACGAGGTCGGCACGGCGCGCTGCGTGGGAGGCGAGGGCCAGCTCCCCCGGGCGTTCCTGCCCGGCGAGTCCTACGACTACTTCGACGCCACCGAGGTCGGCTCCCAGAACGTCCTGTCCATCGAGCGTTCCCAGGTCGACCCTGCCCGCGCGGAGGTGTTCTACGGCCGGGCGGTGCGCACCCGCGACGTGGACTTCGGCGAGGCGGGCAGCAAGACCACCATGGACTTCACCGCCGGGGTGGCGATCCAGTGCGTGGTCTGTGGCGCAGGGTTTCAGACCCCGGGCCAGGAGGAGGTGGTCACCGCCGTCTGCACGTCCTGCGGCACGCAGCTCGAGTTGAGCCCGGCGGGCTTGATCGCCATCGGCCAGAACCCCCGCAACTGGACCTTCCCCTTCGCGGTGGGCCACAAGGCGACCCTGCAGGGGGAGCAGTACGAGGTGGTGGGCCGGCTGGTGCACGACGAGGGCTGGGGCGAGTACACCCGCGAGTACCTGCTGTGGGGCCCGAAGGCGGGATACCGCTGGCTGGAGGAGTACGAGGGCAACTACGTGCTGATGCGGCCCACCCAGATCGGCCCGAGCAAGGCGATCGTCGACACCAGCTGGCCCCGCAGCAAGGTCGACGTGGGCGGCAGGATCTGGACGTGCTTCGAGCGCGGGGAGTCGAGCCTGGCGTTCGTGGACGGCGCGCTGCCGTGGCTCGCGAAGGTCGGCGACCGCAGCAAGTACGTGGACTACATCGATCCGCCGCGCATGTACTCGGTGGAGACGAGCAGGACCGAGCTGGAGCGCTTCATCGGCGAGCACGTGGACAGCCAGGCGCTGTACGCGGCGTTCGGCAAGAGCGACCAGTACGTCCCGCCCCTGACCGTGGGTCCCGCCACGCCGATGTTCCTGACGCCGGGCCGCAAGGTCGCGATGTGGGTGGGCTGGCTGTTCGTGGCGCTCAACGCGGTGGCGGTCTTCGGGACCCTCGGGGACGGCTCGGCGCTCCTGGAGACGTCGCTGTCGCCGGACGACGTGGCCGCGGGGGAGTGGACCTCGCCGTCGTTCGAGGTGCCCGAAGGCGCCACGGTCATGGGGCTCGCCGTGTCCACCACCCTGGACAACGGCTGGCTCGCGTTGGACACCGAGCTGCTCACGGGGGAGGGCGAGGACGAGGAGGTGGTCGGCTACGCCTCCGCCGAGGTCGCCTACTACCACGGCTACGAGGGCGGCGAGTCCTGGTCCGAGGGCAACCGCAAGAAGACAAAGCTGTTCAAGGCGCCCCCCGGGGGCACGTACCGGGTGGGCCTGACCATGGAGGGCGATCAGAGCCCGGTGGTCACGGTGTCTGTCACCACGGGCAACCGGTTGACCCGCTACCCGTTGATGATGCTCCTGCTGAGCCTGCTCGTTCCGGGGTTCCTGCTGGCCAGACACACGACCCACGAGCAGCAGCGCTGGGGGGGTGACGATGACGACTGACAAGAGCGGGTACCTGTTCGCCGTCGTGCTCGCGGTCCTGCTGGGCGCGGGCACCGCGTGGTCCTGGCAGGCGTCCGGCGAAGGCACCGGGCTGAGCTCGGACATGGACGGCATCAGCATGCGGGACCAGGGCGACACCCGGACCCGTGGCGGGCGCGTCTTCGTCGGCGGCGGACTGCGCGGAGGCAAGTAGCCCGTGGCTGAGCCCGGGCGCGCGCGGGGGCTGCTCCTGCTGGGCAGCGTCTTCGCGGTCGCCGCGGCGGGGCTGGTCTACGAGCTCATCGCGGGCACGCTGACCACCTACCTGCTGGGCTCGTCGGTGCTGGTGTTCAGCATCGTCATCGGGCTGTTCCTGTCCGCCATGGGGCTGGGCGCGTGGCTCGCGCAGTACGTGCGGTTCGAGCTCGCCCGGGCGTTCGTCATCGCCGAGCTGGTGCTGGGGCTGGTGGGAGGGCTGTCGGCGCTGGGGCTGTTCGCGGCGTTCGCGTGGTCGGACAGCTACCGGGCGTGCCTGCTGCTGGTGAGCGTGGTCATCGGCGCGCTCGTGGGGCTCGAGATCCCGTTGCTGCTCCGGATCCTGGAGAAGCGGGTGGAGGTGCGCGTGGTGGTCAGCCACGTCCTGGCCCTGGACTACTTCGGCGCCCTGGTGGGATCGGTGGCCTTCCCGCTGCTGCTGCTGCCGCACCTGGGGCTGGTGCGCTCGGCGGCGCTGCTGGGGCTCATGAACGTGGCCGTGGCGTTCCTGGCGCTGGCCGTGCTCGGCACCGAGATCGCGCGGCGCGGGCGGCTGGTGGCCTTCGGGTCGGCCGTGGCGGCGCTCCTGCTGGGGGTGCTGATCGGAGGCGGGCGGGCGACGACGTGGCTGGAGGACCAGCTGTACTCGGACCCGGTGATGCTGGCGCGCTCCACGCCCTACCAGCGGGTGGTGGTCACGCGGTGGCGAGACGATCTGCGGCTGTACCTGGACGGCCACCTGCAGTTCAGCAGCGCCGACGAGTACCGCTACCACGAGGCCCTCATCCATCCCGCCATGGCGGCCGCCGAGGTGCCCGCGCAGGTGCTGATCCTGGGGGGCGGGGACGGGCTGGCGGTCCGCGAGGTGCTGCGCTGGGCGGCGGTGAGGCGCGTGGTCCTGGTGGACCTGGATCCGGCCGTCACCGAGCTGTTCACGGAGCACGGCGCGCTCGCAGACCTCAACGGGGGCGCGCTGAAGGACCCGCGGGTGCAGGTGGTGCATGGCGACGCGGTGCGGTTCCTTCAGGACAGCCCGGACCGCTTCGACGTCATCGTGATGGACCTGCCGGACCCGAACGACGCGCAGCTGGCGCGGCTGTATTCGCTGCCGACGTTCCGCCTCGCCCGGAGCCGCCTGAGGCCCGGGGGCGCCCTGGTGACCCAGGCGACCTCGCCGTTCTATGCCCTCGAGGCGTTCTGGTGCATCGCCACCACCATGACGGCGGCGTTCGCAGAGGAGCGTCCCGGAGGCGCGCAGGCCCAGGTGATGGCGTACCACGCGCACGTGCCGAGCTTCGGCGAGTGGGGCTGGGTGCTGGCCCGGAGCCCGGGCGCGGACCTGACCCTGCCCGAGGCCGTGGCAAGGGACCTGCGGTTCCTCGATGACGAGGCGCTGCAGGGGATGTTCCGGTTCCCGACGGATCTCCAGCCCCCCGAAGGAGTGCGGGTGAACCGGCTGACCGACGCGATCCTGGCGCGCTACTACACCCGCGGCTGGAGGCGCTGGAACTGAGCCGTGGGGGCGGCGCGGGCACACACCCTGCCGAGGGTGTCTCTCGACCAAGAAAGGGGCTTGCCAGGAACCTGAAACTGCGTAGGTCAGGGTTGACTTGGCCCCGCCGTCGGAGAGGTTTCTCATGTCCCGAACCCGTTTCGTCCTGCTGGCCCTGCTGCCGGCGCTCCTCATCTCCTGCGCGCCTGCACCCGGGCCGAAGTCCACCGTCTCCCGGTTCGCCGGCGACGCCGCCTCCGCGCGGGTCCTCGCCACGGACATCGCCAACGACTGGATCGCGACCACCCAGGCCACCTCGATGGATGACATCGACGGAACGCAGGTCTTCGGCGTGGAGCTCGACCGGCTCGGCATGGCTCACGTGCGCGTCGATCAGCTCGAAGGTGGCGTGCCCGTGTTCGGCGGCCAGTCCATCGTGCACATCCGCCCGGACGGCTCCGTCGGCTCCATCACCGACGGCTTCGTGCACGGCCTGCGGGTGGACACCACCCGACTCATCACCGAGGAGCAGGCCATCGAGCTCGCCACCGAGGCGCACGACGGCGGCGTGGACGGGCAGCCGCTGGCCGACCTGCAGGTCCTGCGCCACGGCGGCGACGACCTGCTGACCTGGCGGGTGAGCATCGACGACCTGCTCGGCGACGCCCCGGCTAGGCCCGTCCTCTTCATCGACGCCTACTCCGGCGCCGTGGTCTGGGCCTACGACAACCTGCAGACCATCAAGAACCGGAGGAGCTACGACGGGAACAACCGCAGCAGGCTGCCCGGATCGCTCCGGCGCACCGAGGGACAGGGCCCCACCGGCGACGTGCCCGTGGACGACGCCCACGACAACGCGGGCATCACCTACGACTACTACCTCGCCGTAGAAGGCCGGGACAGCATCGACGGCGCGGGCAAGACGCTCGTCTCCACCGCCCACCACCTGAAGAACTACGACAACGCCTTCTGGAACGGCAGCCAGATGGTCTACGGCGACGGCGCCACCTACTTCACGCCCCTGTCCGGGGCCCTGGACGTGGTCGGCCACGAGCTCACCCACGCCGTCACCGAGTTCAGCGCCAACCTGATCTACGCAAACGAGTCCGGAGGCCTCAACGAGGCCATGTCCGACATCCTCGGTGTCGCCATCGAGAACTGGTCCGACAACGGCGTGATCACCGCCGACACCTGGATGGTGGGCGAAGACATCGCGAAGCCCGCCCTCGGCGCCGCGCTGCGCTACATGAACGACCCGACGCTCGACGGCAAGAGCATCGACAACTACGCCGACTACACCGCCGGCCTGAACGTGCACTACAGCTCGGGGATCGCCAACAAGGCCTTCTACTTGATGGCCACGGACCCCTCGATGGACCTGGCCGACGCGGCGGGGATCTTCTACCGCGGTCTGACGGTGTACATGACGCCGTCCACGACCTTCTCCGAGGGACGCGGCGCGACGGTCATGGCGGCCGCCGACATCTTCGGCGCGGGCTCCCCGCAGGTCGCGGCGACCGAAGCCGCCTGGACCTCCGTCGGCGTCCTGCCGGGGCTGGCCTACACGGTGATCGACAGCCAGACCAACCTGTCCGGGTCCACCGGGTCCCAGACGACGTTCAGCTACACCACGGCCCCCGGCTCCCTCGGCATCAAGTTCGTCCAGTCCGGCGGGACCGGCGACGCGGACCTGTACGTCAAGTTCGGCAGCGCCCCCACGACGTCGAGCTACGACTGCCGTCCCTTCGTCACCGGGAACGCCGAGGCCTGCGTCTTCGAGCCCGACTCCATCGGCACCTACTACGTCATGATCAACGCCTACGCCGGCTTCTCGGGCCTGAACCTGACGGTCAGTGAGGCGGGCGGCACGCCGCTGCCCAACGTGGCCCCCACCGCGGACGCCGGCGGCCCCTACGCCGGCTACGAGCTCGACACCATCGCGTTCGACGGCACCGGGTCCTGGGACTCCGACGGCAGCATCGTGTCCTACGCCTGGGACTTCGGTGACGGCGGCTCCGACGTGGGCCCCTCGCCGACCTACTCGTACGGCACCACGGGCACCTACGTCGTGACCCTGACGGTCACGGACGACGACGGCGACGGCGACGTGGCGACGACCAGCGCGACGGTCACCATCGCCCCTCCGAACGTGGCTCCCACGGCGGACGCCGACGGCCCCTACGCCGGCGTGCAGGGCGCGGCCGTGTCCTTCGACGGCACGTTCTCCTCGGACTCCGACGGCAGCATCGTGTCGTACGACTGGGACTTCGGTGACGGTGGGTTCGCCACCGGCGCGACGCCGACCCACGCCTACGCCGCCACGGGCACCTACACCGTGCTCCTGACGGTCACCGACGACGACGGCGCCTGGGACGTCGCTTCCACCACGGCCACCATCGCGGCGGCTCCGGCCTGCTCCCTGTCGGGCACCGTGTCCAGCTCCAACGCCGACGACTACCTGGACCTGGGCGCCCTCTCAGCCGGCACCGCGGTCCAGGCGGACCTGACCTGGGACGACGCGAGCGCCGACCTCGATCTGCACCTGCAGTACCTGAGCGGCAACCGCTGGCGGGACCAGGTGAAGGCGAACAACGGCACGCCCGGGGTGTTCGAGTCGATCTCCTACACCATCCCCAGCAACCGGGACGGCTCCACCTTCCGGTACTGGGTGCGCCGCCGCTCCGGCACCGCGACGTACTGCCTGACCGAGTAGACGTCTACGCCTTGGCGCGCACCCAGACGCCGCGGCCCTGCTTGTCGAACTCGACCTTGCCGAGCCGCTCCAGGACCGGGGTGACGTAGCTCGCGAAGCGCCCGCGGTAGCCCTTGCGGATCCCGTACCAGCCGCCCACGGGGTTGTCCGCGGACCGGCCCCAGTGCTCTACCGTGCCGGGCTTCGTGTCCGCCTTTTCGTCCTTGTTGCCGAGCTCCATCCAGTCGCCGTGGGCGACCAGCATGGCGTGCAGATCGTCCAGGGCGCGCAGGTGGTAGTGCAGCCAGGTGGTGCCGACCTGGCAGTGCAGGACCTGCTTGTCTTCGTCCCGGTGCATCTCGAACCGCGAGGTGCCCAGGGGGGTGGTCAGGATCCAGGGATCGCCGGGGAGGCCGCTGCCGCTCATTGATGTGCTCCGATGAAGGGGCCGCGATCATCCCCCGCAGCCAGGCCGGGAGTCCAGCCCGCGGGCGACCTCAGACCGACGCGGCGCGGCGCCGGCGCATCGGACCCAGGCCCACCAGCAGGAGCAGGAGCGCGGTGGACGCACCGCCGCTGTCTTGGCAGTCGCAGGCCGGCGGGGGCACGTCGTCGTCGTCACCCGAGTCGTCGTCATCGTCGTCGTCGTCATCGTCGTCGTCGTCGTCGTCCCCCGAGTCGTCGTCGTCCCCCGAGTCGTCGTCGTCCCCCGAGTCGTCGTCGTCGCTCGAGTCGTCGTCGTCTCCGGGGCAGCCTTCGTCGATGATCCCGTCGCAGCTCTGATCGATCCCATCGCACAGCTCCGGCGCGCCGGGCCAGGTCAGCGGATCGGCGTCGTCGCAGTCCCCGCTCTCGCTGGCCGCGCCGGCCGGCTCCGTGCACGCCTGCAGGGGCGCGGCGGAGTCGCCGTACCCGTCGCCGTCGTCGTCCGTCCAGAAGGTCTCCAGCACGTCCTCGTCCACGACCCCGTCACAGTCCTGGTCCACTTCGTCGCACACCTCGGCGGCGCCGGGGTTGATGGCGGCGTCGGTGTCGTCGCAGTCCCCGTCCACCTCGCTCTGGCCGGCCAGCGTGATGCACGCCGTCGCTCCCGAGCCGGAGACCCCGAAGCCGTCGCCGTCGCTGTCCGAATACACGGTCCAGGTGGCGAGGTTGTTGTCCGGGGTGCCGTTGCAGTCGTTGTCCAGGCCGTCGCACACCTCGGGGGTGGCCGGGTTGATGGAGGCGCTGGCGTCGTCGCAGTCCCCGTCCACCGACGCCCAGCCCGCCATGCCCTCGCACTGCGACACCGCCCCCGCAGTGACCCCGAAGCCGTCGCCGTCCGCGTCCGGGTACTGGGCCAGCACCGGGAGGCCGTCGTCCGGCGTCCCGTCGCAGTCCTGGTCGATCCCGTCGCACACCTCCAGGACGCTCACGTTGATGTTCGGATCGGCGTCGTCGCAGTCGCCGGCGCAGGTCGTGTACAGGTCGCCGTCCAGGTCGAAGCCGTCGTCCACCGCCCCGTTGCAGTCGTTGTCGTACCCGTCGCACGACTCGACCCCACCGGGGTTGATGCCGATGAGCTGCTCGTTGCAGTCCCCCTCGCAGCCCGCCCAGCCGTCGCCGTCGAGGTCCAGGGTCTTGCCCTGGCCGAAGATCTCGTGCCGGGTGCTGGGCCCGGCGCCGGCGTCCCCTCCGAAGAAGTGGGTCTCGCCCCAGGCGTTGACCGCCGTGGCCATCTCCCGGTTCCCCCCCAGGGGGCTCGGGTCGTTGAACTGGGAGGAGAGCCAGATGTTGCCGCTGGGCACGTACCCGACCACCTCGGACCGGTAGGGGCTCGCGCCGTCGGCGAAGGCATCGGAGCCGCCGAAGTGCCAGAAGAAGCCTTCGCCCGGGCTCCAGGCGCCGTCTCCGGCGAACGCGGTCGTCACCGGACCCGCCAGCAGGTTGCCCACGAACCACGTGTCCGCCGCGGGGTCGTAGTGCCACGAGCCGCCGCTGGCGACGCCGTTTGCGTCATCGCCCTCCCAGCCCAGGATCAGCACGATCTTGGCGCTCGCGGCCCACCAGAACGCCCGCGAGCCGATCAGCGGCACCGGCGGGGGCGCCGCGGTGCTCCACAGCTCGGTGGCCGGATCGAACACGAGGTGCTCGTCGCCGTCGCCGAGGCCTCCGATCCGGTGCAGCAGGCCGGTGCTGTCGTCAGACACCCACGCCGGCTGGAAGCCGGTGGTCGCCGTCGGCGCCGAGGTCATGGTGGCCCAGCTGTCGAGGGCCGGGTCGTACTGCCAGGTGGCGCCGCCGTGCCCCTCCCCTCCGGTGACGTAGATGAACCCGTCGGTGGCGAGGACCGCGCGGGCCCCGTAGGTCGCCGCGGGCAGGGGCGCGCGGGGGGTCCAGGTGCCCGGGCAGGGGTCCAGCGCCCACACAGCGTCGGTAGCGGAGGTGGCGCCGACCGGGCCGGTGCGGCCACCGAACAGGTAGATGGTGCCGTCGGTCCAGGCGACGGAGGCCGACTGGGCGAGGCCGACGGGGACGTCGGCGTCCGCGAACCAGTCGTGGGCCGCGGCAGATCGGGGTCCCACCGCCAACAGCAGCGCCGTGACGAGGGCCAGGGATGGAACGGAGGTCGAGGTCCACATGCCTGGAAAGTACCCGAAGGGCTCTCCGACGGGCTGACCGTCGCCTGGGGATCCGGGGGATCCGACGCGTACGATGGAGGCGTGAAGCCGCGACTGGTCACCTTCGCCGTCCTCCTCGCCGCCCTGACTCCGGCCGTGGCCCACGCCCACGACACCGATGGCGACGGCATCGAGGACGAGTGGGAGATCGTGTACGGCTTGAATCCGCTGGATCCGAGCGACGGCGTGCTGGACCCGGACGGCGACGGCCTGGACAACCTCGCCGAGTTCCTGGGCCTGACCAACCCCCATGTCTTCGACGGACCCACCGCCCCCTCGGCCGTGGCCCCCATCAACGACGTGGAGACGAGCGCCGCGCCGACCCTGGTGGTCCAGAACGCCACGGACCCCAACGGCGACGCGCTGGTCTACAGCTGGGAGGTGTACACGGACCAGGGGCTCACCTCACTGGTGGCGAGCGCGGCGGGGATCCCCCAGGTCGCCTCGGGCCAGACCTCCTGGCTCGTGGACGTGCCGCTGGCCGAGAACACCCCCGCCTGGTGGCGGGCCCGCGCGAGCGACCCCTACGTCGGGGGGGCGTGGACCGTGACGGCGCAGTTCTTCGTCAACGAGGTGAACGAGGCGCCGACGACCCCCGCGCCAGCCTCCCCCCAGGACGGCGAGCTGCTCCCGAGCCTGAGCCCGACCTTCCAGCTCGGCTCGTCCACCGACCCCGACGGCGACGCGATCACCTACGCCATGCAGGTCTGGTCGGACGCGGAGCTGACGCAGCTGCTCTCGGAGTCCCCGGCCCTGACCGGCTCCGGCGGGCTGGTCGAGTGGACCCTGGACGCGGCGATGACCGAGGACGCCTGGGGCTGGCTGCGCGCCCGGGCCACCGACGAGCACGGCCTCGCCGGCGACTGGACGCCCTCGGTGTCCTTCCACGTGTCCGGGTCCGACGCCGCCCCCACCGGGCTCGCCTGGATGGACCCGCTGGACGACGGCGTGGTCGGCAGCCGGACCCCGATCCTGACCGTCGGCGGGGCCACGGACGCCGAGGGTGCCACCGTCCAGTACGCGTTCGAGGCGGCGGCGGACGCGACCTGGGCGGGATCCTGGACCAGCGGGATGATCAGCGCCGAAGAGGACGGCGCGGCCCGGTGGGATCTGGCGCTGGCAGGGGTGGAGCTGGACGAGAACGCGGTGGCCTGGGCCCGGGCCCGGGCCAGCGACGGCGCCATCTGGTCCCCCTGGGAGTCCATCGCGTTCTTCGTGAACAGCGCGGACGACCCGCCCGGCGTGCCCGAGCTGGTGGCCCCCGACAACGGCGCCGACATCGGTCAGGAGCGGCCCGTGGACCTCGTCGCCACCTGGGTCGCCGAGCCGGACCGGGATCCGCTGGAGTACGCCTTCGTGGTGGCGGCGGACGAGGCGCTGACGGATGTGCGGGCCGCCGGGACGACGGCGGGCGGCAACACGGTGACGGATGGGGCGGGGCAGGTGTCCTGGTCCCTCACCGAGGACCTGGAGCCCGGAACCTTCTGGTGGAGCGTGCAGGCCGTGGACGACGGGGGGCTACAGGGCGGCTTCGCGACCCCGCGCACCCTCGTCGTGGCCGAGGAGGAGGTGCCGACGCCCCCCCCCGGCGGCTACTCCTTCGGCGACCGGGACAAGGACGACTGCGCCTGCGAGGCCTCGTTGGCGGGCCCCGGCGGAGCGTGGTGGCTCGCCCTGGCGGCGCTGGTGCCCGGCCTGCGGCGCCGGCGCAGGCACAGCCCCAGGAGGAGCAGCAGGGCCGC
>CALAGR010000362.1 GCA_937891735.1 uncultured Pseudomonadota bacterium | reverse complement strand
CGCCGCCCGCGCCGCCCTGTCCGGGCGCGCCCCCGTGCCCCCAGGGCTCGCGCCGGTCCCCGTTCCGCGGCTCCCGTAGCTGCTGGCAGGCCCCGGCTGAACGTGGTAGCCACGGCCCGCAACCAATCACCGCCGGCTCGGCGCGTACCCCTGATCGGGACCTCATGCAGTTCTTCATCGACACCGCCAACCTCGACGAGATCCGCGAGGCCGCCTCCTGGGGGATCCTCGACGGCTGCACCACCAACCCCTCCCTGATCGCCCGGGAGGGGCGCGACTTCGCCGAGACGATCTACGAGATCTGCGAGATCGTGCAGGGTCCCGTGTCGGCCGAGGTGGTGGCCCAGGACAGCGAGGGCATGCTCCGCGAGGCCCGTCTGCTGCGCCAGATCCACGAGCACGTGGTCATCAAGGTCCCGCTCATCCCCGAGGGCATCAAGACCTGCAAGGTCCTGGCTTCTGAGGGCACGCCGGTCAACGTGACGCTGTGCTTCTCGGTGAACCAGGCGGTCATCGCGGCGAAGGCCGGCGCGACCTACATCAGCCCGTTCATCGGCCGGATCGACGACACGGGCCACGACGGGCTCGCGCTGCTGCAGGACATCGTGTCGGTCTACGACAACTACTTCTTCGACACGAAGGTGCTCGCCGCGTCGATCCGCCACTCCCAGCACATGCTGGAGGCCATGCGCATCGGATCCCACGTCGCCACGCTGCCGTTCAAGATCATGAAGCAGATGTTCGGCCACCCCCTGACGGACAAGGGCAACGCCGGCTTCCTGGCCGACTGGGAGACCGTCGGCGAGGACGTCGAGACGACGGCCCGCCGCTTCCTGGACCGCCGCAACGGTTGAGCCATCGCGGTGTATCGGGCAGTGACAGCGCTGCTTGCGCGGTCCGCGCCAGTGGGTATGCTTCGCGCCCTTGAATGAGCGTTCATTCAGTCGGGAGCGGGATGTCCACCGTGGCAGTGAAGAAGACAGCCGCCAGGACGGCCCAGGGTCGCGCAGACAAGCGTCGGCACATCCTTGAGGCAGCGGTCGAGGTCTTCGCCAACGCGGGCTTTCACAGGTCCCGCGTGAGCGACGTCGCCAGGGCTGCGAACGTCGCCGACGGAACGATCTACCTGTACTTCAAGAGCAAGGACGAGATCCTCCTGAGCATCTTCGAGGAGGCCATGGCCGAGATGATCGAGGCCGTGGAGGTGAAGCTCGCCCCCCTCGATGACCCGTTCGAGAAGCTGCGGACCTTCACCGCGTTCCACATGACGCGGGTGGAGCGGCACCGCAGCGTGGCGAAGGTGCTCCAGGTGGAGCTTCGGCTCTCCCACACCTTCATGCGCGAATACAAGCCGACGAAGCTCAAGGAGTACCTGGACATCGTCGGTCGGATCGTCGAGGAGGGTCAGGCGCGCGGCCTGATGCGGCTCGAGGCGAACCCGACCATCGTGCGACGCGCCCTCTTCGGGGCGCTGGACGAGATCGCAATGCAGTGGATTCTGACCCCCGCCGCCCGCTATGGGCTGCTGGAGTCAGCGAACCAGATCGCCGACATCTTTGCGTCCGGGCTTCGTTCCGGGTCCGCGGAGGCGTCGGCCAACCCCTGACCCGCCCCCCGTGGGCGAGGAGGCAATCCGTGAAGATTGGCGTGCTCCTCAAGCAGGTCCCGGACACCGAGACCCGCATCAAGATCAACGGCGATGCCAGCGGCATCGACGGTGGTGACATCAAATGGATCGTGAACCCGTACGACGAGTACGCGATCGAACAAGCGCTTCAGGTCGGCGCGGCCACGGGCGGCGAGGTGGTCATCCTCTCCCTCGGCTCTGCGAAGACCCTGGACGCGGCGCGCACGGCGCTGGCGATGGGCGCAGCCCGGGCCGTCATCCTCGATGACGACGGCTTCGCCGGCTCCGACTCGCTCGGCGTGGCTGCGGCCCTGGCCAAGGTTGCCCAGGAGGAGGGGCTCGAGCTCCTCTTCGCGGGCAAGCAGGCCATCGACGACGACGCCGTGCAGGTGCCGCAGATCGTGGCGACGAAGCTGGGCTGGCCCTGCGCGACGGCCATCAGCACCTATGCCCAGGACGGCGACAGCGTGGTCGTCAAGCGGGTGGTCGGCGGCGGGGTCACCGAGGTCATCAAGGTGGCGCTGCCTGCGGTGTTCACCTGTGACAAGGGCCTGAACACGCCGCGCTACGCCAGCCTGCCCGGGATCATGAAGGCCAAGAGCAAGCCGGTGAAGCGCTACTCCCCGGCCGATCTCGGTCTGGAGGATGAAGTCGGCGCCGACAACGCCAAGGTGGTCTTGTCGGGCTTCCAGCTTCCGCCGGGACGCGCACCGGGCCGGATCCTTCAGGGCGAGCTCGCCGACCAGGTCAAGGAGCTGGTCGGGCTGCTGCGCACCGAAGCCAAGGTCCTCTGAGTCCCGCGACAACCACAAGAACAAGGAGAGATGAGCAATGGCTGAATTCCTGGTGTTCTGCGAAGTCGCGGACGGGAAAGTAAAGAGGAGCGCTCGTGAGCTGCTGGGCAAGGCCCAGGAGCTCGCGGACGGTGATGACGTCACAGCGGTCGTGATCGGAAGCGACCTGAGCGGCGTCGAGGGCCTCGGGGCCTGGGGCGCGGACAAGGTGATCAAGGTCGAGGCGGACATCCTGGGCACCTACGTGCCCGGCGCGTTCGCGGCGGCCCTTCACCAGGTCGTCGATGATCTGGGCCCCGACGTGGTGCTCGCTTCGGCCTCGGTGCTGGGCAAGGACCTGATGCCGCGTGCGGCTGCCCTGTCCGAGGCCGGCTGCGCCTCCGACGTCACGGACCTTCGTCAGGGTGACGACGGGATCGAGGCGACCCGCCCCCTGTACTCCGGCAAGTGCCTGGCCAACGTGGTCATCGCGGACTCGCCGGCGTACTTCACGGTCCGGCCCAACTCGTTCGTGATCGAGGACGTGGAGGAGAAGGACGGCGAGGAGGAGGACTTCGAGGCGGAGTTCGATGACGACTACGGGTACGAGGTCATCGAGGTCGAGTCCAGCGGCGGTGGCGCCATCGACATCTCCGAGGCCGACCGCATCATCGCGGGGGGCCGCTCGCTCAAGAGCGCCGAGAACTTCGGCATCCTCGCGTCTGCCGCAGCCAAGATCGGAGCCGCCGTCGGTGCATCGCGCGCCGCCGTCGACGCCGGCTACACGGCGCACAGCACGCAGATCGGCCAGACCGGCAAGACCGTGAACCCGTCGCTGTACATCGCCGCTGGCATCAGCGGCGCGATCCAGCACCTCGCGGGCATGCGGACGAGCAAGGTCATCGTGGCGATCAACAAGGACGCCGATGCCCCGATCTTCCAGCACGCGACCTACGGGATCGTGGGCGACCTCTTCGAGGTCATTCCGATGCTGGAGAAGGAGTTCGAAGCGCTGCTCGCGGAGTAGCGCCGAAGACCGCTGGCGGCCCCGCTCGATCCGTCGGGTGGGGCCGTCGTCGTTCTGGCAGGGGTCCGCGCTGATACTCTCCGCCAATGTCTGACGATTTCGACGATCCCTACCTCGCAGAGCAGCGGCGCAAGGCGCTGATCCGCAACGTC
>CALAGR010000361.1 GCA_937891735.1 uncultured Pseudomonadota bacterium | reverse complement strand
AGCAGACCGCGCCCCGTGCGGACCGGCCTGGGGCGCCGCCGGGAGGGGCGCGCGAGCGCAGCCTGGCCCTGGGCATCGTGGGGCTGGGGCTGGCCCTGCGGCTGCCCGGGCTGAGCGCCCCGCTGGACTTCCTGGAGTGGACCTACGGGCCCGGCACGGCGCGGGTGGTGCCCGCCGATGCGACACAGTCCGCCGCCGAGGTGCTGCAGGGGTGGCTGCACCCGGCGTGCCTCGAGCTCGTGCACCCTCCCCTGTGGCACGCCTTCATGCAGGCCCTGTACACGCTCGGAGGGGGCCGGGAGTGGCTCCTCCGAGCCCCGTCGCTGGTCCTGTCGCTGGCCACGGTGTGGATGCTGTGGCGGCTCGTGCGGCGCTTCAGCCCCCCGGCCGGCCTGCTCGCGGCCTTCGGGTACGCCGTGGCGGCGCCGGCGATCCAGTTCGGCCGGGACGCCACGCCCTACGCGTTCCTGTCGTTCGTGGCGGTCGCCTCGACGGCGCTGCTGCTCCGCGCGCTGGGCACCGGCACCCGGCGGGCCTTCACGGCCTGGCTGGCCCTGCTGGTGCTGGGCTTCCTGGCGCACTACGCCACGGCGATGTTCGGCGGCGCCCAGCTCCTGGTGTTGCTGTACCTGTGGGCCCGGGACCGCTACGAGCCGCGCTGGCGGGGGGCAGCGGCGCAGGCCCTGGCGGTGGGACCGCTGGTAGGGGCGCCGGCGGTGGCGTGGTCGTTCCTGCACTTCGCCAACTTCTCGCCGGTGGCCCTGGACACGCGCCTGTACTCCGACTCCTACCCCGCCGATCCGGGCCTCGCCACGTTCCTGACCGGGTTCGGCGCGGTGGGGCTGGGCGTCGCCCCCGCGAGCGCCCTGCTGGCCCTGCCGCTGGCGGCCCTGATGGTGGTGGGGCTGGTGACCGCGACCCGCCAGGACCGGCACGTGGGGCTGCTGCTCGCGGCGATCATCGGCGCCTTCGTGGGGGGCACGCTCTTCTTCTACGTCAACCTGATCGACTCCCTCGACGGGCGGATCTTCTGGGGCTTTCGCTGGGTCTCGTGGTTCCTGCCCGCGGCCATCACGCTGGGGGCGGTGGGCCTGGCGAGCACCCGGGGCGTCGCCCGGCTCAGCGCCGCGGTCCTGGGGCTGGGCTGGCTCGTGGGCACCGTCGGATCCAGTGTCCTGACGAGCCAGGCTTCCACGCACCCCGACTACCGGGCCGTCGCCGCGGCCATCGCCGACGACCTGCAGGATCGCGACGGGCTCGTGACCCTGCCCATGTGGGGGCAGCGGGGCCCCATCCGCTCCAACCTCACGCGCCGGCTGGGCGGCGAGCTGACGGACATCCACGACACCACGGCCTGGGACTTCGGCGGGCGCGCGGCCTACCTGGAGGCGGGCGACGAAGGGCTGCCGTTCGAGTCGGGGATCCTCAACACCCACCTGGACCGGATCTGGGTCGCCGTGGCCGACGAGCGCATGTTCGGGCGGGCCAAGTTCTCGGCGGACGTCGCCGCCCGGGCCCTGCTCTGGTCGGAGGCGCATCTGGAGCTGCTCCGGGTCGAGCGGTTCGAGCACATCCAGCTCGCCCTCTTCCGCCGTCCTCGCCTCCCCCCGCCGGCGCGGATCGATCCGGCGGACCTGCGCTCGCTCCCATATCTCGAGCCGAACACCTCCCCATGTCGCGATCCGGACGAAGAGATGTGGCGATTGCACATCCGACTGGACGACCCTCCGCAGGGCTTCGAGGTGACCGGCGGGACGCTCCTTCCGTCCCTCGATTCGACAGGCTGGTCCGCTGTCGTGGAGGGTGGACCCTGCACCGGACCAGCCCCCCGGATCCGGTTCGGGCCGCGCTCGGCCCGCGATCCCCATGACCAGATTCCTTGACACCGCCCCTATCGGCCGGCTACCTAGATGGAGTCGATCACCTGTCGTCGTCCGCGAGGACCCTGCGATTCTTCACATCCTGAGGAGGCAATCATGAACTGGCGCCCCGCCCCCGTTCCGAAGCCGACCCCGAAGCCCACCCCGAAGTCCTGAGGATCCGCGGTCTGACCGCGGCCTCCATCGGGTCCAGGAGCTCACGCTCCATTCGGACGACAATCGGACCATTAGAGTGCAGGCGCCGTTGCGATTCGCAGCGGCGTTGCTGCTTGGGCGCACGACGCCCTGGAGTCGACCGTGCTTGAACCGTATGGGGAGCTGCATCCCGTCCTGTCCCCCACGGCGTGGGTGCATCGCTCGGCGGTCGTGTCCGGTGACGTGGTGCTCGGCGATCACGTCGGGATCTGGCCCACCGCGGTCCTGCGGGGCGACCAGGGGGCGATCCGCGTGGGCGCGCGCTCCAACATCCAGGACGGCTGCGTCGTGCACAACACCGGCGATCTCTCGACGACGCACGTCGGCGAGCAGGTCACGGTCGGACACCGCGCGGTCCTGCACGGCTGTCAGATCGGCTCGAACGTGCTCGTGGGCATGGGCGCGATCATCCTCGACAACGCCCAGATCGGGGACTGGTCGATGATCGGCGCCGGCGCGCTGGTCACCGCGCGCACGATCATCCCGCCGGGATCGCTGGTCCTCGGCTCGCCGGCGCGGGTCATCAAGCCCCTGAGCGATGAGCAGCGGGAGTGGATCACCCACTCCTGGAACGTCTACTACGGGCGCTGCCTGGAGGAACTCGCCGCCGGCACCTGAAGGTCAGGACTCCGCGGGCACCACCCGGTATCGGGTCTCGCCGGACTCCTTCGCGGCGGCCTCCCAGGCGTCGTCCTGGAACTCCGCCTCCGCCAGGAGCGGCGCGACCACCACCCCGGGCGTCCACTTGACCGGCTCGCCCGCCTCGCTCTGCAGGCGGCCCCCGTCCACGGCCCGGGAGAAGTCCCCGAGGCCGAGACCGGACGCGCGCCAGGCCCGGAGCAGGCCGCGCATGCGCCCCTCCTCCTGCGGATCCAGGAAGCGGAAGTGGATCCGGTACATCACCGCGTTGTGAAACCACGCGGGGCGCCCGAACAGGCCGGCGCAGCCGAGCCTCCATCCCATGATCAGGAGCAGCTCGATCACCTCGCGCCCTTCGCCCAGCCCGGGGTGCTTCTGACCCGGCAGCGGGGGCCGGCCCTCCGAGAAGCTGCGCGTCGGATCCTGCAGACAGAGCCACTCCACCGACAGCCACCGGTGCTCCATGGCCGGCAGGGGAGCGTCCACCGCCGCGGCGGACGTGAGCCCCGCGCTCAGCTCCACCAGGGCTTCGCCGTCGGGTCGGTTCAGGATCCGCATGGTCTGGACCGCCTGACCGACCCCGGCGATATCGACGTGCGGCGTCCCACCCGCGCGCGCCGCCAGCCGCTCCCACAGGCCGTACCGGGTCAGCGCGTACCGCAAGCCCAGGGCGCTGTAGTGGTTCAGGAAGAGCGGCGCGGCGCGATCCTCCACGGCTCCCATGAGCAGGTCCGGATCGATCAGCACGTCCTCGTCCATGCGCCGCAGGAGGGACGAGTCCAGCCCTCCGCCGATGCTCCACAGCCGGGACCGGTGCACCGCGTGCCCGAGCTCGTCGAGGATCGGTCCCCGGCGGAGGTCGTGGAAGGCTTCCCGCCAGGTGCGCCACATCATCTCGAACTCACTCCTCGGCCGGTGACCGGATGGAGGGGGACACCTGGACGTGGAACAGGGCCACGCTCGCCAGCAGGGCGCCCAGCGCGGCATGCAGCGCCCAGGGTAGCGCGGCGGGAACCAGGCCCGCCGCCACCCGCAGCAGCAAGGACACGAGCATGCCGAAGAACACCGCATACCGCACCCGGGGCCACCGTACGTCGGCGCGCAGGAAGCCTGGCAGCAGGCGCTGGCCGACTCCGAGCATCAGCGTCACGAGGAAGCCCGCCCCCACGAGGTGCACTCCGAGCACGTGGGCCTCGCGCAGCGGTCGGCCAGCGAGTTCGTGCTGCCCCGAGACCGTCGCCCCGAGACCGACGATCAGCACCAGGAGGCCCGCCCCCAGCGCTGCCCAGGCGAGCCGAGCGCTCCAGCGCAGGGCCCGCGCGTCCGGCTCCATGCGGATCCCCTGCAGCCGCTCGTCCCCGTCGCGTCGAAGCCGCAGCCAGCCCGTCCCCTTCAGGGCGCTCCCCGAGAGCACCGCGAGGCCGAGCAGGCCCACCAGCGCGACGAACGGCTGCCCGACGAGCATGCCCAGGCTGACGGTGGCGCCCACCGCGGCCACCAGCAGCAGCGGCACCGTCGCCGCGCCGCGATCCGCCGGACCCACCCCGGACATGGCGGGGAGCATCTTCACCGACAGGCCCGCCGCGATGGGGGTCAGGGCCCCGAGCAGCGTGGCCGCCGGCACCCGCCCCAGCACGTCGGTCCAGCCCAGCAGGGCGCTCGCGCTCGCCACCCCCACGCACAGCCCGAGGGTCAGCAGCCCCCCCCCGATCCAGCCCGCGAACCACGGGAGCGGCGCAGTGCGCCCCAACCACGTGCTGCCCAGGCTCCCGGCCCAGCCCACCACCGCCAGCAGCCACAGCCCGCCCAGCAGGAGCGGCCCCACCCCGCCCCAGGTCATCGCCCCCGCCGTGTCCAGGAGCGTCGCCGCGAGCAGGGCCGCCGCCCCGAGCTCGGCGAGGCGCGGGTGGGCCAGGGGGGAACGCGTGAGCCGCGGGACCATCCGACACAGGAACGACAGGATGAACAGGGCCACAAAGCCCAGCGCCATGGCCCGCGCGTGGGCCTCCGGGGCCACGAGCAGCCGCGGGCGCCCGTCGCCGGCGGGCGGCAGGAAGAGCCCGGAGAGGGCGAGGACGCCTCCTCCGTAGAACCCCACCAGGGACATGCGCAGCGCGGCCCGCTGCACCCGGTCCCCGACGGGCTCACCGCACTCCATCTACTGGAAGGTGAAGTCGGTCTGCAGGTATCCGGCGACCTCGGGCTTCGCGTCGGTGATCTGGTGCCACGCGCCGGGCACGTAGACCCACAGGCCGGCGGAGATCTTGAGCGGCTTGACCGGAACCAGGTGGGCCGACAGGTCCAGCTCGGCCCCGTGCAGCTTGTCGGCCGTCGCCGCCGGACTCGCGAAGACGTGCACGTCCAGGGCGACGGTCAGCGGCTTCACGGGGCTCACCGCGAAGTTGACGACGCCGTCGAACAGGCCCTGGTTGGCGGCGTGGGCGGGCAGGGCCAGGTAGCGGTCGATGTGCCCGTAGAACTTGTGGTTGGTCGCGTACAACGTGTCGAAGCCGCGAATCGTGCCGTCTGCAGGGTCTCCGTCCCCCGACACGATGTCCGCGCCGCCTCCGATCTTGAGGCCCGCGGAGTCCGGCAGCGACACGCCGATGCGCCCCCCGAACAGGTACGCGAGCACGTCGGTGCCGGCCCGGGTGCCGCCCTGCACGTAGCCCTCGGCTTCGTAGTACAGCGGACCGCCGGTGCCCTTGGCGTACACGCCCGCGGTGACCAGTCGTTCGGACACGGCGTCGTCGAACCGGAAGATCGCGAGGCCGTCCAGGTACAGCGCCTTGCCCACGCGGGGCCCGCCGCGGAGCGCGAGCAGGTGCTGGTCATCGCCTCGCGAAGACACGTCGGTCGTGTTGACCGGGCGCTCCAGGAGCTTGGCGTAGAAGACCTCGGCCCCCACCTCTTCGCGGTCGAGCTCCAGCCGGACCGCGTCGAACGAACGCGCCTGGTGGGTCCAGCCCACCGCGCCGATCAGTCGCTGGCCGTGCCAGTTGATCTCCTGGCGCCCGACCCGGAAGGACAGCCCGTAGGGAGACACCACCTCGGCCCAGGCCTGGTGGATGTCGAGGCCGTCCGCGACCCAGTCGAACAGGGTGCCTTCATTGCCGGAGGCCGGGTTGACCTCGGAGCCCCAGAAGCGCACGTCCTGGATCTGGAAGAAGCCGGCCACGGGTCCCCAGGTCGCCTTCACCCCGATCCTGGCGCGGTTGCCGATCCGCCAGCCCGCGTCGGGGTTTCCGTCGAACAGCCAGTCGGGGGCCGCCTCGAAGCGCACGCGCTCCTGGGCGGAGAGGGCGAACAGCACGGGAGGCAGCGCAGGCTTCGGCTCGACCGGCGGAGGGGCCTCAACGACCGGCGCGGGCTCCGGCTCGGGCACGGGCTCGGCTACGGGCTCGGGCTCCGGCTCGGGCTCCGGCTCCGCCACCGCGTCGTCGGTGGCCGCAGGGATCTCGTCGCTGGCTTCCCCCGCCGCCGGCTCGGTGTCGTCCGCCGCCTCCTCGGCGGGATCCGGCGCGGCCTCATCACCAGCCAGGGCCGGCAGAGGCAGGAGAAGGAGCGCGAAGAGGACGGCGCGGGAGCGGACGAGAGCAGCGGGGTGCATGAGGGGTTCCTTCCGAGTGCGCGCCACGTGTGCATCAGGCATGCCACCGGGGGTCGGGCGAGCCACGCGGCCGGTTGCGACCTGCGCCGGTCCCCCGGGACTCATCCTTCGGCGCCCTGCCTGTGCCACTCCGCACACTTCAGCGCAAGGTGTGCGTGTTCACACTGTGCAGGAAGCGCGCCCCGCGACCTTGCCCTGCCCGAGGTGCTCCAGAACACGGAACCGACGGGCTGACGAGGTTCGGCCCGGACCTTGCAGGACGCCTGCCGCGGAGCAGCACCTCCCAAACGAGCATTGACCCGATGTCACGGGCGAAGGAAGAGCGCTACATGACCGACACGAACAAGACGATCTGGGAGAGCAAGGGTTCGGAAGTGATGGAGGTCGCTCCTGCGGAGCCTCCGTATCCGAACGGATTCACCCGTCGCCGCTTCCTGAAGAAGTCGGCCGGCGCCGCGGCCATCGCGGGCGCCGCCGCGGGCGTCGTCGCGTGTGGCGACTCCGGAACCACGACCGAGCACGCCGACAAGCCCGAGCTGCCGGCCAAGCCCAAGCTCGAGGTGCTCAGCAGCGAGCCGCCCGTCAAGGACGTGCCCACCAACCTGCTCGCGGCGTGCCCCTACTGCGGGGTCGGCTGCGGCACGAAGATCCAGGTCGAGAACGGCAAGATCGTCGGCATGGTCCCCGATCCGAAGCACCCCACCAACAAGGGGCTTCAGTGCATCAAGGGGCTCAGCTCCAACGAGGCCATCTACGTCGACCGGCTCCAGAAGGTCCTGATCCGCAAGGACATGACCAACCCGCTCACGGGCCACGTCAGCGCGACCAAGGGCCGCTTCGACGACGACCTCTTCCGTGAGGCCACCTGGGAGGAGGCCGAAGAGCTCGTCTCCAAGATGACCGCCGACATCGTCAAGAAGCACGGCGGCAACACGGTGGCGCTGTACGGATCCGGCCAGCTGCCGGTCGAGGGCCAGTACCTCGAGAACCTCTTCATGAAGGGCGTCCTGGGCAGCAACACGATCGAAGCCAACGCCCGCATGTGCATGACGTCCGCGGTCACCGGCTACTTCAAGAGCCTGGGCTCGGACACGCCGCCCACGTCCTACGACGACATCGAGATGGCGGACATGGTCACCCACTGGGGCCACAACTGCCGCGGCTCGCACCCGATCGTCTTCTGGCGCATCGCCGACCACAAGAAGAAGAACAACATCCCCACGATGATCGTGGACCCGCGCCGCACCGGCACGGTGCAGGGCTATGAGGAGATCGGAGGGGTCGAAAACTCCTATCACCTCCCCACGATCAACGGCGACATCAGCATCCACAACGCCATGGCGTGGCTGATGCTCAACAAGTTCAAGGACGCGGTGGACTGGGACTTCGTCAAGGCGCAGACCTCGGGCTGGGAGCGGTACGTCGAAGGCGTCGCGCGCTACGAGCCGAGCAAGGTCGCCGACATGACGATGATCGACCCGAAGTACCTCGAGGAGGTCGCCGAGAAATGGGCCGCCGCCTCCGTCAAGGGCCGCGAGAACGGCCAGGGCGGCGTCCTCAGCTTCTGGGGCATCGGCTACAACCAGCACCTGCACGGCCAGAACAACACGGTCTCGCTCATCAACCTGATGGCGCTGACGGGCAACATCGGGCGCCCCGGCTGCGGACCGTTCTCCATGACCGGCCAGCCCAACGCCATGGGCGAGCGCCTCACCGGCGGTCTGACGGGCCGGCTGCCCTTCAACCAGGGCCTCAAGAACGAAGCGTGGCGGGACCACATCGCGGACTCGTGGCGCGTGCCCCGGGAGCGCCTGGCGGCGGTCGCGGACGAGCCCAACGAGGGCATGGCCATCGGCATGATGGAGCGCGCGCTCAAGGGGGA
This sequence comes from uncultured Pseudomonadota bacterium, assembly GCA_937891735.1. Classification (GTDB taxonomy): domain Bacteria; phylum Myxococcota_A; class UBA796; order UBA9615; family UBA9615; genus JAGSHC01. The sequence goes on along the minus strand of CALAGR010000361.1, from coordinate 7,648 downwards.
CGTCAAGGCGATGTTCCTCATCTACGCCACGCACATCGACCTGCCGGACCAGGAGAAGCTGGTCCGCCCGGCGCTCAGCAAGACGTTCAACGTGGTGCAGGAGATCTACCGGCACGCGCCGAACAACCTGTACGCCGACGTGATCCTGCCCGCCGCGACGTGGGGCGAGTGGGTCGGTGGCACCTACATCCAGTCGGAGCGCCGGTTCTACGTGACCGACGGCACCGCCAACCCCGTGCCGAACACCAGGCCCGACATCGACATGGTGATCGACAAGGGCATCATGATCGCGAACCTGCTGGGCCTCGATGGGGAGAAGATCTTCCCCTACAAGCGCATGGAGAACGGGTTCTTCAACCCCGAGGACGTCTTCCGCGACTTCGTGAAGGCCTCCAAGGGCAGCGACGCCGACATGACCGGCATGCTCGAGGTCGAGGAGCGCGACGGCATCGGCCTGTACGACCAGATCCGCCAGCACCGCGGCATCCAGTGGCCCGCCCCGACCTACGAGGTGGCCAAGGCCGGCGGCACGAAGCGCCGCTACAACAGCCAGGAGGACGCGTCCTGGGTCGAGAAGCCCTACGGGAGCTTCCGCCACCCCGACGGCAAGCTGCACATGCACCTGTGTGAGCAGGACTACAGCCAGCGCAAGGAGATCACCGAGCAGCTGATGCGCTTCGGCGCGGACGGCGAGGAGGACTTCTACTGCATCGACAACATGGACCTGCTCAAGAAGGCGCGGGACATGGCGCTCACGCCCGAGCTGCCGGACTTCGAGCACCAGGGCAAGGCGTGGAACGAGGTGCCGGAAGGCAAGTACCCCTACTGGCTCGGGCTGGGCGTGGTGTACGAGCACTTCCACACCGCCAAGACCATTCGCTCGGGCACGACCCGCCGTCTGGTCCCCGAGATGTACGTCGAGATGCACCCGGACGACGCGAAGGCCCTGGGCTTCGTGGACGGCGAGTGGATCGAGATCTCGACCCGGCGCTCCAGCTACCAGGCCCGCGTCTCGATCGGCCTGGACTCGGTGGTGAAGCCGGCCCGCAACCTGGTGCCCCAGGGGTACATGTTCTCGCCGTGGAACCTGTCCGTGGCGGACTCGGCGGACCCCGAGAAGAACAAGTGGCTCGTCAACCGGGTCTCGCACCGCGCGTTCGACCCGGTCAGCGGCCAGGTCGACTTCAAGAAGCTGGCGGCGCGGCTGTCGAAGCTCGACAAGGCTTAGTTCCCGGGCGGGGACGCCCGGGGTGAGATGCCCCCTTTGGAAGGCCCTCGATCTCGTCTGGATCGAGGGCCTTCCTGCGTCTGTAGCGGCACGGGGTATGCAGCGACGCAGGGCATGACCGAACGACCGACTCGTCGCGTCGTGCTCGGCTCCCTGGGTTTGATGATCGTGGGAGCCGGCGCAGGCTGCTCCGCCGACGCCACCGAGCTGGAGACCGGACGTCTCCTGCCGCCTACGGCGGGCGATCTCGACACCTTCCTGTCCTCCTGCATCCGCTGCTTTCGCTGCGGGGAGGTGTGCACCGCGGGGTGCATCGAGTTCCACCCCTTCTGGGCCGGGCCACGGCTGGCCGGCAGCCCGTACCTCGTGCCGCGGGTGGCGGGCTGCAACACGTGCATGCGCTGCACGTCGGTCTGCCCCACCGACGCCCTCACCGCCACCGAATCCGACGAGAAGAGCGTGCTCGCGGCGGTGGACATGGGCCTCGCCTGGGTGGACGAGGGGCTGTGCCTGTCGCACCAGGGCAGGGTCTGTGGTGTGTGCCATGACGCATGCCCCTACCCCGGCGCCGCGATCCAGCTCGAGGGCAGCGCGAAGCCCGTCGTGCAGAAGGACTGCGTGGGGTGCGGCCGCTGCGAGGAGCGCTGCCCCCAGGTCCCCGCGGCCATCCGGGTGTTCCGGGCCGACCCCGGGCCGCGCTGGAAGGGATTCCGGTCATGACCCATCCCCTGCAAGCGGGCGCCCGCCTGCGGCCGGGATGGCCGCTGACGACGGTGCGACGCACGACCCAGGCCCTGGTGCTCGCCGTCCTGGTGCTGGCTCCGATCCTCGGGCTGCACGGCGTCGCCGTGGACAACCGATGGGATCCCGCGGAGCTCGACTCCCGGTACGGCCCCCTCGCCGCCACCGCCGCGGAGCTCGCCCAGCGCGTGTTCGGCACGCCGACGAACGCGCTGCCCGGAGCCGTCGTGGGCTCGACCTGGTCGATCCGGCTGTTCGGCCTGGAGCTGACCGATCCCCTCGCGGCGCTGACCCTGGTGGCGGGCGGGGCCGCGCCGCCGCTGGCCTTCCTGCTGGGGGCGGCCCTCGTGCTCGGCGTGCATCTGCTGCTCGGTCGGTTCTTCTGCGGCTGGCTGTGCCCCTACGGGATCCTGTCGCGGCTGGTGCAGCGGATCCGCGCCCCCCTGGCCCGCCGGGGCTGGCTGCCGTCGCTGCAGATCCCGCCCTGGTTCCGGTTCGCGCTGCTCGCGGCGCTGGTCGTCCTGCCCGTCTTCGGCACGTCGCTGGTCGTCCTGGTGCTCCCCTACCTGGCCGTCGGAGCGGCCCTTCATGGGCTCGTGTTCGGGGGAGCGGCCTCGGCGGGGGGCGTCGTGCTGGCGTTCCTGCTGACCGACCTGCTGCTCGCAGAGCACGGGGTGTGCCGCTCGATCTGCCCGTCCGGGGCCCTTCAACACCTCGTCGGTCGGCGACGCGCCCTTCGACTGACCCCCGGCCGCGCGGTCAAGTGCGACGTCGGCTGCCTGGACTGCCTGGACGCCTGTTGGCTGGGCCTGGACCCGCGCAAGGCCCTGGTGGATCCCGACTGCGACGGCTGCCTGCGCTGCGGCGCGGTCTGCCCGACGACCCGTCTGGGCCTGCTCGTGGGCGCCCCGCGGAAGTGGAGCGGGACCCCGCCCCTGCTCATCAGCATCGGGGCCACCCGGCCCAAGCCGCGGCACCCGCACCCTCCCGCGGGGGTCGCGGTGCTGGGGCTGATGGCGCTCGCCACCCTCTCCTGCTCGGGGGGGCCCGCTCCCGAGGTCATCGAAGGCAGCGCCCTGTGGTCCTCCCCGTTCATGCCGCCGGCGGAGCCCGAGCGGACCGCCGTCGTGCACATGGCCGCCACCACCAGGGGCGGTCTGGCGTTCGAGGCGGGCCTCGCGTTCCTGCCGGACGCGGACGAGGTGGGAGTCCGGGTGTACGTCGAGGAGGAGCCCGGCAAGCCCTTCACGGGACCTCTGCGGATCGCTGTGCAGACCGCGGCGGGCGCGGTACAGATGGCCTTTGAAGGGGCCACGGCTCCGCGGTCCGTGCCCCGACCCAGCCTGTACGAAGGGCGCCTGCGGCTCAGGGGGGGCGCCACCATCGCCGTCGTGGACGGCCCCTTGGCCGGCGCGTCGTTGCGCATCCCCGGCCCTGCTGGAAGCGCACGGTGGCCTGCGGCGGTCCCGGCCCTGCTCGTCCTGGGCGTCTTCGTCACGGCGCTGCCCCTGCACCGCCGCCGAGCTTCCTGAACGTGTCATCGGCATGTTCTAAATGGCACTATTTGACATCCGTCAACGAGGTGCGTGATCACACAGCGGCCATGGCCGTGACTCTTGGGGCCCCATGGGCACTGCGTTGGCATGGCGTTATCGGGGATTCTCTGATCGGCACACTCCTTGCTGGGCTGCATGCCCGTGACTGACTTCAGCGAATCCCCGACCCTCACCCGACGCGGCCTGATCGCGGGCCTCGTCGCAGGTGCCGCCGGCGCCGCAGCGCAGGTGGTGTCCACGCCGTCCGCCCTGGCCCAGGCGTCCCTGAGGCCCCCCGGCGCGGTGGGTGAGGACGAGTTCCTGAGCCGGTGCATCCGCTGCTTTCAGTGCGGCGACATCTGCCCCAACGGCGCCATCAAGTTCAAGGGCCTGGAGAGCGGCCTCGGCGAGGCGCTCACTCCCTACATCAAGCCCCGTGAGCAGGGCTGCACGGCCTGCATGAAGTGCACGCAGGTCTGCCCCAGCGGGGCCCTGACGCCGCTGAGCGCGGACCCCGAGGTCGTGCCCGGCACCGTCAAGATGGGGGTCGCCAGGCTCAACCGGGCCATGTGCTACTCCTACGACGAGCCGGCCCGGACCTGCGGCGTCTGCTACCGCGCGTGCCCGTTCCCCGGCAAGGCCATGCGCATCACCATGTGGGAGCGCCCGGTGGTGGACTTCGAGCAGTGCGTCGGCTGTGGCCTGTGCGAGCAGGCCTGCATTCACGTGCCCCAGGCGATCCGCATCATCCCCAACGCCCACCGGGAGACGACGTGAGCAGGCCCCGGCATCCCCGGCGTGGGGCCTGGCTCCAGGTGGCCCGCAAGATCGTGCAGGTGTCCGCGACGCTCTTCATCGTCTACGCCGCGCTGTCGATGTTCTGGCGCAACTACAAGCTGGCCCACAACCAGGCCCGCATCGTGGGGCTGCTCCGGGGCGAGTTCTGGGGCCGGATGTACGCCTGGAACGAGGAGGCGCTGTCCGTCTTCGGTGACCCCGTGACGGTGTCGGACGGGTTCCTCGGGGGCCCCTGGGCCGCTCGGTTGGCGGGGATCCCGTTGACGGATCCGTGGTCGGTGGCGGTGGTGGCGCTCGGAGGGCACATGCCTCCCCCCGCGATGGTCCTCGGGGCGCTGCTGCCGCTGCTGATCGCGATCGTGCTGGGCAAGGTGTTCTGCTCCTGGCTGTGCCCGGCCCGCCTGGCGTTCGAGATGACCGGAGCGGTGCGGCAGGGCCTTCTGCGTCTCGGGGTGCCGCTGCCGTCGCTCCTGCTGCCCCGCGTGGGGGGTTATGTCGCCGTGGCGGGGCTCGCCTTCGCGGCGGTCGGAGGGGCCGGCGTGTTCCACTACCTGCTGCCGTATCTGACCATCTCGGCGGCCGTGCACCAGCTCATCCTCGCCGGGGTCGCGGGCACCATCGTGGGGTGGGTGGGGCTGATGCTGGCCTTCGAGCTGCTTGTGGCGCCGGGCCAGATCTGCCGCTCCCTGTGCCCCACCGGCGCCCTGCTCGAGCAGCTGGGGCGAGGCGCCGCGCTGCAGGTCGCGCGCACGAAGGATGGCTGTCCCACGAGCTGCGACCTGTGTCGCCGGGCCTGTCCCTACGGGCTGTTCCCGGCCCGCGGGGATCACAACCCCGGCTGCGACACGTGTGGACGCTGCATCCCCATCTGCCCCGACGCCCGACTGCAGCACCTCGTCCAGCTTCCCCGACGGCGGCGCCCCGCACCGACCCCGGCGGCGGCTGCGCCCGCGTCGGCCGCCGCGCTTGTGGGGCTCGCGCTCTTCGGGGCCGCGACGCTGGCGCCTGGCCACGCGTTCGCACACCACAACAAGGGCCTGCCCCACTACGGCTACTTCGAGAACTACCCGCAGGTGCCGACCGAGGAGTTCATCCGCTACGACGACCGCTGGGAGTTCGGGGCCACGATCTTCAACTTCCAGGGGCTCAAGCGCGAGACGTCGGACACGCCGAACGACGTGCGGATCTTCGCCTACCTGTACGACTTGCAGGACGACGTGGCCTACGCCGGCAAGCTCGACCTCGCGGTGGAGCTCGACGGGGAGGTGATCCACAGCTTTGACCGGCTCGCGCCGGATGAAGAGACGGTGTATCGCGGCCGCGTGACGCTGCCGGAGTCCGGCATCTACGACGTGACCTTCGGGTTCGAGGTGGATGGGGAGACCGTGCGGCTGGTGCTGCCCGTGCGGGTGGATCTCGCCGCGGACCAGGTCAACTGGGCTCTGGTGGGCGGCATGCTGGCCGTGCTGGGCGTGCTCTTCGGCCTCGCTCTCGCAGGGCGCAAGCGACGCCATGCACCCCGGGCGGCGGCCTCATGAGCGCTGTCCAGGAGGTCATCGCCGAGGCCAGCCAGCCCGCAGAGGCCAGCCAGCCCGCAGAGGCCAGCCAGCCCGCAGAGGCCAGCCAGCCTGCGGAGGCCAGCCAGCCCGCCGCCATGCCCGGACACGAGGGCATGGAGCACGTCATGACCCCCGACGGCACGATGGTCATGGTGATGGACGGCATCCCAGGGCCCCTGTTCGCAGGGTCGGTGGCGCTCGTGATCCTGCTGTCCTTCGTGGCCATCGAGTGGCGGGGCCTCTCGGAGAAGCCCGCCCGGATCATCGAGCTCACGCGCCGCAGCCGCATCCGCCGGGTGATCAGCAAGCCCTGGTTCCGCTTCGCCTTCCAGGCCCCGGTCCTCGCGGGGTTCCTGTTCACGATCTACGCCGGCCTCTTCGGCTCGTACACCAACAACATCGCCCCCGTGATGGTGTGGACGATCTGGTGGGCGGGGCTGATCTTCGCGGTGGCGCTGTTCGGCAACGCGTGGTGCTTCGTGTGCCCTTGGGACGCGCTCTCGGATCTGGCCACGAAGCTGTCGTTCTGGAAGCACCGGGACAACCTGTCCCTGGGCCTGAAGTGGCCGAAGTGGCTCAGGAACGTGTACCCCGCCATCGGGCTGTTCGTGGTGCTGACGTGGCTGGAGCTGGGCTGGGGCATCACCCAGAACCCCCGCCAGACGGCGACCATGGGCCTGGGCATGGCGGTGGCCGCGGTGGGCTTCGCCCTGACCTTCGAGAAGAAGCTGTTCTGCCGGTCCTTCTGCTTCGTGGGCCGGATCAGCGGGATGTACTCGATGTTCTCGCCGGTGGAGCTTCGGGCGCGGGACACGCGGGCCTGCGGGGTCTGCACCACCCACGACTGCCTCGTCGGCAACGACGCAGGGCCTCCCTGCCCCACCGACCTCGATCTGAGCGAGGTCAACGAGTCCACCTACTGCACCCTGTGCACCGCCTGCGTGCGCAGCTGCACCCTGAACCAGCCCACGGTGAACATCCGCTCGCTGGGGCGCGACCTGTCGCGAGTGAAGACGCCGCGCATGGACGAAGCCTGGCTCGCCGTGATCCTGCTGGCCCTGACGGCCTTTCACGGGTTCTCGATGACGCCGGTGTGGAAGAACATCACCCCCGGCACGGCGGACTTCACCAGCTGGCTGGAAGCGACCCTGCCCTTCGGCACGCTCGGCTCCTTCACGGTCGGCATGGCCGCGGTCTGCCTGGTGCCCATCGCCGGCTACCTGCTCACCACCGGGCTCGCCGCGATCTGGGTCCGGGCCTCCGGCGTGAGCTTCACCGACCTCTTCGTGCGCTACGCCTACGCGCTGCTCCCGGTCGCGCTCTTCTATCACCTCGCCCACAACTCGATGCACCTGCTGATGGAGGGCCAGGACCTCGTTCCGGCCCTGTCGGATCCCCTCGGCACCGGCGCGGACTGGTTCGGCACGGCCAGCTGGCACCTCGCGCCCCTCCTGGGCCAGGAGGCCATCTGGTACCTGCAGGTGGGCCTCGTGCTGACGGGCCACGTGTTCGGGATCATCGTCACCCACCGGATCTCGCGCCAGCTGTTCCCGGACCGCGGCGCCGCGATCCGCAGCTCCATCCCCATGCTGGTGATGATGGTCGCGCTGTCGGCGGGGGGTCTGTGGCTCATGAGCCTGGACATGAACATGCGCATGGGACGGATGTAGGGGTGGCCGGACGACGCTCCGCACTGGGCCGCCTCGGCACCGCGCTCGCTGGCTTCGTCGTGCCCGGCGTGGCCCGTGGCGAGCCGAAGCCGCCGCCCTTCCCCCGCCCGCCCGGCG
>CALAGR010000360.1 GCA_937891735.1 uncultured Pseudomonadota bacterium | reverse complement strand
AGGGCCTCAACGAGTTCCTGCGCCGCCTCCGGTCGCCCGACGACGACACCTTCCGTCTGCTGGAGATCGCGGCCGAAGTTCCCGGCCTGCCCGATCGCCCCCTGTTCGTCGTCACCAACGCCGGGCAGGCGCGCGTAGAGACCGCCGTGGAGGAGCTGCGCCGGCACATGGCGTTCGCGGAGCGATGGCAGAGCGTCCACCGCGTCAAGGTGGGTTTCGGTCAGCATCATCGCATCGAGATCCACTTTCCGACACCCGACGAGGACCTGGTGCTCACCTACTCGGACGCGGAGCGCGACAAGGAGGTCAGCTCGCAGTTCGAGAGCCTGCTCGCGGACGAGCTGGGGGTGGAGGTCCATCCGAAGGTGGCGAGACGAGGGCACTCCCGAAAGCGCGAGGTATCCGCCGCACCGGCGAGTCCAGGAAGAACGACCTGGGACCGGCTCCTGTCGAGCGTGCTCGACGATCCCGCCCCGTGGGAGGAGGCGGCGCTGGGGGCGCTCGCGACGGGGGGCGTGGTCGAGGTCCAGGCGCGGACCTTCTTCCGCTGCGGTGACGGTCCCCTGGGTCCCGGCCGCCCCGACACGGTGGACTGTCCGGGCGAGATCGAGATGCCCTACGGAGGGGCCGACCCGAACGACCCGTTCCGGCAAGAGGACGACGCCGAGTTCACCTGTGGCGTCTGCGGCCTGGCCTGGTACCCGGGCCGCTATCGGCTCCCCGTCGTCCGCCGCCTGCGCGTCCGCATCGACGCCGCCGGGGCCTGGCTGCGCACTTTGACCGCCCTGGGCGAGCTCGGGACCTTCACCGACGAGGCGCCCGGCGTCGCCAGCGGCTTCGTGAAGGGCGTGCGCGTGTACCTGGTCTCCCTCCCGTTGGCAGCGTCGACGCCGTGGCATCAAGCCGCGCTGGCGGTCACGCACCCGACGTGCTGGACCGGAAAGCCCGGCGACCCGCGCCTCTCCCGGTTCGGGCCACGCGGCATCGATCTGGCCGATGTGCTCGCCGAGGGGAAGACGGCACTGGCGCGGGTCTTCGAGCTGGGCCGCGACGCATCCGCGTCGGCTGCCGCCTTCTTGGCGTCCGAACAGCCGCCGGCACCCTACGCGCCGGTCGCCGCTCCAGGCTCACAGGTCGCGACCCTGACGCCGAGCCGGCGCATCCTCGTGCTCGACGACCGGGGCGTGTGGTTCGAGGGGACGCGGCTCGCACCACGGAAGGCCACTGGGACACGGACCCTGCTCGCCCTGTTGTGGGAGGGCGTGCAGCGCGACGAGCGGCAAGACAAGCCGCGGGGGCAGCGCACGGCCGAGGAGCTGGTGAGGATGACCAAGGCCCCTGGCTTCCAGTACAACGACGTGCAGACCTGGGTGAGTCGGACCCGTGGGTTCATCAGCAAGCGGCTCGCGGACGGGTCCGCGCTCGCGGAGCTGATGATCGAGGGCGGCAAGGGCTCGGGCTATCGGCTCGGGGCTGGCTTCGAGTGCGTCGGCTTCGACCTGACAGCGGAACTGGCGAACCGACAGCGACCAATCACGAAAGCCTGATCGCAGGCCACTTCTCGGCGGGTGCCGGACCCTCCAACTGACAGAAGCGATCGCGGCCCTGCCATATGGCCGGGGGCTCCGGCGGGCGATTTTGATGGGGTGAAACATCCCCTCGCCAACGCCCTGGACGACGCCGCGCTCGACGAGACGCGCACGCTGTTCCAGCCCTACAGCCGCGAGCCGCTGTCCCGCGAGGACGCCCGGGAGATCCACCGGAACCTGACCGGTGCCTTCCAGGTGCTCCTCGAGTGGAAGCGCGACTCCCTGGCCCGGCGGTCCGCCCAGGCCGCGGTGGCGACCCCTCCCGCCCAATCCGAGGTCGCCGATGACTGACGCCGTCCCCCCGTTCGCTTCCTTCCCCATCCTCCACGCCGAGTTCGGGGGCCGCCCTCTCGGCGTCCTCTCCTACCAGGGCCGCCCGGCCTGGATCGCCCGCGAGGTCGGCGCCGCCATCGGCTACGCCCGCGGCGGCAAGCGCCTGGTGTCCGAGATCACCCGCGAGTGGGCCGACGAGTTCATCGAGGGGCACGACTTCGCCCTGGTCGAGGGCGAGGCGCTGGCCGCGCTGAAGGCGATGCCTGGACTCGGACCCGATTCGGTACCGAGTCGCGCGCCCGTCCTGCTCCTGCTGTTCGAGCCCGGCCTCCACCTGGTCCTGACGCGCACGAACAAGCCGATCGGCAAGCTGCTGCGGCGCTTCCTGGTCGACGAGGTGCTGCCCGTTCTGGCAAGGCGGGGTCACCAGGTCGACCTCATGGTGACCCCGGTGCTCGACTGGAGGCTCCTGCGCGAGGTGCGGCTCGCCCTGCGCGTCGATCTGGACGACCGCCGCTTCCGGTACAGCTCGCTCCGGCAGCTCCTCGGCATCCTGCGCACGCTGGGCAGGCTGGACGACGACGCGCTGGATCGGTGGGAGGCCCACGCCGCGGAGATCGCCCTCGCGCGCCCGCTCCAGGACCTGCTCGGCGTGCCCCCGAGGTGGTGCTCGCCCACCGAGATCGCGGCCAGGCTGGGCGTGTCGCCGCAGCGCGTCGGGCGGGCGATCACCCAGCTCGGGCTCCGCGCCGAGCTGCCTGGCCTCGCTCGGAGTCTGGAGCAGGCCGTTCCGGGGCTCGACCGGCCCGCCATCTGCTGGCTCTACAGCCCGGAGGCTGTCCGCCGCGTCGAGGCCGCGTTGGTGACCCAGGGGTTCGTTTCCCCCGCGGGGGCCTGAAGCATGGCGGCATCCCTCGCAGATGCAGGTCCAGGCAGCGCCGCAGCCGGCCCCCCCGTTGTCCGGGTCGATGGCTGCGGCCTGCGCGCGGTCCGGTTCAAGGACGAGCGCTCGCGTACGCCGTTGCACTGGGAGGGGCCGGTCCTCGACCTGGTGGGTGGGCATCATCTGGCCCGCGTCGAGAAGAAGGGGACGCCCGCTTGGTCGCCCGTCGAGTACGAGAGCGGCGCCCACCGCGGGAAGCGGGGTGTCGTCAGGGCCAACGCCCTGGTCCTGGACTTCGACCACCTGACCTCGGAGCAGTCCGAGCTCGTGCTGCGAAAGCTGCGAGCCGTCGGGTGGGCGCACGTCGCCTGCTCGTCGTTCAGCCACCTCGCCGGCGGCCCGGACGACCACTGCTTTCGCGTGCTCGTGCTGGTCTCGCGACCGATCCTGCCCGCCGAGTACGAGTCGGTGTGGGTGGCGACGAGCGGCGCCCTCGGCCGCCTGGCAGACGCCAACGCCCGCGACATCAGCCGGATCTGGTACGTCGCCTCATGCCCGCCGGAGCGCCTGGCGCACGCCTGGGTCCGCCCGGTCGACGGCCGGCCGCTCGACGTGGACCGGGCGCTGGCCGCCTCGGGCCTGAAGCCCCGAGAGAGAAAGCGTCGAAAGCGCGGCGATGCCCCGCTCGGAGAGGGAGAGCGCAACGCGGGACTGGTCCGCCTGGGCGGCTCGCTGCGCCGGAAGGGGGCCTGCCGGGACGAGCTGCTGGCTGCCCTAAACGCCGCGAACGTGGCGAGGTGCCAGCCGCCCCTCGACGAGGACGAGGTGGCCGACATCGCCGACAGCCTGCTCCGGTACGACCCGGCCTCGCCGCTGCTGGTCCTGAAC
>CALAGR010000359.1 GCA_937891735.1 uncultured Pseudomonadota bacterium | reverse complement strand
CGACGAGATGCGCAGCTGATCGATCACCCCGTCCATGGGGCAGGCGAGGTCCCAGTCGATCCCGATGTGCATGACCTCGCCGGTGGAGGCCGGGGGGCCGGAGGCCGAGCTGCTCGTGTGGAAGGCGCCGTTGAAGTAGGTGCGCGCCTGGTTCATGGACGGATCGTAGACCCCCGCGAAGTGGACCCAGCTGCCCGCGCTCACCGAGCTGAAGCTGCTGACGGTCCAGCTGCCCCAGCCGGCCCAGTGGGTGCTGTCGGCGGGGCCGATGTTCTTGTGCAGCCAGTACTCCTGGGTGGCGCTGCTGCTGACCCCCTTGCGGGCCACGGTCATGCAGCCCGACGCGATCTGGTCGTAGTAGACCCAGGCCTCCACGGTCAGCCCCGCGGACGACGTGGTCAGGGACGGGTCGTGATCGACGACCAGGTAGTCGTCCACCCCGTCGAAGCGCAGGGCGCAGTTGCCGTCCGGGCAGGTGGACGGCGGCAGCGTGTCGTCATCGTCGTCATCGTCGTCATCGTCGTCATCGTCGTCATCGTCATCGTCGTCGTCGTCGCCGCTGTCGTCGTCGTCGACGCTGTCGTCGTCGTCGTCATCGTCGTCGTCGTCCCCCATGCACGGGGGCGCGCCGGCGCAGTCGGGGTCGAGGCAGTCGAAGGCGCCATCGAAGTCGTTGTCCGCCCCGTCGTCGCACTCGCCCGGGTCGTCGCCCTCGCGCTCCGGTTGCTGGATCACGGCGACGTCGTTGCAGGCGGCGCCCGACAGCAGGAGGAGGCAGAGCAGCGTGGTGACACCTGGCTTCATGGGCTCTCCGGCTCGCGACGGGACGGCAGGTCGCGCTCCCGCATCCTACGCGCCGGTCCAGGCCGGGGTGTCCTGGGCGTCCGCGGACGTCCGGACGGGCGCTCAACCGCGCGGGGGAGCCCACTCATGGGGTTGCGTCGTGCGTTCTTGGCTCTGGCACGGCCCTTGCGAAGACCTCCTGTGACGCCGGACGAGTCCCGGCGCGGAGGTTGCCATGCACATGCCCGTCGCCGTCATCCCGCTCTCCCTGTGGTTCTTCGCCTTCCTGCCCGTCCTCGTCGTGGGAGTGGTCTCGATGATCGCGCTCGTGGGCACGAGCGTGTACCTCCTGCTGACCCCGCACGGTCCCGCCGGCCGCGGCAGCGCGCCTCTCCCGGTCCCGTCCCCGGCGCCTGCGGCGACACGCGATGAGACCCCGCGCGCAGCCTGATCGCTCGAGCTGGCGGAGCTCCCTGGTGGGTCGCGCTACAGCCCGGTGCCGGCTGCTCCCACGCCCGGCAGGGTCCCCATGGATGCGGCGGCGGCCACCGCGCCCGGGGACTGCGGCAGGCTGACCTGGGTCCAGCCGACGAAGCCCGAGGGGCCGAGGCCCTGGCAGCTCCCCATGAGCCGTCCCCAGCCCGCGAGCCCCGTGCTGGTCGGGCCGAACAGGTCCAGCGCGTTCACCGTGCTCGATGACAGCCCGCTGCCCCACAACGGACTCGCGTCCTCCACGAGGTAGATCTGCGACGCGGCGGACCCGGTGCCGAACACCCGCGGGGGGTCGGGATCTCGCACTGAGCTACGGCGGGTCGAACGACACGTTCACCGTGCTCGACGACAGACCAGCGCCGAGGCTGCGCACGAAGCAGGTGTCCACGAGGTGGTCGCAGTCGAACAGGTCGCAGACGTCCTCGTCCGTGGACACGGCGTCGTCGATCTCGTCCGTCGCGGAGACCCGGAACAGCACCGGGGTGTCCGGGTCCGCGGTCAGGACCGCGCTGTAAAGCTCCAAGCTGCCCGGATCCAGGGCGTAGTAGCCACCGGGCTCGACGGGGTAGTCGTCCGTGTGATCGTCGCCCGGGAACGGGGCGAACCGCCGAGGCGATCCCAGACGTCCTCCTGGGTTCGCACCACCGCGTCGATCTGCAGCACGAACAGCGCGGGGGCGCCGATGGGGATCTCCACCTCGGGACCGGCGAGCTCTACCCGGCCCTCGGAGTCGGTCTTGCCCGTGAGAAGCCAGCTGCGGAGCCCCTCGCTCGAGGAAAGCGCCATCGGCGCCGATCACGTCCCCGACGAAACGCTGTGCGGAGCGAAGCGGCTGGCGTTTGTCGAGTGTTGGGGGTTGCCCCGGATGCAGTGGTGGAGGCGGCCCGGACGGCCGCCGAACCGAGGGAGCGACACTTGTGTCGATATGGGCAAAAGCACCATTGCTATACATCTATGTATGTTCATTACGCCAGAGATTCTATGGCTATAGGTGTACGGTCTGGTCTGGAGAACACCGATGGCCTCAAAGACGATAGACAAGCGCCGGCGCGCACAGCTTGACCGCTCGCTCGCGGAACTCGCCAATCTGCCTGACCCGCCGCCCAGGGGCTGGATCCGGGCCGTCAGGACGGCTCTTGGCATGAGCATGAGGCAGATGGCGGAGCGGATGGGTGCGGCCAGCTCCACGACCGTTGCCCAGTCGGAGGCCAGCGAGGCAAGCGGAGGGATCTCCCTGCGCACGCTGCGAGCTGCCGCCGACGCTCTGGAGTGTGATGTGGTCTACGCCCTGGTGCCGCGACGGGGCTCGCTCTCCGCCTCGATTCGGTCTCAGGCGATGCGTATTGCGACCGAGGCCGTGGGCCACGCCGACACGCACATGGTTCTTGAGGCGCAAGGTGTTGTCGTTGAGCGTCGCGCCGAGTTGATCGCGGAGATCGCGGACGAGCTTGAGCGAGGTTCGCTCAGGAAGCTCTGGGACGCACCAGGTTGAGGTGGTTCGCCGATGGGGAAGGGCAGACGCCCCTGGATCGGGATGAGGCTCGCGGGCTGCTTCATGACCTTCGGAGTCGCGGCGAGCTCGACGAACTGGAGCAGGCCAACATCGTAGAGGGCCTGCTCTGGGCCCGTCGTCGAGCCCGTGTGGTTGAGGACCTCCTGACCCCGAGCGGGCTCTGCGAACTACACAGGAGGATGTTCTCGGAGG
>CALAGR010000358.1 GCA_937891735.1 uncultured Pseudomonadota bacterium | reverse complement strand
CAGCTGCGTCCCCGGCGCCCCGAGCCCGCGAGGCGAGCCCCGTCGCCCGCAGTCGCACGGCCGCGCCCGCGTGATCAGGCGTGAAGCGCAGCTCGCCCGCGGCGTCGAGCTCGACCGCGCAGGGCAGACGGACGACCTCCGTGCGGACCGCGCCTCCGAGGCGCCGAACCCGAACCACCTGGGAGGCCATCAGCCCCGGCCGACGCTGGTCTGGGCGAAGGCCATCGACGTGCCGCACCATGGGCAGTCGGTGCGGTCGGTGGGGACCTCGCGGCGGCAGTCGGGCTTGACGCAGACGAGGTGCGTCGGCGCCGACGTGGGCGCGTCGGCCCGCCGGATGGACTCGACCGCAAGCGTCGCCGGTCCGACCCGGAACCGGTCCGAGGGCTTCATGGGGGCGGCGTCCCCGGGCCCGAGGGTCCGATCCGTCAACAGCACGACGTTGCTCGCGCTCACGTTGCGGAGCGTGAGTCCGGTGGGGGTCAGCTCCAGGACGGCGTGGTCGCGGGAGACCCCGGCGCCAGGGACCAGGATCCGGGAGTCCGGGCTCCGCCCGATCGTGCACGTGGCGGCGAACGTGCAGCGGCGCGACGAGCCCCCGGGCAGCGACCAGACGACGACGACCTCCGCGGCGATCACGGTGTGGTCCCGCCGGTCCCAAGGCCGAGCAGGCCCAGGAAGTCTCTGGGCGGGGTCCGCACCGGAGCGGTCACCACCCGGGTGGCGACCAGTCGGTCGAGCAGCCGTCGCCCGAGCGGGTCCCGCGTGGCCGCGAACCACTCCGCGAGCCCGACCGCGCCGACCCAGAGCAGCAGGAGGAGCGAAGCGCCCCCCGTGCCGGCCAGGTAGGGCGGCCAGACGGCGAGGGCGAACGGTCCGTGGAACAGCAGCAGCTCGAGGACGTTCCGGCCGACGACCCGGCCGCGTCCCGCCGGACGACCGGTGGCGGCGTTCACGAGCTGCACTCCGGCTCTGAGCTGGCCCGGAGTGCGTCCGCGCACGCCCCGAAGGACGACGAGGACCGGATAGAACGGACCGCCCACGCACGTCAGGAGCGTGAGGAGCGGCAGCCGCTGATCGAGCAGGTGGCCCTTGATGCGCGACTTGAGCTTCGCAGAATCCCCCAGCGCGGCCGGGGCGCTGTCGATGACGGCCAGGGCGGTCTGTGGTCCAGGCGGCGGGTTCGCGGGGATCGTCGGGTGCTCGACCTCGGTGGGTTCGGCGGCCTTCGCCACAGGGGTGACCTTGGCGTCCGTCGGCCTGAAGGCTGGGATCAGGGGGTGGGTGGGACCCGAGAGGTCCGCGGGGCCCGGATCGAAGGTAGTCACCGACCGGAGCCCGACGGCGCTGTCCCCGAGCATCGCGAGGGCCTCGGCCGCGGTCTGCACACGCTCTTGGCGATCCTTGCGGGTCAGCTCGACGATCAGACGCTGCAGATCGTCCGGGACGTCCGAGGGCAGGCGCGGCAGCGGATCGTTCAGCACGGCCATCATCACGGCCGCGGGCGCCCGGGCGCCGGGCCAGGGGGAGACACCGCTGACCGCCTCCCACAGGACCACCCCCAGGGAGAACAGATCGCTGCGCGGGTCCACGGAGCTGCTCTGCATCAGCTGCTCGGGGCTGCTGTAGGCGTAGGTGCCGATGTACTCGTCGAAGACGGTGACGGTGGTGAGGTGCGCGTCCTCCCCTGCGTCCATGGACTTGGCGATCCCGAAGTCGATGAGCTTGGCCGAGATGCCCGCCCCCTCGCCCAGGATGAAGACGTTCTCGGGCTTGATGTCCCGGTGGACGACGCCGGCGGCGTGGGCGACCGCGAGCCCATCGAGGAGCTCTCCGGCGACGCGGCGCACCTCGGCGGCGGTGGGGGAGGCGGTGTCGAGCCACGACCGCATCGTCGGGGCGTCGATGAACTCCATGACGAGACCCGGCCGCCCGTCCACCTGCACCAGGTCGAAGACCCGGACGATGGCTCGGTGCTCCAGACCAGCCTGGAGGCGACCCTCCCGCCGGAATCGCTTGACCAGCTTGGGGTACCCGAGCAGCTCCTTCTGCAGGAGCTTCAGCGCGAGGCGGTTGCCGAGAGCGTCGCCGCGGATCGCGTAGACGTCGCCCATGGCGCCCGTCCCTGCGGGCCCGAGGATGGTGTACCGATCTGCGACCTTCGTGCCGGGCTCGATCGAATCACCCCCCAGTCGCCGAGCATACAGGACGGGCGTTTGGGGAGTGACAGGGGGCGCTGGCCGTCGGTGTGCACGGTCCCCCACGGGGCACGAAGCCGGACTACGGAGGAGTCGTCTGGCCATACTGGTTGGAGCCCCAGCACTCGACGGCGCCTGCGGTGGAGATGGCACAAGCGTGTTGAACCCCCGCGCTGATCTGTCGGAAGGTGCCCGATGGAGGGGTCGTCGTCCCAGACGAGTTCGAGCCCCAGCACCCTATCCACCCCGCCGTGTCGATTCCGCAGCTGTACTGTTCCGCCGCGCTGACCGTGATGAAGACGCCCCACGGCGGGGCCAGCTGTCCCGCGTTGTTGGCTCCCCAGCACTGAACCGCGCCCCCGCCATCGAGCGTGCACGCGTGAAAGGACCCGAGCGCGATCCAGGTAAAGGCACCCTGGGGAGCGCCGGAGATCACCCCGCCGGCGTCGTATCCCCAGCACTGAACTGCGCCGACAGAGTCGATGCCGCAGGAGTAATGTCCCGAAAAGTCGGACGCACGAGCCTGGGAGAACACCCCTGTCGGCGGCGTGGATTGGCCCAGGTCGTTGTAGCCCCAGCACTCGACGCCTCCCGCCGTGTTGACTGCGCAGTTGTGGACCCCGCCCACGCTGATCTGGGTGAACGTGCCTGACGGGGGGGGCGACTGGCCGGCGTCGTCTTGCCCCCAGCACACGATCTCCCCCGCCGTGTCGATTGCGCATGTGTGCCCTGCGCCCGCGCCAATCTGGGTGAAGGTGCCTGGCGGAGGGGTCGACTGGCCAGCCTGGTCCGAGCCCCAGCATTGAGCGGAGCCGGTCACGTCGATGCCGCAGGTGTGCTCGGATCCAGCGCTGACATCCAACCAGCCACAGTCGGCAACTCCATCTCCGTCAGAGTCCACGCTCGGCAAACCCACCAGCTCATCGTCATCGTCGCAATCATCAGCCGGCAACACGCCGTCGCAGTCGGCGTCATTGAGCATGACCGTCGAGAACGCGTCCGCGTCGTCGCAGTCGAACGGAGTGACGTCTACCGCGTACCCGTCGCCATCGGCGTCCGTGCCATCGACGCCGTCACAGTTCTGATCGACGCCGTCGCCGGGGTTGTCGAACGCTCCCGGGTACATCGCTGGGTTCGACTCGTTGCAGTCGCCCGTACACGGACTGAATCCGTCACTGTCGTCGTCGGAGCCGTACAGCAGCGGGTCGCCGTCGTCGCAGTCGTCGCACGCTCCGTAGCCGTCGCCGTCCGCGTCAGCTTCGTCCGGCGGGATCGCACCGTCGCAGTCGTTGTCGATCCCGTCGCAGACCTCGCTGGCCCCAGGGTGTGCTGCGGGTTCGCCGTCGTCGCAGTCCCCGGTGCAGGTAGAGAAGCCGTCGAAGTCGGCATCCAGGGGGGTCAACAGCGGGTCGTCGTCGTCGCAGTCAGGGGTCAGATCGCAGGCGGAGTATCCGTCGTTGTCGAGGTCCGCCGGGGTCAGCAGTACGTTGATGTCGTCGCAGTCGCCCTCGCAGATGGCGTAGCCGTCGAGATCGACGTCAGCTTCACCCGGCGCGACCTCACCATCGCAGTCATTGTCCTTGCGGTCGCACAGCTCCTGGTTGTCCGGGTAGCGCGTGGCGTCCGCGTCGTCGCAGTCGCCATCGCACAGCGACACGCCGTCTCCGTCTGCGTCCCGGGGTGACAGGAGGGCATCCTGATCGTCGCAGTCGCCGTCGCAGGTGGAGTAGCCGTCGCCGTCGGCGTCCCGGTGGTTGAGGAGCGGGTCCTCCGGCGCGCAGTCGGAGGAGTCGGGGGAGCCGTCCCCGTCGGTGTCCAGCTCGTCGTACCCGTCGCAGTCCTCGTCGATGCTGTTCCCGGGGACCTCCTCAGCGCCAGGGTTTACAGCCGGGTCGTTGTCGTCGCAGTCATACAACTCGGAGTCATCGAGATCGTCGTTGGCGGGGTACCCGTCGCCGTCCGCATCGATGCCGTCCCCGCCGTCGCAGTCCTGATCGAGTCCGTCGCCATACAGGTCGGGGGCGTCGGGGTAGACGTCCGGATCTTCGGGACCGCAGTCGATGGCGTTGGGGTGGCCGTCCCCGTCGAGGTCGTCGGCGTCGCCGTCGACTCCGTCGCAGTCCTGGTCAATGCCGTCCCCGAGCAAGTCCGGCGCGTCGGGATGGACGGAGGGGTCCTGGGGGTCGCAGTCGTCGCTGTCCAGTGAGCCGTCGCCATCGAAGTCGTACAGCCCGCCGCTCGGGGCGCAGCCCGTCAGCACGGAAAGGAGGATGCCAAGAACAAGATTGCGGTTGAGCCTCATCGGTTCCCCCCAGCGAGCAGCTGTCCAGCCCAGCGTGGACTGACGGTACCTCGTTGTGATCGGGGCTGGCGTCGAGACCGGGCCGGACCGGCGTGTCGCCCGATCCCATCGGCTACGCCACCACCAGCATGCGTGCTGGGGCGGTGACGGAGGCCCTGGGACCGCCCCCGAGCCCCCGGGCGCGTGCAAGGCGCCAGAACGGCGACGGGGCCACCCGAAGGCAGCCCCGTCTCTCAATCCAGCACCCAGCGATAGCCTAGATGTCGTAGTACAGCATGAACTGGGCGATGGGCGGACAAACGCTGGACTCGTCGCCAGGTCGATCTGCCGCGGTTGTCCCGAAAGGCCTCGATTGCAGGGGTAATGGGTACAGTTTGTACCCACTGGCCATCGAGGGCGCTCAGCCGCCCGTTGCCCGGCCGAGCAGGACATCCCACGCCACTCTGATGGCGTCTGCGCGGCTGCCTCTTCCGCCTCGAGCCACGAAAGGAGGGCCGAATCGTCTCGAGGCGGCGGCTCCGCAATAGCTTCCCAGTCTGGTCGGGGCTGCCCAGTCGCTCCTCTCATCGGGCGCGTCCGCCGGCGCGCGACCCTCGGCGCCCAGCGCTCCCGTCGGGGATCACCTCGCGAGCCGCGCAGCGCGCAGTCGCTCCCGAATCAGAATGTAGGCCAGCGCTCGGTGTAGGAACCCGGCGATCGCAGCGACTGGGTCGCCGTCATCCTCAAGGATGACTCCCAGGTCGATGCGGTCGCCGGTCAACAGCCAAGGGGCCTCCGACTCGACCGCGGCCCGGACGTCGCCGAACCCGATCGACCCGCCGCTTCCGAGAGCAGCGTGCTTGCGGTGGGTGATCCGCCAACCGCCCTGGACGCGCCCGACTGTGCCCTTCTCGACGAGGATCTCCAGTGTCGGCCCAGGTCGGTCGTCCAGTCGGAAGACCACATGTCGCGCCCCCTCGTTTGCACGCGTGCAGTGAAGCCCAACCCGGTGGTCTATGCCTCCCCGAGCGGTCAACTGGAACTGCCCGAAGTACCCGCGGTAGTTGCCGACGATCGTCGACGCCGCCGACGCACCGGATCCGAGATAGGTGACGCCTGACCGCGCCGCGCCGGTCGCGTCTCCCGGACGCGATTGGTTGCCGAATCGCGCGCCGAGCCACTTGTGAAAGGCCTTCGCCTGCTTCTTGCCCATGCTTCCCCGTTGGGTGGTGCCGTCGCCGGCAGAGGCAGGCCTTCGCCACCACGACCGACCTGGATCGAGGGTACCGTCGATGCACCGAGGGCGCAGGGGGTGCTCCGACCCGCGACAAGGGCTGCGTGTTGACCGTCTCGGTCGGCGGCGCACCGCGGCTCGGGCCGGGGTCGCCCAATCGTCATCGCTCGTGTTTATCGGGGTTCTCATCAACTGGAGACGGTCATGAAGTCGTGGTTGTTCGGTCAGACAGACGCGCCACTGAACCCCGGGACCGGGGAGGGGCAGGATCGCCTCGGCATTGAGCCGTACTCGGCGGGGCTCTACTACTTCGCCCGAAGCTGCGAGACGCCGATGACCATCGGGCTTCAGGGTGAATGGGGGTCTGGAAAGACCAGCCTCATGAAGATGGTCCAGTCGAAGCTCGCATCGGCGCCTGGGGACCAGGATGCGGTGATCACATTTTGGTTCGAGACCTGGCAGTACGGGGCGGTCGGGGGGGCGGACAGTCTCGGGATGCTGCTGTTGCGGGACCTCACCAACCAGCTCCTTCAGAAGCTCAAGGACGATCCTTCCGTCTACAAGTTCCGGGAGAAGATGGGCGCCGCCCTCCGCGCGGCCCTTCCGGCCGTGGCCGGCATGGCCACGTCGATGGCCACGCGCAGCGATCTCGCCGGGGACGCAGTGGCAGCCGCTGCGGGCGCCCTGGCGGGCGGTGGATCGGAGGGAGGGCGCAGCGACATGCGCGCGTGCTTCGAGGAACTGGTCGAGAAGGCGCTCGCCGCGCGCAAGGGCGAGAATCCACGTCTCGTCGTATTCATCGACGATCTGGACCGGGTCCCGCCGAAGCTCGCGGTTCGGCTCCTCGAGGTCCTCAAGAACTTCATGGACGTCCGGCAATGTGTGTTCGTCGTGGCCTGTGACTACGAGGTCGTTCGCGAGGGCGTGAGCGAGCTGATGGGGCTGGGCGACGACCGTGGCGGGCATCGCAGGCAGGAGAAGGTCGATGCCTTCTTCCACAAGCTCTTCCAGGTCCAGTTCCGCATGCCGGTCGGCGTATACAAGGTCGACCAACTCCTCCGTGAGTACCTCCGACACTGGCTGATGGTGCGGAACGATGCGGATCCGGCTGCCACTGGGAAGAAGGCGCAGCCGTGGAAGGGGCGGATCGACAATTTCCTGTCGTACGGTTCGAGCTCGGCGGCCCCAGGCGCTGCCCGCGCCAAGGACTGGTTCCAGCTATTGCTCGGTCTGCTCCACGCGTCGGTCGGAACGAACCCTCGAGGCTTCAAGCGGTACCTCAACCTCGTGGAGCTCACCTCCTGCGTGGACTTTGCGTTTGGCGAAGCGGACGACACCGTTCAGCTTGCGCACTGGAAGCTGGGAGATCCGGCCTCGGACGCCAAGACGCTCCGATGGTGCATGTCCCTGTTTCCCATCGTGGCGATGCAGCAGCGGTGGCCGAACGTCTCCGCCGCGCTGCTCATGCGCGCGGGGGTGCGGTCGCGGCCCGACAGCCCGTACGGGGATGCGGGGATGACGGACTTCGAGCGTCGTCTCAGAACGATCGTCAATCGTTGGCCGGCTGGCGATCGAGACGAGGAGGAGGTCGAGACGGCCCTGCAGGACGAGATATTTGTGCAACAGCTCCGTGAGATCCCCGGGCTCGAGTTCTTCTCAGACGATGCAGGGCCTGCCGTCCAGGATCTGCGTCGCTTCGCGCAGGTGTGGTTCGAGCTTCTGGACTGCGGTGCCGGTCGCGACGATCAGCTCTCCGACGAGGAACTGGACCGCATCACGGCGTGGTCGGAGCGGCTGGGCCAGATGGGAGCGGCGAGCATCCGTCTGACGGGCCTCGCCCGGCTGAGCGAGCAGTGCATGGCTGCCGACTCGCGGGCCGGCGACGGGTTCATCGCGTTGGCGTCACACGTCCTCGATTGGCTGGCCAAGAGGCAGTCGGGATTGGTCGGAGGGAAGGCGGGCGACGACAAGGTCTGGGTCTGGGTCGTCGCCGGTGGGAGCGCGAAGACGCTCATGACGTTCTTCCCGAAGGGCAAGGAGCTCCGAATCCTCGTCAACGCCACCGAGCATTACTCGGGGTCGTGGCCGCTAGAGAACCTGCAGCACCCCGGGGACAAGCTCATGCTTGGGCTGGCGAGCCTCCCCAACGCGGCGCCCAAGGACATCCAGGTTCGGCCGACGACCTTCCGGTTCGAGTTTGGCGCGCGCCACACCGCCAGCAGGAACGAGGCGCTGCGGGAGCTCTTTACGACGTTCCTGGCTGAAGTGGAGCAGGTGGCCCGCGAGGCCAGGGACGCGCTGCCCCAATTCGATTCGACGACCGACACCACCACTGAGGATGAGGCGCGACCATGAAGGAGTGCAATTTCTGCGGCAGACGCAAAGCCAACGTGGCGATGGCCCAGATCTGCACCCACTGCGCGGTGGGGTCCAACCGGGATGACTGGTGCGACGTCTGCAAGAAGACGACGAACACCTCGATCGCCTGGATCTGCCGCGACTGCGCAAAGGGCAGGGAGGGGGATGCGTGGTGCGACTTCTGCAAGAAGACGACGAACACGACGCCAGCGAAGATCTGCCGGCGCTGCGCTGCCTAGGTCTGTGGTCTGTGGCCGAGTCCTTCGGGCCCGCCAGAGGCTCCGGTGGTCGTGACCGTTTCGGGGGCTACGGCACGGTTTCCGGGTATGGCGGCAGCCCGAAGCTGGTGCGGATTCGCTGCCACGTCGTGAAGCCGAGGTAGTGGCCCCTCACCTCGTCAACCTCCGCTGCGCTCAGATGAGGTAGGGCCCCGACGAACGCATGTCGGTCGCTGTCGAGCGCCGTCGCGTCAGCCACGAGGGTCTGATTCTCCTCATCGACCACGGTGAGCACGTACCAACGGCCCGCGCGTGGCACCTCGACCCGCAGGCAATCGAGGGCAATCGAGGTTGCGAACCACCTGATGCCGCTCGCCGTGCCAGGTCGTGCTGGTGGTGAGGTGCTGCTCGGTGCGCTTGCCCTCGATGAAGACGGTCACGGCCTCGAAGAAGAGCGCGCAGTCGACCATCGTGGTGCCTTCGAAGAGGTGCCAGCCGCGACCGCGGTTGCCGCCGGGCGCCGAGAGCCGCATGTGCGCCTCACTCACGAGTCCTCCGACTCCGTCGATGAGAGCCTGTCGCTTTGAACGCGTGGCCTGCCCGTAGGCGGTCAACACGTTCGGGTCGCGCCCGTTCCGCACCACATCGTCGAGGAGCCAGCGCGCATATTCGACTGGCGATGCGCACGGATACTCGAAGCGCACGGGATCGGCCGTGGGCGCGCCAGCCCACCCTGGCGTTGACGGCAGATCAACGACCGATGCGCGGCTCCCAAGGGCCACGAGATCCTCGACCCACGGCGCCGGACGCGCCTTGAGCGCAGAGAATGCGGGCTGGACCCGCGTGAGCGAACTGTCGAACTTACCCACCATCACCTCCAGCCAACACCGTACGCCCATGGTGCATCTGCTGCCCACGCACACCCTGGAGTCCGACGGAGTTCCCCGGGCGCGCCAGAACGACCGAGGCCCCGCTACCCGGGTGGTAGCGGGGCCTCTCGTGGTCCAATCCAAAGCGGCGGCCCGCCGAGTCTGCAGTGGGTCCGTGAGCTGCTCGCGGCAGCCAGGCCTCTGGCGCTGTCGAGCAAAGCGCCCCGAGTCTTCCGGGGTTCAGCGGGAGGTTGATTCCCCTGGCCACGATCATCTGGTCCTGGGTATCGTTGCAACTGGAGGGATGTGGCACGGCTCATGGCGCAATCCGTTGTGCGCCAGAGCGTCCTGCGATTGAAATGGACGAACTCTTTGATTTGTTCGAGGGACTCTCGGACCTGCTCGATCTGGGTGACTTCGACACCCTGGGCGGCGCGTTCGGAGAGCTGCTCGAGGCCGCCGAACTGCCGGAGTTTGATCCGGAGTGGCTCATGGAGCTCGCGGAGCTTCCAGCGCCGGAGGATTTGGCGGAGGTCGCCGGCCCGGTGGAGGGCGGCTCGGGCGCTATGGAGGCGACGGACGCTGCTCGATCGATGTTCGCCACCTTGCCGAGCGGCGAGGTCGTCGAACTCCTGGTCCCCAGCCCAGAGACGGCCCCGCGGTTGATCAGCGAAGGTGTCGCTAGGTGTCGCTAGCTATCCCCCGGAGGCCCTGGCCCACCTCAACCAGATCGCCTACACCCACGATGCCGTCGTGCCCGCCTCGAGCCATCTCGGCGACTGGTCGATCGGGCCGGGGGGGGCCGAGATCAACCTGCACGGGAACAGCCAAGAATTGTGGAGCACTTTGCACCACGAGATCGGCCACCACGTGGTGGAAACGAATCCAGAGCTCAAGGCCGACCTTCTCGACTCCATCGCAACCGAGGGGTTCGCAGAGGATCGAGCCGCATTTCTGGAGCAGTACTCTCCTGACCTGCGTGGCTCTGAGGCTTGCGCCGAAGCCATCGCCCAGTTCAAGTCCAATCCACCGGCCTTTGCCGCGCTCTATCCACAGACCGCCTCGCTCCTCGAAGCGCGCGTGTCGGCATGACGGTGACCATCCAGGTGCTGGCGGTTCAAGCCCTGCCCGGGCTCGGGCAACCCGTGGCCTATCTACGACGCAACGAAGGCGTAACAGAGTGGGCGCGAGGCGCTGGCCCGGCGCCTGACGAGCTTCCCGTGTTGCTCATCAGAGCTGGCCAAACGCAGCCACAGCGCATCTTTCGAGAAACTACGAGCACAGGTCGAACCCTGACGGCAGAGCCGGTCGATTCCAACGATCCCGGGTGGCCCATCGCGTGGGCCGACGCGCTCACCGCCAGTCCAGTTGCCTCCGGCCGCTTCGTCGTTCGGCCCTCGACGGCTCCGCCTCCGCAGCTCGCATTCTCGGAAGTGCCACTGGAAGTCCTGTGCAGCGACGCCCTCGACGACAAAGAGCGACCCACTCCCACGGTCCGTTGCCCCTGCGGTGCGCGCTACCCGGTCTGGTCCGCCGAGTGCGAAGCCTGCGAGGGAGCCGACCCGCTGAGCCAGGCGCTGGGTGGTGGCGACCCTTCGATGGCCCGGGACTTCGCCCTGGGGCTGATGGATGGGAGCCTGACGTCCAATGAACTCAGGCAAGCCTCATCGCGCATGGTCTCCGTGCTGAGGGACCACCTCAAAGTGCTCGAAGAGCCCGCCCCATCCTTCGAGGAGATGGACGATGGTCCGCGGGCAGCCGCCAGCCGCGCGGATCTGGAACGCCGGCTTTCACCCCCTGGAGGGACGGGTGAGATCGCCGGTGGGCTCAAGCAGGCGCTCTCGTCTGCACCCGTATTCGTCTGGACCGAAGCAGCGCGGATCGCCACAGTCGCTCGACGCACCTGGAAGCCAGGCGCCGAGCTGGGCTGGGTCCGGCCTCCAGACGCCGAGGAGCGCCTGCTGAAGGAGCACGCTGCCTGCGCCCGCACCACGCTCGAGGCCTCCCGGTGCATGCTTGAAGCACAGACCACAGCCGTCGCGCAGTTCGTCCCAGTCCGGCGCATGTACCAGAAGATCGAGGAGCGGACGTGGTACGGGGACATGCTTCGGGGGGCTTTGACGGCCTTCTCCGCCTTCAACACCTTTGGCGCCAGCCTGCTCCTCAAGGGGGCGATGTGGGCGGTCAAGGAGGAGCGCGATGCTCGCGCCCTCGCCGCGCTCGAAGATGCGCTCTCCGAACTCGGTCAGACAGTCGGGGCGCTCGAAGAGGCGCTCCAGGGGTTGGTCCAACAGCAGAGCGCGAACGGGCAGGTCCGCCGGCAGGCCCTGGCTAGGTACCTCGTCTCACTGCTGGCCCATGACTACGCCATCGCGGAGCCGAAGGAACAGCTGCAGATTGCACGACTTGTTGCCGCGAGCATCGGTGTCCGTCGACCGTGGCGAGACCGTCGAGGTCGGGGCCGGGGGCTCTCGCCGATCGCTGCGCTTGCGGGCCGCTGGCCCGCTCTCATTGCGGGCATCATGGGCATCGCCGGCGCGGCCGCGGCCATCTACCTGCTCTTCCACTAGGCCTGAATCAAGCTCATATCTTCTCCTCGAGGCCGCTTCAGTGAATCGAGTCGAGTAGGCGTATCGAGTCTGGTGTTGTCGATGGTGCGAGTAGTGACGTCAGGCGTTGGTCGACTCTCATGGACGCGGTCCATGCCCGTCCGGCGCCCAGGGGCCATCG
>CALAGR010000357.1 GCA_937891735.1 uncultured Pseudomonadota bacterium | reverse complement strand
GTCGCCTGGGCGGATGGCTCGCGGGGCGTGCGGGACGGGGACATCGTCGTCGTCTCCCCATCGAGCCGGACCTCGATCCCAGCGGGCGAGGGGTTCATCGACGCCGGCTACCTCGTGAACATCCTCTCCGGCGCGACCCCCACGGTGGATGTGGTCTCCTCGGCCACCCGGTTCGAGGAGGTCCGCCACGCCGTCGATCTGGGGCTGCGCGGGCCCGTCGCCCGGGGCGTCACCCTCGGGGCGGCGTACATGGCCACCCTGGAGTCCGACTTCGTGGCTCACGGTCCGTCGGTCACGCTCGGGGCCGACGCCCTGCGCCAGATGGCGCGCCTGACCGCGACCTGGCGCCTGCGGATCGAGCGGACCAGCCCCGCGACCGGAGAGCCCCTGCACGACTCCGGCATGACCCAGGAGCTCGACCTGTCCTGGACCCAGATCCTGGGCCGGTCCACCCGCTTGTCGGTGCTCGCCTCGGGCGGGGCCTCGGTGTGTGGAGATAGCTTTGGTTGCCAGGCCAGCCCCTACCGATACGTGCGGGTGGGCGAGGTGACGCTCAGGGAGAAGCACCCGGATCGACGCCTCCGGGGGGCTGCGGCGCTGCGCCTCAGTCAGGCGCTCGGCCCGAGCGTCGCCCTGCACGGCGGCTACCGATTCGCCTACGACAGCTGGCGGATCCAGGCTCACACCGGGGACGTGTCGCTCGCCGTCGCCTTGCTTGGCGAGCGACTGCTGCTCCGGGCCACGGGCCGGTTCACCTGGCAGAGCGCAGCCAGCTTCTACCGCGACGACTACGGCGCGACGGGGGCCGGCGACGCGCCTCCTGCGTGGCTCACCGGCGACCGGGAGCTCAGCGGGCTGTACGACCTGATGATCGGGCTGCGCGGGGAGTGGTCGTGGTTCGCCGTGGGTGAGCTCAGCCGCCTCAGCCCCAGCGCCCGAGTGGCCCACATCTTCTACCGCTACCCCAACTACAGCGAGGCGCCCCGCCGGAACGCCTGGCTCATCGGAGCCGG
This sequence comes from uncultured Pseudomonadota bacterium, assembly GCA_937891735.1. GTDB lineage: Bacteria > Myxococcota_A > UBA796 > UBA9615 > UBA9615 > JAGSHC01. The sequence goes on along the minus strand of CALAGR010000357.1, from coordinate 5,882 downwards.
AGTCGATGCCCAGTTCTGATCTCCCAACGGCCGCCTGCCTCCTCCTCGCGCTCGTCGCGGTCGGCTGCCCCACGTCCGACGACGACGATCTGCTCCCCTTCACGTGTGAGCTCGGGCTGCTCACGCCCGACGACGAGTGGGTGGACATCGAGCCGTCCGGGGGCACCCTGGCGGAGCTGATCTTCGGCTTCCAGGGGTTTTTGTGGGTCGACGCCGCGATCCGGGGCGACGACGACTGCCCAGAGGTCGGGGACGTGGCGGCGCGGATCTCCATCGACGGCTTCGAGCCCTTCGGGCGCGCCGTGCCCGACGTGCGGTTCTCCCGCGCGGGAGGCGGCGCCCAGTCGGAGACCGTGGCGCTCCGGCTCGACAACAGCGAGGGACCGAGCCTGTACGCAGGGCTCGCCGCCGAGGTCGTGGTCAAGGTGACCGGCGTCGAACGCGAGGCCACCTGCCAGGCCACGGTGCTGCTCGTCGATGACGATCCCTGCATCGACGCGGACGGAGAGCCGATCTGCCCCGGCGACGACGACGACAGCGCGCAGGACGGTCGATGAGGGCCGCGGCGACCAGCGTTCTCCTGGTGATCCTCGCGACAGGCTGCGGAGGGTGGGAGCGGGAGCTCGAGCCCTACCCGAATCCGTTCGGCTCGGACGACCCCCTGTGGGCCGTGCAGCCCCACCGCGACAACCCCCTGGAGATCGAGACATCCGCCGACGGGGCGACCGCCTGGGTGAGCCTTCAGGGCAGCGCCGACGAGTTCGGCCGGGAGGTGGTGGAGGTGGACGTGGCCACGGGCGAGGTGCGCCGCAGGATCGAGGTGGGATCCAGCCCGACCGGGCTGGCCCTGCACCCCTCCGGTCGGCTGCTCGTGGTCTTCAACCGCTTCAGCAACTACGTCAGCGTCATAGACACGGAGTCGGGCCGGGTGACCCAGAAGATCCCCGCGGAGTTCTACGGGATCGAGGGAGCCTGGACGCCGGACGGCCGGGAGCTCTGGATCACGAACCGCTGGCGAGACGCGGTCGCCGTGTGGGAGGTCGAGGTCGATGGCGCCCGCATGGAGGTGACCGGCCGGCTGGAGCCGGGCGTTCCGGTCGGCGCCAACCCCCGAGACATCGCGATCGACCCGGCGGGGACCACGGTCGCGGTGGCGAGCCTCACGGGGCTGACGGTGTCCCTGATCGACGTCGCGTCGCGGGCGGAGCGGGTTCGGATCGACGTGGGGGCTCCCGTCAACGACGTCGTCATCTCCGGGGAAATCGTCATCGTGGCCACGCTGTCGGCTTCGACCCACCACCAGCCGTTGGACGGCCCGGACACGGACCACGACGGCGTGCCCGGGGACGGGACGCCCAACATCAACTTCCAGGATCTGCAGAACGAGCTGGCGCTCTACTCCCTGTCCACGGGGGAGGAACTGGCGCGCTACACGTCGGACACGATCTGCTGCAAGGACTACCGGGACGTCGATCCCGACGACTCGACGCGGCGGGGGGAGCTCTTGCCTCCGCCTGAGACCTGGATCGTGCAGGGGGCGCTGCCCGAGCAGCTCACAATGGACGGCGACCGGCTCTGGGTCAGCTACTCCGGGAGCGATCAGATCCAGTCCTTCGAGCTCGACCGGGCCACCTCCACCCTCGTCGTGGGACCGATCCACTCCACGGTCGGCCACAACCCCCACGGGATCGCGGTCGCGGGGAACCGCCTGGTGGTGGCCCACCGATTGAGCGAGACCGTCGGGATCTACGACCGGTCGGGCGCCCTGCTCCACGAGACCCTGGTGGGCGACCTCTCCGGCGGTCCCTTTCCCGCCACCGACGCCGAGATCGGCGAGCTGTTCAACTTCGTCACGGCGCCGTTCACCGTCGATGGAGACCAGACCTGCCAGCACTGCCACCGGGAAGGCGGCAACATCGACAAGGCGTTCTCGATGCCGCTGAGCCGCGCGGTGGGCGTCGGGCTGCGGCAGACGATGGACTACCGGGGTGCCGCCGACACCAGGCCCTGGTTCTTCGAGTCGGCGATGGACGAGTCCAACTTCGTGCCGGTGATGAACGAGTTCGCGCGCATCGAGAACTTCTGCTGCAGCGACTACACGCTGTGGCCCGATGGTGCTCCGCCGGGCTGCAGCACCGACCCGCCGCCCGAGTGCCTCCAGGAGCCCAACCCGTACTCGACCAACGGCGCCAACGCGACCCGCTCCGGGCCGATGACCCACGCCGCCCCGCGGCCGACGTCGGCGCCGAGTCGTGACGTGTTCTACCTGGAGCGGATGGAGGAGATGATCGGGCGGAGCCGGAGCTTCGGGGACGGTCTGTACTGGGAGGACCCGATCACCGACGAGCGCAACACCGTGCCCCTGGACTTCGACGGGATCACGCGGGCGCTCGGGCTCTTCCTGATGCAGGACACCGGCCTGCTGCCGAACCCCAACGACGCAGACCGGGCTTCGGTCCGCCGGGGGCAAGCGCTGTTCGAGGGGCACGACACCAGCTGCGCGGCCTGCCACCCGGCGCCCACGTTCGCGGTCTCCACGGACGTGGGCGGCCTCGGCGTCCCGCTGACGATGGGCCCGGTCGTGTCGCCGCTGCGGGACGAGCTGGGCAACAACCTCGACCTGCTGGCGACCGGCTTCCTGGCGGCGTTCCCCCGCGCTGGGATGGACCAGTGCGAAGACGTGTGCGACGCGGCGGTCTGCGACGCCGATCCGTATGCGTGCGATGACCTGATGGAGGTCGACTTCGGCGTTCCGAGCCTGCGCGGGCTCTGGGACCGCGCGGACTCGATGCTCCACCACGGGCTGGCGAAGGGGCTGCGGGAGGTCCTGTGCACCCCGGGCCACCCCGCGCTGGGTCCGGGTGAGGTGGGCCGGAACGAACGGGACGGGATCCCCGACACGCACGGGGGGACCAGCCACCTGTCCAAGCAGGAGATCCAGGACCTGATGGACTACATCCAGACGCTGTAGTCCCACCGGCCGATCCACTCCCCCAATTCGGGCGCCACAGGGCGAGGTGGTGGAGGGTTCCCCGGTGCAAGCCAAGGTCCTCTTTCGCTCCGGCCCACCGCGCGGCCCCACAAGAGACCATCCAGCGAGAAGAACCATGATCACCGACCTGCCCTTGACCGTTCGCTATGCGCTGGCCGCCTGCCTGTTCCTGGCTCAGAAGCACGACAAGGGGCGCGCCAGCGGCAGGGGCATCGCTGAGGCGACCGGCATCCCGCCCGCGTTTCTGGCGAAGGTGCTGCAACAGCTGGGGCGTTCTGGTGTGATCGAGGGTGAGCGTGGCCACCGCGGCGGCTACCGCCTGGCCCGCCCACCCGCAGAGGTCTTCATCGCGGACGTGGTCGGCGCGGTGACAGACCGTGACGGGCAGCCCACCGCTTGCGCCCTGGGAGACCGCGACTGCTCTGCCGACGTACCCTGCGCCCTGCACGACTTGTGGGCGGCGGCCACTGCACCCCTGTCGCGTTTGGCAGAGACGGTGACCCTCGACCGGCTCTGCCACATGGACGAAGGCACCATTCTCGCGGAGAGATGATCGTGTCCAGGGTCTGACCGAGGCAGCGGTCGCGCACGCGGCGGCGCTTCGAGAAGGACGTGGCCGGTACCAGGGGAGCTCAGCGACGTCGTGGTGTAGCGCCGTCCCTCGGGCACGGTCATGCCGATGTTGAGCCGGAACGCGAGGACGGCGCGCGCAACGTCGAAGGGGAGCCACGCGTGCAGGAGGTCGAGCCTCCTTCGGGGCAGGTCCCGCGGTGGATGCCGTACTCACACGGCTTCGTACTCACCCGTACTCACCCGGGTACGGATTCTCGCGCAATGGTGTGCCAGGGCGACTTGTAGCGCCTAGTCTTCCGGTGTGGCGCGTACTCACCCACTCCCCAGCATCTACGACTACCTCGAGTACCGGGTGTGGCTCCGGGACGCGTGGGCCTGGCTGCGCGCCCAGAGCACGTCCCACAGCTACCGGTGGTTCAGCAAGAAGGCCGGCCTGGGCTCGCCGAGCTACCTCAAGCACGTCATCGACGGCGACCGCAACCTGACCGAGGACACGGCCGCGCGGTTCGCCAAGGCCCTGGACCTGGGACCCCAGGAGGCGAAGTACTTCCAGGCCCTGGTCCGCATGAACCAGGCCCACTCGACCGAGGAGCGCGCCCGCTGGTACGAGGTGTTGTCCTCCCTGCCGCCCTACCGCGAGACCCGCAAGCTCGAGCGCAGCCAGTACGACTACTACGCGCGCTGGTACTGCGTGCCCATCCGCGAGCTCGTGGCCCGCGCCGACTTCATCGAAGATCCCGCGTGGATCGGGGCGCAGCTGCTCCCGCCCATCAAGAGCAGCGAGGCCCGCGAGGCGGTGTCCCTGCTCCTGGAGCTCGGGCTGCTCACCCGCCGCCCCGACGGCACCCTGCAGCAGGCCGAGGCGCTGCTCTCCACGGGCCCCCAGCTCCGCCTCCTGTCGCTGCGCCGCTTTCACCAGCAGATGCTGCACCGGGCCGAAGCTGCGATGGATCAGGTCGCCCTGGACGAGCGCGAGGTGGGAGGCGTCACGCTGCGCCTCACGGCCCCCCAGGTGCGCTACATGAAGCAGCGCATGTTCGAGCTCCGCCAGGAGGTGCTGCAGCTCGATGGCGCCGGCGACGGCCCCGAGGCCGTCTACCACTTCGCCTTTCAGCTGTTCCCGTTGACGGATCGGGAGCAGGATCCCAGCCAAGAAGGAGACGACGATGCGTGACCAAGCCCCTTTGCTTGTCCTTGGAAGCCTGCTCTTGATGACCTCCTGCGTCCCGGACCCGGGCGGCGGAGGCACCGACAGCGGCAACGCCTTCCGCGCGGGTCTGACCGTCAGCGGCGAGGGCAGCACGATCTCCGGGGCCCGAGGGGTGCAGGAGGTGACCTCCGCCCACCTGCTCCTGGAGAAGATCGAGTTCAAGACCTGCGCGGACGCCCAGGGTGACGACGACGAGATCGACTACGAAGGACCGTTCGACGTGGATCTGCTCGCCGGCCTGCAGCTGAGCGAGATCGAGCTGGGCATCGACGCCATCTGCGGCCTGGAGCTCGAGACCGAGGTCACGGGCACCGGCGATCTGGCCGGCCTGACGGTGCTGGTCGAGGGCATCAGCACCGCCGGAGTGCCTTTTCGGGTGCAGTCCGCCATGGAGTTCGAGGTGGAGGTCGAAGGGGACGAGGTCCTGGGCGACGCCCTCAACGCCTTCGCGCTGCTGTTCGACGTGGACCTGTGGTTCGCCGACGCCGACCCCGATCTGGGGACCGTCGTCGGCGGTGAGATCCTGATCAGCGACACGTCCAACCCGACCCTGCTGGCCGCCTTCGAGGCCGACCTGCTGACCTCCGCCCGCCTGGCCCTGGAGGGCGCGCTCTAGCGCCCCTGCACCCGCATGAACCGCACCCCTTCATCGCTGATGGTCGCCGTCCTGGCCGCCGTCCTCGGGATCCTGTGCGCGGGCTCCGCGTCGGCCCAGGGCCTGGGAGGCTTCGTGTCGCCGGGACCCCTGGCCGCCGATCACGCCGATCTGGACTCGATCCTGAAGTGCACGTCGTGTCACACGGCGGGCTCCGGGCTCTCCGTCGGCAAGTGCATGGGCTGCCATGAGCGGGTGTCGGACCAGGTGACCGCGGGGAAGGGCTTTCACGCCAACCTCGGGGACGCGTGCCACACCTGCCACAGCGATCACAAGGGCCGCGACTTCGTGCTGGTCCAGCTCACCGAGGACACCTTCAACCACCAGTCCACCGGCTTCGCGCTGACCGGTGAGCACCAGATCGAGTGCACCGAGTGCCACGACAAGGCGCCGCAGGACTACACGGGGGCCAGCCAGGACTGCGCGTCCTGCCACGACGAGCCCCACGGGAA
>CALAGR010000356.1 GCA_937891735.1 uncultured Pseudomonadota bacterium | reverse complement strand
ACCGTGGCGGGAGGTGCATGCCGCATGGTACGCCGAATCAGGCTCTACCGGACAAATGCGGGCCATTAACTATTCCGCACTTACTACGAAGCTACAGGCTTCCCGCCTACGTTCTTCGCATCTACGTCAGGAGGTCCGGACTCAGCCAGGCGTGGCTCGCAACCATGGGTCGGATCGTCGCGTCCTGCGCCACGAACCGGGTCCTGCCGCGTGAGTCCGCGTGGCTCGTCATGAAGCCGGACCACGGCACGGTCTGGACGTGCAGCGACGCGGAGGCGTGGCTCAACACCCCGGGCTTGATGCCGGCTCTCGAGCACACCGTACGGGCCTTCGTGGAGGGGCCGGAGAGCAGCGAGCGGACCTGGACGAGCCATGGCGAACTTGAGCTGGTCCGGCTCTCGGGACCCGTTCCGGGCATGGTGCTCGTGCACCTCCGGGCCGGCCACGCGCTCGGGCTGCCCATCCCGGCCGACCTCAGCCCGCGACAGCTCGATGTCGCAGCCAGCGCAGCGGTCGGGGTCACGGTGGACGAGATCGCGCTGGAGTTGGGGATCGGGCGCGAGACCGTTCGAACGCACCTCAAGGCTGTGTACGAGCGACTCGACGTCGGCACGCGCCTGGAGCTCGGGCGGCTCCTCGAGCCCATCTGGCCTCTGCGATGAGTCGTTGTGGTACTGGTCCGCGGTGGACCTCATCCGCCGGAATCCGGACCGACTCGACGAGCAGTCGCTCCTTCGCAGGTGGTTGACCCGTCGTGATCAACGAGCGGCAGAGGCCCTCTGGCGGCGGTATCAGCGTCTCGCGGTCGCGGTGGGTGCGCGCATTCTGCGGGACGGCCCATCGCCAGTCGGGGACGCGCAGGGGCTCGCGGACGAGCAGTTCGTCCACGCTCTGCGGCGGTGGGACCCGGCCCGACAGAGCCGGGGAGATCTCCCCTTTCGCGCCTTCTACATCACCCTCGTTCGCAACGCCGCCATCGACCGACGGCGCCGGTTTGCGCCGGTCGATCTGCGGGCGGTTCCACCCGACGTGGCGGAAGACCCGACGGAGTCCATGGAGTCGATCATCGAGCTGCGACGCCTGATGCCTGCCATCCAGTCGGCCATCCTGGAGGGCTACGGTCCCCAGGATCTGGCGCTCTTCGAGGAGTGGATGCAGCACACGAGCGACGGAGCGCGCGTGCCCTGGACCGAGCTGTGCGAGCAGTTCCCGGTGGAGGTCCCAGACATCGTGTGGTTTGAGCCCAACGACGATGAGCTGCACGATGCACAGTCTCTCGAGGGGGTCACGCGGGTCCTCCGGGTCTGTCCGACCATCCAGCTCCGCGTCGCGGGCACGGCGCGGCGACAGGATGACCCGACCCTGGCGGACCGTCGCGCCGCTGCGGTCTGTCGGGCCCTGGCGGAGGACCTCGATCCTCGCACGACCCGAGACCCAGACAGCAAGGAGCTCGTGCCCCGCCTGGTTCCGGCAGGCCAGGTGGATGCAGGGCCTGGGCGGGTCGAGTTCGAAGTCACCATCGGCCGTCTGCGTACACCGGCTGCCCTTCGCATGCGGGTGACCCAGGTGCTCCTGCCCCACATCCGAGCCGCCGTCCTGGAGCGGACAGGAGGGCAGGACGCATGAGCGACGACCACCAGCTGCCGCCGGGCGTCGCGGACGCTGTCGATCACTGGCTGGACGAGGGAGGCGACGACGCCCTCGACCGCCTCCAGACCGCCGTGGCGGACGTTCAGGAGCTGGATGGGGACCTCGCCGCCCGCGGCGCCGGGCTCGTTCGTGAGCTTGGCGGCGAGGCGTCCGGACAGCGGAGTCGGAGACCCGGTTGGGCTGCCCTCGCCTCGGCTGCCCTGGTGGCGGCGCTCGTGACCGCCTTGATCTGGCCCCCGACCACAGCGACGCTCGTGACCGCGGAGGAAGCCGCAGCGCCACTGGACTCCCCCGCGACCCGCGGAGCGGCGACCCCTGATCTGAGCGGTCCGACCCTGCATCTCCAGGCCCCTCTTGGCGAGCCCGGGGAGGATCCCTTCCGCCTCGTCTTGGTGGCGCGTCCCAATGGGGCGGGAGTCCCGATCGACAAGGGCTCGCTGAGGGTGACCTACCGACGGGGCCCAGGCGTGGACCTGGTGCCCAGGATGCACGGGCGCTGGGAGGGCGACGAGTACATCGCCGAAGGACTCTCCCTCCCCCAAGGTGAGCACCCCATCGAGTTCACGATCTCCGACGAGGAGCTGGAGTGGACGACGCTCCGCGTGCTCTGGACGGTCCCCTGAGGCCCTCCCCCTGGCGGGGGAGATGCGTGTGACGTGCCCGCGGATAGCGTGACCTGGATTCTCAACGCCCTCCACCCGGAGCCTCGATGCGTCCAGTCGTCACCTGTTCTCTCTTCCTCGCCGCAGCGGCGTCACTCATGCTCGGCGCCCTGCTGCTCGGAACCGGCTGTCCGATCTTTGGCGGCGAGTCCTGCTCGGACACCTGCGCCACCTCGGACGACGGAGAGTGCGACGACGGAGGTGCAGGTGCTCTGTACGACATCTGCGGCCTCGGCACCGACTGCTCGGACTGCGGCTCGCGGGGCGGAGGAACCGGGGGCGCCGGGGGCGACGACGACGACACCGGGGGCGGCGGCTGCTCCGGTGGTGTCAGCCGGAGCAACGCCCGGCCCGGCGACCCATGCGGCGGCGGCATCGGGCTGTGCGGCGGAAACGACTACCAGGGCTACCCCGTGAAGTGGCGGTGCGACATGGAGACCTGCACCTGGGAGATCGCGGAGCTCTGCGACGGCCACCCGGTGCCCAGCTGCAACGTCTGTGATGGCAGCACGTGCCTCCAGTCCGCCGCCGGGAGCTGCGCGCAGTAGGGCGCTGAGGTCTTGGTCGGTCAGGGCGTGACTTCGATGATCGTGCATCCGCCCGAGACGACCAGGACTTCATCGGCGCGGAAGAGGTCCGTTTCCGCGTACAGGCGCATCGTCATGCGCTGAACCCCAGCGTCCACGACCAGGACCCTGTCTTCCTCAGCCACGTCGTCACAGCTCGTGGGGGCCGGGCCTTGGCCTTCATTGACGACGCCTTGCTCCAACCCAACCCCGACCACGACATTGGCCAGATCCGCGCGGCTGTAGAACAAGACCTCTCCCTTCTCGAGCGAACCCTCACGAATGAACACCAGTTCCTCGGACCTGCTCCCGTCGTCCCAGGTCAGGCTCATCTCATCGCCGTCGACCGTCCCGATGCGGTCTTCGTACTTGCCAGCGTTGATCAGGATCTCCGAGCCGTTCTGCCGATAGTGGCCGTCCTCCTCCGGATCCGTTGCCCACCCGATTTGCTTCAACTTGACCCCGCAGAACCTGTCGAAGTTCATCGTCTCGTGGTTCCAGTCTGGGATGAACGTGTTCTGGCGCCAATATCCGCGCACTTCGGCGTCGGTGCAGTTGCCCCGGCCGATCTCGTCAATGTCTTCGGCGGTGTAGGTAGGGCAGCCCATGGCGGGCACGATGCTGAGCAGGAGCACCGCGACGCTCGCGCGGCAGCTCAGGCGGACTGGTGTGGTTCCAGGGGTCGTGATTGAGGGCATGGGACTCTCCGTTCGCCGCGCCGCGGCGGTGTCGCGTCTGATCAGGTCGAAGAACTCGACCACCAGGCCAGCTGTTCGACCATCCCCTGCGCGGGGGATGCTGCTGCCGCAATGGGTGGCTGGCGGGCACACCCCCAGAACAGGGAGGTCCGCTCGACGCACGCATCCCCCGATCGGGGGATGGCGAAGTTCAGGCGATCGCCGACAGTGGGGGGGATGAACTCCCGGTCGTGATCGCGCCTCCCAACCGGAGCAGTCAATGCAAAGACCGACACACCTCTGTCTGTTCGCCGCTCTCATCATCACGACGACCGCCTGCCCCGAAGAACCCACAGCCGGCGACCCACTCGCGGCGCGGGTCGACTCGCTCGAGCTGGCCCAGGAGGGCATCCACGCCGACATCGACGCCCTGACGGAGAGCTCGGACACCGGCCTGGCCGCCGTCCGGACAGATTTGGAGGCGATGGACGCCGACCTGGCCGCTGCCGAAGCCCGCCTGGTGGAGGTCCAGGACAAGTTGGACGAGACCGAGGCGCGCCTCGACGACGTCCAGAGGAACGTCAGCTTCAGCCTGCTCGTCTACACGACCGCCACCGACTGCACGCCGAACCGCACCGCTGGCCCGGTGCCGTCGGGCCTCGGCTGCGTGCGCAACGACGTCGGCAACTACACGCTGTCCTGGCCCACCGGCACCTTCGAAGTACGGCCCGCCTGCGTGGTCAGCAGCGTCGCGATCAGCGAACCGAACGGGAGGTGGGGCCAATGGATGCTGTCCGAGGATGACTCCACGCGCGTGCAGATGCGGGGCCCGTCCGGAAACGAGGACAACCACTTCTCGATCGACTGTGACGCGCGGCTCAACTGAGCGATCCGCCGGTCTGCCCGCCGGCCAACCGCGTCCGCACGCGACTTGACGACGCCCGACGCCCGCGGGGGTGCGCGAGGGGGCGGACTTCGCGGCGTGACGGCACGGGGGGGCCCCTTCAACTATTCTCCTGCCTCAGGCGTTTGCTGGAGGCTGTGATCGCGAAGAAGGCCCGGTGGCACGACGGCGAACGGCTGGGCCGCTACGAGCTCAAGAAGAAGCTCGGAGCCGGCGCGTTTGCCGAGGTGTGGCTGGCAGACGAGCTCGGTGAGCTCGGGTTTCGCAAGAAGGTCGCCCTCAAGCTCCTCAAGTCCACGGACGACGAGGAACGGGTCGCGGAGCTCCTGTCCGAAGCCCGCCTCGTCGCGGTCCTCTCCCATCCCAACATCGTCGGGATCACGCGGATCGAGGCCGAGCCGGTCTTCCACATGGCCATCGAGTACGTCGATGGGGGCACGCTCCTCGAGCTCATCGAGCGCATGGCGGCGAGCGACCTCGTCATGCCTCCGTCCGTGGTCCTCAAGGTGGGCGTGGACGTGGCCAAGGCCCTCGGCGTCGCCCACCACCACGTCGATGCGGACGGCACGCCCCGGCCCATCGTGCACCGCGACCTCAAGCCGGCCAACATCCTGCTGGCCCGGTCGGGCTTCGCCAAGGTGGCCGACTTCGGCCTCGCCAAGGCCGTTGGCGACGCCACCGCCACCGCCACCGGCATGCTCAAGGGCACTCCGGCGTACGTCGCCCCGGAGATCTGGAAGGGCCAGCGCGAGTTCGGCCCGCCCATCGACCTGTTCGCCCTGGGCTGCATCCTGTACGAGATGGCCACCGGGCAGCGGCTCATGCTCGGCAGCTCGATCCCGGAGATCTTCGCCAAGGCCTCCATGGGCAACGCCGAGGCCGAAGCGAACGAGCTGGCCGACTGGTGCCCTCCGCTGGTGCCCATCATCCGTCGCCTGCTGGAGCGCGAGCCCGCCGACCGCTACCAGGACGCCCGCGCCCTCCTCATCGACCTGCGCCAGGCGGAGGTGCTCATCGCCCGCGGGGCCGACCTGGAGACCTTCCTGGTGCTGCTGGAGCAGGTGTCGCCCCTGGGCGACGCGGGCCCTCCCCCCCTCTCCGGCTCGATCCGGCTGCCCACCAGGACGGATCCCGTGTGGGCCGCCTTCCTGAGGCAGACCACCGGCACCGACGTCGAGATCGTCAGCAACCCCCACGTGACCGCGCTGACGCCGGAGTCCGAACAGGTCGCCACGAGCGCCAAGGCCGGCAAGAGCGGCAAGAGCAGGACCCGCTCGGGCAAGACCGCGACGGTCAAGCGTCCGTCGAGCAAGACGACGCAGATGAGGCGCATGGGCGCCGCGAAGAAGAACAGGACCTCCCGGCTGCTGCTCGTGCTCTTCGGCGTGATCGTGCTGTTGCTGGCCGCGATCACCGTGCTCGCGCTGATCTCCGAGCCCGAGCCCGAGCCTCCTGCACCGGTCACCGACGGCCTGCCCGGCATGGGCGTTCCTGCCGACATCGGGGTCGAGGCGGCCCCCTCGGAGCCGGTCACCCCTGCCGCGAAGCCCGCCCCCACGCCCGCCCCCGCATCCGATCCGACGCCGTCCCCCCGCGCCGACGAGGGCGCAGCCAGCACCGCGTCTGCCTCCGATGCTCCTCCCACGCCCGCTCCCACGCCCACTCCCGCTCCCACTCCCGCGCCCCCGCCCGTGCAGGTCGCAGCGACGCAGGGCTGCATGGTGCTGATCTCCAGGCCCTCCGGGGCCGTAGTGTGGCTCGACGGCAAACAGCAGACGGCCCGCGCGCTGACCAACCCGCGCCAGGGCGTCAAGCTGCCGCCGGGTGAGCACACCGTGGCGATGGGCCACGGATCGAGCCCCTCGGCGAAGACCCTGGTGTCGTTGGACGCAGGGAAGACCGCGAAGGTGACATGCCTGTTCGGTGCCGAGGCGAGCTGCAGCGTCGCCCCCGGCGCCCGCACCGCCTGCGACTGACCCCCGCTACCGGCCGACGGGCACGTTCACCGGCGCGACGTCGAACACGGCGACTCCGTCCACGCCGTTCACGTCGTCCGTCACCGTCACCGAGATCTCACCGGGCTCGATGAAGTACACGCTCGCCGGCGAGCGCGCGACGACCACGTTCTGCTCGTAGATGCCGAGCACGTTCACGCCCGTGACCACGGCCCACTCGGGGTCCGCGGTGATCACCGGCACGAAGTCCCCGGCGATCCGGTCGCCGCCGGCGTCGAGGGGGATCGGCACGAACGCGGCCTGCGCGCCCTCGTCGGTGAAGATCGGCGAGCCGTTCGTCTGGTCGAAGTCCTCCCCGTTGGGCGGCCGGATCCAGGTCACGAGCTCCATGCTGGTGGGGCTGTCGAAGGTCAGGGTGAGCCAGTCGAAGACGTTGCCGTCGAGCACCGACTCGATCACGTAGTCGCCGGGGGTGGTGACCGTGATCGTCATGGAGCCCACGTCGCTGCTCGACTCCCAGGTCTCCACCGTGACGCCCTCGGAGGGGACCGCCCGGTGCTCGATGTCCTCGGGGTTGCTCGTGTCGTCCTCGCCCGAGTCGGTCAGCTCCACCCTGATGGTCTGCGGATGCCCGGTGAGGATGCTGGTGCCGACGAGCGCCGCGCCGTCGACCAGGAAGTCGCTGTGCAAGCTGTAGTTCAAGCGCCCGAGCTGGCCGCTGGATGAGTTGACGTCGCCGCATCCGGTGGCGAGCAGGGCGAGGGCAGCGGAGGTGATCAGGAGGTGCGTACGCATGGTTTCTCCGGCGGACGCAGTCCCGCGTCCGAAGTGGGCCCAGGGTGCAGCAAGATCCGGGCCCATGCCACCGGGCACAGGTACGGTTCGCTCATGCACGACCTCACCTGGGACCCGGCCGCGCTGCCGACCGTCGTCCTGCTCGTGGCGGCCACGGTGCTGTATTCGATCAAGCACTACGTGCTCTCGGCGAGCCGGCAGCAGGCTCGGCTCGAAGCCGCCGGCATGCCCGCGATCCAGGCGCAGACCACCGCCGTACTGCGCCGCCGGGTCCTCGCGGGCCTGCTGCTCGGGACGGGCATGCTCGCGGCCGAGGTCCTCGCGGGGGTCGATCCCGTCGCTGAGGGGCTTGCCGCCCCACCGGGCCTCACCACGCTGGCCTGCGCGGCCGGCGCCCTCGCGGTCCTGGGACCGATCTTGTGGGGGTCGGGGCGCAGCGCCTCGGTGCAGGCCGCCCAGCCGGAGGTCCGCGCGCCCGTGCAGCCCCCCGGCCTGATCCTGAAGGGGTGGGCCGCCTGGGCGATCTATCTGCTCGGATACGAATACCTGTTTCGCGGAGCGCTGCTGTTCGGCCTCGCCGCGACCCTGGGCGTCTGGCCCGCCCTCGCCGTCACCACCGCCCTGTACGCCCTGGTGCATCTGCCCAAGCCGATGTTGGGGGAGACCCTGGGCTCGGTGGTGATGGGATTTCTGTTCGGCGCGATGGCCCTGGCGACGGGCGCGATCTGGGCTCCATGGCTCGTGCACATGGGGATCGTCGTCATCACCGAGACCTCGGCCGGTCGAGCCAACCCCGAGCTCCGGTGGTGGGCCCCCGAGACCTGACCACTGGCCACCGCGCCGACCTGCGACTAGCCTGTTTCGTCTCCACCCGAGGTCCCCATGAGCGAGTTCTCCCGCGCGCAGCTGACCCTGGCCCTTGGCCACCACATCGCCCAGAAAGTGATCGGCTCCGACGGCGCCCTCGATCCGAGGGAGCTCGCGCTGCTGCATGACGTCTATCCGCGGGCCCGGATGGAGGCGGCGGGGTTCGTGTCGGAGCAGGGGCACTTCACGCCGAGCTTCGAGGAGGCCGCGCGCATGGCGATGACGGCCCTCCCCGGTCTGCTCGACGCGGACGAGAAGCGCGCGCTGCTCCGGGACTGGTACATGCTCGCGATGGCCGACAAGACCTACACTCGCAGCGAGGACGTGGTCCTTCACCGCGCCGGCGAGGTCCTCGGGCTGGATGTCGAACAGGTCGATGCCCTGCTCGTCGAGTTCCAGCTCGAGGTCGGGTAACTATTCGGTGATCGCGAGGTCGGCGTAGTCGCCGTGGGCGTCGGTGCCGGTCTCGATCCCGCCGCGCCCCCGCGGGTCCTCACAGCGCCACGCCACCTCGTGCACCGCCGCCTCGTCCAGCTTCGGGCGCATCGTGCGCAGGTGCCTCTTCGCGTCCTCGAGCCCACCCTCGTTGGCCAGCCGCTGCAGCTCCATCGCCTCGGCCTTGCGCAGGCGCAGGGTGCGCACGACGCGGGGCGTGCCCGGGTCGGGGGGCTTCTTCGTGCTGGTCTTTCGGCGGATCTTGTTGGTGCCCATGGGCCGCAGCCTACCCTCGCATTGGGCCCCGCCGACACGGTACGGTGGCCATCGCCAGGGTGGTCCGTCCGCCCGTCCCCGGAGGTCTCCGTGAACCGACTCCTGTTCGCCGTCACCGTGCTCGCTTCGTGTGCCCTTCCGGGGCTGGCCTGGGCCCAGGTCTGCGGGGACTCGGTGATCGACACCACCGAGGCGTGCGACGACGGCGGCACCGCCACGGGGGACGGGTGCGACGCGGGCTGCGCGGTGGAGGCGGGGTGGCTCTGCGCCGGCCCCTTCGACACCACGGCCTTCACCATGGAGTCCTACGGCGCGCCCCCCTGGGGTACGTCCACGTCGGGCTCGGCGGCCTTCGGCACCGACGGCAACCCCGGCGTGGTCCTGGGGAACATCGACCCGATGGCGGGGCCGATCTCGTTCGAGGTCGAGGTCACCACCGTCGGCGACGACGACTTCGTGGGCTTCGTGCTCGGCATGAACGCCGGCGACTCCACCAACGCGGCGGCGGACTACCTGCTCGTGGACTGGAAGCAGGCGGACCAGTTCGTGGGCGTGCAGGGCTTCGAGGGGCTGGCCCTGTCCACGGTCTCGGGCGTGCCCACCTTCAACGACTTCTGGAGCCACACCGGCGCGCTCACCGAGATCGCCCGCGGCGCCACCCTGGGCAGCACAGGCTGGTCGGACAACACGCCGCACCTGTTCGTCGTGGACTACACCGCCAGCACCCTGCAGGTCTGGGTGGACGGCTCCCTGGAGCTCGACCTGACCGGGTCCTTCCCCTCGGGCTCCTTCGGGTTCTACGACTACTCGCAGTCCGGCGTGGTGTTCACGCGCGTCACGGACGATGTCTCCGAGTGCACCGAGACCTGCGGCGACGGCGTGCTCACCTCCGGCGAGGCCTGCGACGACGGCAACGGCAACGTCTCCGACGGCTGCAGCCCCTCGTGCGCCGTGGAGACGGGCTGGACCTGCGCCGGCGACCCGTCCGTGTGCGACGGACTGTGCGGTGACGAGTCGGTCGTCGGCGCCGAGGCCTGCGACGACGGCGGTGTCCTTCCCGGCGATGGCTGCGACGCTGCCTGCCAGATCGAGGCGGGCTTCGACTGCACCGGCCCCTTCAACTTCAACCTCGGCGCGCCCACCACGGTCGGCAACTCGGGCAACTGGACGGTGGCGGCGGACGGGCTGAGCGCCACCGAGACCGTCAACGGCAACGCGTCGTTCTACGTGGTGCCGATCCAGTCTTCGGTGGTGGGCTCCTTCACCTTCGAGATCACGGTCAACACGACCGCCGACGACGACTACTTCGGCGTCGCCCTGGGCCTCGATCCGGGGGAGCTGGGCACCGCGGGAGCCGACTTCCTGCTCATCGACTGGAAGCAGGCCGTCCAGATCGCGTTCGGGGCCGCCGGCCAGTCCGGTCTTGCCGTGTCGCGCGTGCTCGGCCCGGCCACCGACGGGGAGTACTGGGGACACACCGGCGCGCCTGACCGGTCATGGCCGCAGAAACCGGCCGCGTCGTATCGGATCTTGACCCCGCCGGGGTCGAGGGTGATGGTGTCGAGCACCTTGCCCAGCGCATCGCGCCGCTCCTCCAGCGGCCGCTGCTTCCAGGCTTCGAGCACCGCCGCGCGGAACAGGTCGGTGTTCACCTCGTCCTTGCTCGGGACCGCCTTGCGGGCCGGCAGCGCCGCGAGGTGAAGGCGGGCCGTCTCGCGCTGGGCCACGAGCGGGGCGGTGATCACCTTCGCGTCGTCGGCGTCCATCATGCCGTTCATGGCGTGCGTGGCCGCGAGGCGGACCTTGCGGTCCAGCTCGTCGATCTGAGTCTCCAGCCGCTCGCGCTCCGCCGCCGCGTGGTCCTCGTCGG